>JAWWAH010000025.1:0-16116 GCA_033721415.1 Candidatus Spechtbacterales bacterium | reverse complement strand
ATCCGGTTGGAACAGCTAGATTGGTCCTAGACTCCGATTTGGGATTTCCCCTAGAGTCCTACTATAATACAAGGCTTCCCTCTGATAGAGAAAATGGAGTTGAGGTTTCACGCTTGGGTGTATTACCCAGTCATCGAGGTAAAAAACGTGACACTTCACTTGCGGTATTGCATTCAGAATATGAATGGAGCAAGAAGAAAGGTTTAAAATATTGGTACATGTTTATGCCAGAGAAGTTAACTCATGCATTCTCAGATTTTGGAGCAGTTTTTCACGAGTTACCTGAAAAAGAACTGCGGGAATCTCACATAAAGCATCGCGCTCCCATGAAGGGATACTTCAAGAAAACAAAAGCTAAACCATATATACTATACCTTGAAGAGTTAAAAGAGAATCTTCGCCACATGAAGATAAATTGGTAAGTTAATTACAATAATATTATGCAGAATCCACAATTTTGGAAAAAATATTTTAGAGTCTATGATGTTTTAAATCTCCTTATCCCTTACCAGGAGCTATTAAATAGCCTTGTAAATGATCTTCATATAAAACCAGGGGACAAGGTGCTTGAAGCTGGATGCGGAACTGGAAACCTAGCTCTAAAAATCAAACAAAAAGGTGCGGAAGTTGTGGGAATAGATTATTCTAAAGAGGCTTTAGATATTTACAAATCTAAAGATAAGAGTGTGGATGTAAAACAACACGACTTAACAGAAAAGCTTCCATTCCCCGATGAATCTTTTGATAAAATTGCATCTAATAATGTCTTGTATGCTATACCTCAAAAATATCATTCAGGTATAATGAAAGAATTTCACAGAGTATTAAAGCCAGGAGGCCGCATTGCGATGTCTAATTTGAGAAAAGGCTGGAGCCCCTATAATATTTATAAAAATGGTGTTAAAGCAAGCGCAGAAAAAGACGGGTTATTAGCAGCAATACTCTTAGTTACTAAAGTACTCATACCGACTATTAAAATATTTTACTACAACGCCAGCTTACAAACAGCGGAGAAAAATCATTTTTTTAAAAAAGGAGAACAAAAACAACTACTTAAAGAGGCTGGCTTTAAAAAAGTTAACGATGAAAAGGAAGTTTATGCAAAGCAGGCCCTGCTTGTTTCCGGTATTAAATAAGAATTATGGACATAATTAATATATTAATTTCTACTAACGCAACCATTATACTTGCGTTAGGTATAATCACTTTTCTGAGAAATAAAAAGGACGAAGCAACGCGAGCCTTTTTTGCAATGGTTATATTTATTGTTCTTTGGTCAGTCGGAATGATTATGTACCGAGCTACGAATTCTGCATCTGGGGTGATAATGTGGGGGAAAGCTACTTATATTTTTGCAGCATTTATACCTTTGCTTTACTTAAACTTTACTCTAAAATTTACAGGGCTATACAAAATAAAGCAAATATATCTATACCTAAGTTTTCTTCCCTTTTTTACTGTTTTTATGTGGCCAAATGCACTTGTTAAGGGAGGAGAACTTTTAATGCCTACAACGAATAACGTACTCCACTTTGGGTGGGCATCATGGATTTATATAGCGTATTTTTCAACGTATTTCTTAGGAGGAATGTTGATTTTATATAAACACTATACTCAAGCAAGTGGGGTAAACAAAAATCAAACACTTTTTGTTTTAGTGGGATCAAGTGTACCCATTTTAGTAGGAAGCTTTGCTAATCTTTATCTTCCGCATTTTGGGATATTTACAATAAGCTGGCTTGGAAATATAGCAATAATATTCTTAGTTGGATGTATAGCCTACGCAATAATGAAGCACAATCTATTTAATATTCGAGTTATTGCTACCGAATTCTTTGCGGGCCTAATAGTTCTTGTCTTCTTAATAGAGGTTTTTAGATCAGACACTACTCAAGACATAATTTTCAACTCGGTGCTTTTTGTTATACTCTGTATATTTGCCTTCATGATGGTTCGTGGCACTATCCGCGAAATCAATACATTGGAAGAGCTCTCTGAAACTAAATCAGAATTTTTATCCATCGCATCTCATCAACTTAGGACTCCTATTTCTGTGCTAAAAGGATATTTGTCGATGCTAAGAGAAGGAAGCTATGGTAAGCTATCTTCAAAGCAATTAGATGTTATAAATAAGGCATACAGGGCTAATGAAGGCATGCTGATGCTTGTGAATGACTTTCTAAATTTATCTCGCGCAGAAAAGGGTACCCTAAAATACAACTTTGAAAAAATTGATTTACGCGATATGATAGATGCCATAGTTGATGAATTTCAAATAACAGCCAAGGATAAGGGCTTAGACCTAAATTGGAATAAACCCAAGGACCCAATACTAGTAGATGTGGACCGAGATAAATTTAGGCAGGTGGTTGCTAATATTATAGATAATGCTATAAAATATACGCGGGAGGGTGGTGTGTCTGTGCGACTTACTACAGATGTCATGTTTGGAAATGTCGCAAAAATATTTATATCCGATACCGGCATGGGAATTGAACCAGGAGAAGAAGGTAAAATATTCAAAAGCTTTGAACGAGGTAATAGGGGAGAGAAAGAAAACGTAACAGGTGCAGGATTGGGCTTGTATGTGGTTAAGATGATAACCGAAGGACATGGTGGTACAATAAAAGCCGAAAGTAAGGGACTAAACAAGGGCACAACCTTTATTATTGAACTACCTCTTGCAACAAATAATTCAAAAAAACATGAAACAGAACAGAGTTTACATAAAAAACATAATTAATAAAGAAGGAGAGACAGTTACTCTTTCGGGTTGGGTGGATTCAAGGCGCGACCATGGCAAGCTTGTTTTTTTAGATATACGAGATAGAACAGGTACCTTGCAACTTGTGGTTACACCTAAAAATAAAGAAGCTCATGAAATTGCTCAAGATGTTAGAGATGAGTGGGTTATACAAGTTACGGGCACCATAAAGAAGCGTCCTGATAATATGGTTAATGATGATATACCAACAGGTGCATTTGAGATGCCTGTTGAAGAACTTAATGTATTAAATAAATCAGAAACACCACCATTTCCTATAAACTCTGATGGCTATAATATATCTGAAGAGCTACGCTTAAAATATAGATACCTGGATCTAAGACGAGAAAGAATGAAACATAATCTTGACTTGCGATCGAAGGTGAACCTGTTTATACGAAACTATCTTTCAGAAAAAAACTTCACAGAAGTAGAGACGCCAATGTTAACAAAAGCAACCCCTGAAGGAGCTCGTGATTTTCTTGTGCCCTCTAGATTATACCCTGGAAAATTTTATGCTCTTCCGCAATCTCCACAACAATATAAACAACTTCTTATGGTAGCAGGTGTTGAAAAATACTTTCAATTAGCACGGTGTTTTAGAGATGAAGACCCTCGCGCAGATAGAGCATATGGGGAATTCACTCAGCTGGATATGGAGATGTCTTTTGTGGACCAAGAAGACATATTACAGCTTACAGAAGATATGTTTACAAAAATGATAGAAGAATTATTTCCCGAGAAGAAAATATCTCAAAAACCTTGGCCACGATTAAGTCACAAGGAAGCCATGGAAAAATATGGAACAGATAAGCCAGATCTTCGAAAAGACAAAAACAATCCTAATGAGCTTGCTTTCGCTTGGACTTTAGATTTCCCTTTGTTTAACGAGCAAACCGAAGAAGATTATTTCCATGGTTCGGGTAAGGCAAAATTTGCTCCCTCTCATCACATGTTTACAGCTCCACACCCAGATGATATTGAACTGCTAGATAAGGATCCGATGAAAGTTAGAGGATTACAGCATGATATGGTTCTTAACGGATATGAAGTTGGAGGCGGTAGTATCCGTATACACAACAGAAAAATCCAAGAAAAAATATTTGACCTTATCGGGTTTACTAAAAAACAACAAAAGCAATTTTCTCATATTTTAGAGGCATTCACATATGGAGTCCCACCTCATGGGGGTATTGCACCAGGAATGGATCGTTTACTTATGGTAATATTAGGAGAACCCTCCCTGAGAGAAGTAATGGCGTTTCCTACAAGTGGCTCGGGGACTGTATCGGTAATGGACGCACCAACAGAGGCAGAGGAGGAGCAACTCAAAGAGTTGGGAATAAAAATATTAAAAAATAAGAAGGATAATGAATAACACAAAACAACTAGCCAAGGCCTTAATAAAGAAATTTTCAAGATATTCTATTTTTGAAAATAAAAAAAACACTCAGCTAGCATTGATTCTGGGATCTGTTATAGTATTACCAGCATTATTGGTAGTTCTATTTTTTTACGGGGATATAAATACTAGAGATCTCGCATCTTCATTGTCTTTGGAATCAGAGAACGAACTAAACTCAGAAGAAAACACAGAACAGCCAACATTTGAACTAAAATTAATAAGTCGAGAAGATTTCTTAGAAGACTTTAACCCAGAGCCTGCATTTTTACCAAGACCTGTTGAGATAACAGCATCCCTTTCGGGGTTTTTGAGAAGTAACTCATCAGGAGCATTGCTCCCTGCAAGAAACTGGGGAGTTTCTTTTGAGGATATTGAAGCTGAAACAGCATTAGCTCTTGAAGTGCCTTCAAAGAGAATACTCTATGGTAAGAATGTTTTTGAATCCAGACCAATTGCAAGTTTATCTAAATTAGTTGTTGCATTAGTTGCAATAGAAAATATGGATATCAATGAAGAAATAACTGTATCCAATGAAGCAATTCGCACAGAAGGTAATGCGGGAGACCTCGTTACAGACGAAAAATTTACACTAGAAAAGCTACTGTATGCTTTACTACTTGAATCAAGTAATGATGCAGCAGCAGCCATAGAAGAACACTATAATAAAAATCGCGACCCAGGAACTCCTGATTTTGTTTCTATGATGAATAAAAAGGTAATTAGTATGGGCTTAAATGACACCGTATTTGAAGAGCCAACAGGACTAAGTGAAAACAATAAATCTTCCGCTATTAGTGTAGCAGAAATGTTATACGCAACATTTGAAAATCAAACTTTACGGGATATCATATCTACTCCCACATATACGACAACATCCCTGAATAGGGGTATAAATCATTATTGGATTAATTTAAATGCTTTACTTGGAGTTGAAGAGGATGTTCTTGGGGGAAAAACTGGATACACTGAAGAGGCAGGTCCCTCGATGGCTACGATAGCAAAAACACCACAAGATAATAAATATCTTGTTGTAGTTGTTCTTAATGCTGATGATAGACTTGAAGCTTCTCGTAGTCTCCTTAATTGGACAAAGAAAGCATATATCTGGACGGAATAGATTGATTAGATTATTTTAAATTTAGTAATCAATATTTAGCTACATGTTTATAAACGTTATTGAATTATCTAGAATACTTGCATTGACCGCAATCGCTTTTGCAGTTGCTATTGCTTGGACACCCCTTTTAACACATTTTCTATACAAGTTTAATTTAGGAAAACAGATACGAAGTGGTGGTAAGACACCCATATTCACAAGCCTTCACCAACACAAAGAAGGCACTCCCACTATGGGTGGGATTTTAATATGGGGTACGGTCTTTCTATTGTTAGCTATATTTTTTGTAATTAATAAGTTTTTCCCAGAATCCTCTTTCGCTGAATTTAACTTCTTGGATAGAGGCCAAACTTATCTTCCTTTAGCTGCTCTTGGAGCAGCAGCAATAGTTGGTTTAGCTGATGATCTTTTTGGAATATGGCGTATTGGTCCTTTCGGTGGAGGTCTCCGCATGCGACACCGATTAGTTTCTTATGGTGCAATAGCTATATTAGGGGCTTGGTGGTTTTACGATAAACTTGATTGGAGTATTATACACATACCATTTTATGGAGAATTTAATATAGGTTGGTGGTATATTCCATTTTTTATATTTATAATAGTTGCAACATCCTTTTCTGTGAATGAGACTGATGGTTTGGACGGATTAGCAGGAGGTGTTCTCGTTTTATCTTTCGCAAGCTATGCAATACTTGCTTTTGCAGAAGGTAAATACGATCTTGCTGCATTAATAGCGGTGATAATAGGTGCTCTTCTTGCTTTTCTGTGGTTCAATATACCACCCGCTAGATTTTTTATGGGTGATACAGGTTCAATGCCTCTCGGTATAACGCTTGGAATTATTGCGATGCTCACAAACCAATCCTTATTATTACCCCTTATTGGTTTTATATTAGTAATGGAATCAGCATCCGTAATTGTGCAATTAACCTCTAAAAAGGTATTTAAGAGAAAAATATTCCATTCTACTCCTATACATCATCATTTTGAGGCGATAGGATGGCCGGAGAGTAAGATAGTTATGAGGTTCTGGGTCATAAGTGCTGTTATGGCGGGAATGGGTATTATAGTCGGTCTGATAGGGTAATTTAATTTAAGTAGATAATATATTTCCACACGCATACTTGTGCGTGTTTTTACTATGTAACATAGTTGATTAAAAAATATTTTATGGTATAGTTATAGCGTTACTCAGAGTGGGTAGCCGCCAAAATCGCTAAAAAATTATTAGCGAAGGCGCTAACACCATAAGAGGGGTTCGTTATGGCTAACGCCACAGACGAAGAACTCGGAAAGATCTCGCGACAGTGGATGGAATTGTTCCGCCGTGTCCGTGAAGGAAGCCTAGATACAGATTATGTTTCGCGTGGATTGCAGGCAATTATTGAGCAAAAAACACCATCCTATCATAGTCAAATATTTACCGTTGAGGTAGATTATGCCAAGCTCGTGTCAGAGTATCTTAAAGATGATGTTTATGATTTTGCAAACGAATATCTTACCGATGATAATTTTCCTCCTGCAATGAATCCTGGTAGTCGAAAACCGTGTACATGCCACTCTGTAAAGCAGGTAAATATGCACCTTATAAATTTTGGACGAAAAATAACATCAGAAGAGATTGAAAGAGAACTAAATATGCATGGTCTTCGCCCTGCAGTCATACAGGAACTCCTTGCATTTGGTATCGCAAACCCATTCCTTTATACACGCATTACATGTACTTCAATCTTTACCCTGGGCTCAGCACTGATAGATTTCGGGGGACATCGTAGAACACCCTATATTTACGGCTCCAGCAGCTCACCTGTGAAGCGTGGTGCTAGCCTTGATTGGTTTATTAACGATCATGAACCAGATGAGTATTGTTTGGCCGTCCGTAAGTAATATTTAGTACATTTCAACCCCTTACTCTTGAACTAGAGTAAGGGGTTTTAGTTTACCTAAAAATATTTTTATGCTATTTTAAATCTAGCTCATTAAGAGGGGAAAAGTGAACATGGATAGTCCGCAACGATTAGTCCTAGTAAGACATGCGGAATCAACTAGAAACAAAGCTCCAGGCAATGGTGTATTTTTTCCAGATGAAAAGACTCGAAAAGGATTTATAGGGGAAGGCGATCATGATATTTCTCTTACTCCTGAAGGTGTTGAGCAGGCACAGATAACCGCGCCCCATATCAGTAAATGGCTTGGTAATTTTGACCACGCTTATCACTCTGGATATTTAAGAACGATACAAACCTTAACCTATATACTTGGGGCATACGATTTACAATCAACCCCCATTAAACAGCATGAAAGTACCCTTATTCGCGAACAAGATGCTGGCCATGCATTCAACATGACAGAGGCCGAAGTAAAGAAGTCCTTTCCGTGGCTACAGCAATATTTGAAAACTTTTGGTCCTTTCTACGCACGCCCTCCAGGTGGCGAAAGCTTACCTGATGTAATAGTTAGGGTCCAGATATTCCTCGAAATGATTTCTAGAAAACATAGTGGAAAAAATATATTAGTTATAACGCACGGAGGGACACTATCATGTTTTAGGTTTGTTCTAGAAAATTGGACTCCAGCAAGATTAATCGAACTACACAACAGTAAAACTAATAGTCCTGCTAACTGTGGGGTTACACTATATGAATACTCTGCAAAAAATGAAGGATTGGTGCTAAGAGAGTATAATAAAGTTTTTTGGTAAGCACAATCAAACCGCCGATACCGGCGGTTTTTTAGTTGTGTATAATTCACCCACATAAAAAATGAAACTTTGGTAAAATGAGTATATGGAGGACAATTTAAAAATAGGCATGTTTGATTCAGGAATAGGTGGTTTTTCTATATATTCTGAAATACAAAAGGCATTGCCTGGTGCCGATATTTTTTATATTGCTGACCAAAAATATTTTCCTTACGGAACAAAAAGCACAGAAGAAATCCAAGAAAGAGCAGAGCTCTTAACTACTTATCTAAAAAATAAACTAGGTGTAGATATTATAGTTGTTGCTTGTAACACTGCCACAGTTTCCGCTCTCTCGAATCTTAGAAAAAATCATCCTGATATTAAATTTGTAGGCACAGTGCCCGCAGTCAAGGTTTGTGCTGCAGAAACTAGAACAGGAAGTATAGGGGTTTTGTGCACTCCTAAAACTGCTAACAGTACTTATCAGAAAAATCTTATCAAAAAACACGCTGGAGAAAAGAATGTTTTAATCAGAGCATGCCCTGGCTTAGTTGAAAAAATAGAAAAAGGAGATGTATCCCAAGACACATTAGAAGAACATTTGTATTTCTTTAAAGATAAGAATATTGACTCTCTTGCGCTTGGATGTTCTCATTTTCCGCTTATCAGAGCGGAAATACAAAACTATCTTGGGTCAGGCATCTCTATTGTTGACCCAGCGCCCGCTATTGCAAAGCAAACCAAACGAATAGTGAATAATCTCAAGATGCTTAGCAAAGATGAGGGTAGTTCATATTTTTATACAACTGGCACAGAGCATCAATTTAATTCCATGATAAAGAAACACTTAAATAAAGCAATAAACTCAAAACATCTAACATGTTAATAAAAAATGGAACATTACTAGACGGTACAGGAACCAAAATGCGATTGGCTGATATTCGCATTGAAGGAGAAAGGATAATAGAAATAGGCAATCTTACTCCTAAAAACAATGAAGAGCTGGTGGACGCAAAGGATAAATACATAGCCCCAGGATTTATAGATATTCTTAATCATGCGGATGTTTTCGCTAAACTTTTTGAAAATCCGTCTCAGGAAAGCCTTTTACAACAAGGAATAACAACTGTACTTATGGGCAACTGTGGATCTTCACTTGCTCCACTTTTAGATGGCGTGTATATAAATTCCATACAAAAGTGGGGAGATATCAACAAGTTAAACGTAAATTGGCTTACGATGAAAGAATTGTTCGAGGAGATGAACAGGCACTCGTTCGGCGTTAATATTGCGACATTAGCAGGCCACTCTACAATGCGAAGGATTTTTACCGAAGACGAACCAAGAATACTTGTAGATAGTGAAATAGATCAGATGGAATACATGCTGGAACAAGCACTCAGTGAAGGTGCTTTTGGGTTATCTATAGGACTTGCTTATGCTCATGCTCGCAACGCTAACAAAAGAGAACTTATCCGTATGGCAAAAGTGGTGAAAGATTATAATGGTTTATTTTCTATGCACATTAGAAATGAATCTGAAGGTTTTACTGAAGGAGTTTTAGAGGGCTTAAATATTGCTAAGAAGACAGGGGTTAACCTTGAATTTTCACACCTTAAAGTTATGGGTAAAAAATATTGGGAACAATTTGAAGAGGGTATTTCCGCATTAGAGGATTTAGATAATGTTAACTTTGACATCTATCCCTATACAACAACAGCATCTGTATTGTATTCGTACTTACCAAACTGGGTAAGTAAGCATGGTAATAAAAGTCTATTTCAGGTTTTGAAGAATAAAGAAAAGATGGAGAAATTATTGGAAGAGATGCGTAATTCTTCATACAATTATGAGGATATGGTGGTTGCAATGGGTAATGTAAATAAAATATATTTCGGTAAATCTTTAGGAGAAATAGCCAAAAACCAGGGCACTGGTCCCGAGGAAATAGCCTTAAACCTCATAGAGGCGTCCGGAAACAGGGTAATAGTTTTTAACAAAACTATTGATGAGGAAAATGTCTTAAACGCAATCAAGCACCCAAAAAGCATACTATGCGCAGATGGGGTTGGCTATAAAAAACAAGAGAGAATTACTGGGGAAGTGGTACATCCTAGATTTTTTGGAGCCTTTCCTAAGGTTTTGCATGAATATGTGCGAAAAAAAGAAGTATTGACGTGGGAAGAAGCTATAAAAAAAATTACAAGTGGTCCTGCTGCTAAAATAGGGTTAAAGAATAGGGGAGTAATAAGAGAAAACAATTACGCTGATGTTGTGATTCTTGATCCTGAAAGAATAGAGGATATGGCTACTTTTAAAAATCCGTATCAATATCCAAGAGGTATAGATAGGGTAATAATTAATGGCGAAACAACAGTTCAAGATGGTAAATTACAAAATACAAGTGGCAAAATTTTAAAACGAGTTTAAATGAATTTTTCTAATAAAAAAGTTCTTATAATGGGGCTTGGCCTACATGGAGGAGGCGTTGAAGACGCTTTATTTTTTATTAAAGAGGGCGCTGATGTAACTGTTACAGATTTGAAAACCAGAAAAAAACTACGCAAATCTATAGAAAAATTAGAACAATATGAAGTATCTTACACACTAGGAGAGCATAAAGATGAAGATTTTAAAAACGCAGATATAGTGATAAAGAATCCTGGTGTACCTCAAGATTCTTATTTTATAAAAATAGCCAAAAAAAGAGGAGCGGCTATATATGATTCAATGGGTATATTTTTTCAATATGCCGACATTCAAAAAATGATAGGGGTTACTGGTACAAAAGGTAAATCCTCCACATCAACACTCATACACGAAGCTTTAAAAACAAAATATCCTGATGCGTATATAACAGGTCTACCTGGGTCTTCTCCATTATCAATAGCAAGCGATGTAAAAAATAGTTATGGGGTTATAGAGTTATCTAGTTGGCGCCTTGAGGGCATAAATCCAATAGAAAAAAGCCCACACATAGCAGTTATAACAAACATACAAGAGGATCATTTAAACAGGTACAAAAGCTATGAAGCATATCGAAAAGCAAAAGAGATTATTTTTAAATTCCAAAACGAAAACGATTTTCTTGTGCTAAATTATGACGACGAGTATTTAAGAAATATCGCTGTATCAGCGCCATCAAAAGTTTTTTTCTATTCAGCTCAAACAAAACCGGAAACCAGCAAAGGTGAAAAAGGGAACATAAATACTGGCGCCTATATCCGCAAAAATAAATTATACATTGGCAAAAAAAAGATAGGTGATATAGGTGAGCTTGGCCTAGATCAACAAACCCAACACATAGACAACGTCTTAGCAACAATTACAGTAGCAAATTTATTAGATCTAGATATCAAAAAAACCACAGAAGCTATAGTAAGCTTTAAGGGGCTACCTGGACGTCTAGAACACGTGGGCACACTTGATCAAATAGACCTATATAATGATACAACCGCGACCAATCCTTACGCCGTTACCAACTCTTTGAAGAAATTTAAAAATAAAAAAGTAGGTCTTATACTAGGTGGGGAAGATAAGAAATTAGATTACGCTCCTCTTGTGCCATATTTGAAAGATACTCATTCAATAGCTTTGTTACCTGGCTCTGCATCTGTTAAAATAGATAGGGAAATAAAAAAAGATACCCTAGAATTACTGAACATAAAAAAGACTGCAACTCTTCGCGAAGCAATATGGTGGAACTATGCTAATAAACCCGATGTAATATTACTTTCTCCAGGAGCTGCAAGTTTTAATATGTTTAAAAATGAATTCGATAGAGGGGATGAATTCAAAAGAATAGCTACAGAAGTAGGGAATATTTTAAAACCAAAATAAAATGCCCAAAAATAAAAAACCTGACAAGATATTGCTCATTGTTGTAACCTTGCTTATTGTTGTTGGGATGATCATATTAATATCTGCTTCTATAGAGCAAAGTAAAGAGGATTTTGGAAATATATATGGATATTTCCTTCATCAATTTATATATGGAATACTGCTAGGAGGAGTATTGGGTGCTTCAGCATATTTATTCCCCTACAAAAAACTTCAAAAACTAGCACTCCCATTACTTCTAGGCGCGCTATTCTTACTTATGCTTGTATTTGTGCCAGGAGTAGGTATAGAAATAGGAGGATCTCAAAGATGGATTAATCTAGGTTTTGGAACCTTTCAGCCATCTGAATTGCTCAAGTTAACATTTATAATATATCTAGCAACATGGCTTGCCTCAAAAGTTAAAAATATAAAGAAAAATCCTCATTTCATACCCTTTTTGATTTTACTAGGAATATTAAGTTTACTAGTATTATTACAGCCTGATCTAAGCACGTTTGGTATAATAGCTATTACAGCTGCTGCTATGTACTTTGTATCTGGTGTGGGATTCAGATACATTGCAGCAATGGGTGGGCTAGGGCTACTAGCTTTTTATGCTCTTGTAAAGGTAGCTCCCTATAGATTAAATCGAGTCTTTACTTTTTTAAATCCTGAATCTGATCCTCTAGGAATGGGATATCAAATCAATCAACTCTTGATAGCTGTAGGCTCAGGTCGAATATGGGGGGTAGGGCCCCTTAACGGCGAACAGAAATACTTTTTACCTCTAGCTATGAACGACTCTATATATGCTGTGTGGGCTGAAGAAACTGGATTTATAGGAGCTTTTCTTTTACTAAGTTTATTCGTGGCGCTGGCTTGGAGGGGGTTTATTGTTGCCAAATCATCCAAGACAAAGTTTGGGGAATTTCTAGCAATAGGTATATCTGTATGGTTTTTCACCCAAATGCTTGTTAATGTAGGCTCTATTTTAGGTGTGTTTCCGTTAACTGGGGTTACTCTGCCATTTATAAGTTACGGCAGCTCCTCAATGATGGTAACAATGATGGCAGCAGGAATATTACTACAAATATCTAAAGAGGTTAATTAAGAAATGTTGAAACAAAAAAAATACTTTAAAATTATGATGACAGGCGGAGGCACTGGTGGGCACATGTTTCCGCTTATTGCAGTAGCACGAGAGCTGGAAGAAATTTCGTACACAGCAGGCTTCCAGATACGCTTTATACTAGTGGGCCCTGAGATGAAAAAAGACATCTCAAGAGAAGATCATTTTATATATCGACATCTAATAACCGGCAAACTTCGTAGATATCTATCTTTTAAAACAATATTAGACATATTTAAAACAATAATAGGGTTTATTCAAGCATTTTATTACATGCTACTATATAAACCAGATATAATATTCTCAAAAGGAGGCTACGGTAGTTTCCCAACTGTTGTTATCGGCTGGCTTTTCCGAATACCAGTAATATCCCACGAATCAGATAGTGTTCCTGGAGCTGCAAATAGATTGTTATCTATTTTTTCAAAAAAAATTATTGTTTCTTTCCCTGGTGAATATGATTCATTACCTAATAAAAAGATAGAATACATAGGAAATCCAATGCGCCAAATGGACAAAGGTATTAAAAGCGACGCCCTTAAGGAATTCTCGTTAATTCCAGATAAACCTACCTTGTTGATAATCGGAGGCAGTCAAGGTTCTCACCAAATAAATATGTTGGTGCAAGACATACTACCAGAGTTAACAGATAAATACCAAATAATACATCAAGTTGGTAAAAATAAGTTACCTGAGCTTGATAAGGAGTTTAAAAATTATCATATGTATGAGTTTTTGAACGAAAATGGGATGAAAAATGCTTATGCTGCTGCAGATCTTGTTATTTCAAGAGCGGGGGCAGGATCCATATTTGAGATTGCAATGACAGGAAAACCTAGTATTCTTATACCCCTTAAACACGACCCTAGTAACCACCAAAAGGAAAATGCAAAAAGATACGCAGAAGCTGGAGCTTGTATAGTTTTGGATCCCAGAAAAGTTTTACCAAGAACACTACTTGAAAATATCAACGATTTAATGAATAATCAAGACAAACGAGATAAAATGTCTAAGGCAGCTAAGGCCTTCGCAAAGCCTGATGCTGCAAAGAAAATTGCTGAATTTATATTAAATTATTCAGGGTATGAAAAATAAAGAACTACTATCAAAAAATGAAACTATAAGAGTTCGTATGGCCCCTTCTCCAACAGGCTCTTTGCATGTAGGAACTGCACGTGCAGCGCTATTTAATTATCTTTTTGCTAAACACTATGATGGTACCTTTATACTAAGAATTGAAGACACAGACACCGAACGCTCAGATGAAAAATGGGAAAAAGATATTATAGAGGGCCTTTCTTGGCTTCAAATAGAATGGGATGAAGGGCCGGGTAAAAAAGGAACATATGGACCGTATCGCCAAAGTGAACGAATAAAAGAGGGGATTTATACAAAATACATAGAAAAAATGCTAGAAGAGGGGAGTGCCTTTTACTGCTGGCACACAAAAGAAGAGTTGCAAAAAGAAAGAGAGAACCAGCAAGAAAAGAAAGAGGCACCAAGACACCTATGTGGCTATCGCGATCTTCATACAACTGATGAAGAAAAAATTAAACAATCGATAATAAGGTTTAAAAACGAGACAACAGGTCCAGTTGAATTTTATGATTTCGTTAGGGGAGAGGTTTCCTTTGATGGAGAGAATTTAGGAGATTTTTCTATAGCAAAAAGTATAAATGAGCCACTATACAATTTTGCTGTTGTTGTGGATGACTACGAAATGAAAGTTTCACATGTTATCCGCGGAGAAGACCACATATCTAACACACCACGACAAATAGTATTACAAAAAGCCTTGAAATTTGATATTCCAAAATTTATACACCTACCTCTTATACTAGGTACCGATAAAAGCAAATTGAGTAAAAGGCATGGCGCTACATCAGTTGGGGAGTATAAAGATATGGGATATCTAAGTGAAGCGCTTTTTAACTTTTTATCTCTTTTAGGATGGAGACCCTCCGAAGACGAAAAAGAACTCATGCCAAAAGACGAGATTATTAAAGAATTTACTGTAGAGAGAATACAGCAGGCGGGTGCAGTCTTTGATGTAGAAAAGCTAAGCTGGATGAATGGTCAATATATTCGAAACCTATCCACGGAAGAGCTAGCTACTAAGTGCATGCCTTACTTTATAGATAAAAACTTAATCGAGATTAAAAATCCTAAAGAAAATATTTCTGATGCTAAATTTAAAATTCCTGGCTTGGGCACTGAACGTGATTTTGAATGGTTTAAAGGAGTAGTTGCAATGGAACAAGAGCGCATTAAAAAGCTAGATGAAATAACAGGTGTAACGGAATTTCTGCTTAAAGATATTGACTACGAAAAATCTCTTCTTGTTTGGAAAGACATGAGTGTCGAAGAATTAAAGAAAATACTATCTGATTTAAATGTTATACTAGAAGAAATACCCAAGGAAAACTGGAATAAAGAAAATCTACGAGAAATCATAATGCCTAAGGCAGAACTAACAGGAAGTCGCGGAAAAATGCTTTGGCCTTTGAGAGTAGCTCTTTCTGGTAAAAAAGCTTCACCTGGACCCTTTGAAATAATGGAGGTAATAGGAAAGGAAGAATCTCTAAATAGAGTTACACAAGCACACAAAAAACTAGTATAAAAAAATGAAATTGCCTGTTTTAAAAAAATCTAAATCTATCGGTATCTTACTAACTTTGATATTTTTATTTTCGCTTATTGGCGGCGGATTTGCGATTGCTCAAGAAAAAGAACCAGAAACAGATAGCGAAAAAATAGAACAGCTTAAAAAAGAAATTGAAGAAAATGAAAAAGCACTAGAGCAACTAAGAGAGGAAGCGAATGAGCAAGAGCAAAACTTGCAACAAACAAAAGAGTATGCAAATTCTCTAAAGGGGCAGATTAATCAATTTGATCGAGATATACGCCAAATACAAGCTCAAATTAGAATAAAGGAGCAAGAAATTCTATCCACACAACTAGCTATTAAAAAGTTAAATCTAGAAATACAAGAAACAGAAAATGCTATAGCCAAGGCAAAAAGCCAAATGACAGAGCTATTCCAAGAAATCTACAAAAATGACAAAGAAAGCGTTGTAGAGTTAGTGTTTAAATATGATAATTTTTCAGAATTCTTCAACCAGGTACAGGCTAGAAGATCAATGCAAGGTGCTATTCAAGAAAGACTTCTAGAAATAAAAGAGCTTAAGGTTGAACT
>JAWWAH010000024.1:0-16725 GCA_033721415.1 Candidatus Spechtbacterales bacterium | reverse complement strand
GGTGTTACTAGCAATTTTCTTGATTTTTTCATCTTTTAGTTGTATAAATGGTTAAAGACTAATTCCGATAGCTTTTGGAAGGAGGTTTTAGTGACAAAAGTTCTTAAAAATTTTCTACATCCTTTTGTATGGCTTGGATTTGTCCTAATAATTGGATTACATATAGTGGGTATAATGAACTCTATTTATGATAGTATTTGGTGGTTTGATATCTTCATGCATGGTATTGGAGGATTTTGGGTAGCAGGAAGCGCCTATATATTTTTTGGGAAGAGGAACATTTCAACGCGTTTAGCGTGGGCAATAATATTATTCACTTTGTTTATAGGTATAGCATGGGAAGTGTTTGAAATAACTATTGATATTATTGAACCCATTGGCTTCGGTAGTAATATGAGTGGAGGATTGTACGATACAGCAGGAGATCTTATAATGGATGTTTTAGGTGCTGTAGTATTTGTAAAAATGCCATTAATATTTAATAAACCGCATCGCAAGGAGGTGTCTGATGAGCGTTAAAGAAATCTTTCTAGAGTTTTTTGTAGAAAAAGATGTAGAAGTTCAAGATAGAGTTTTTACCGTTCCGAATCTAATCACAGGATTAGGGATTTTTCTCACTTTCTTTTATGTGCTTATGTATGTCGGAGATTGGCATACTTCCTGGATACCGCTTGTTGTAGTATTGGTTGTTGTAAGCGACCTCCTGGATGGGCTTGCGGCAAGGCAGTTTAACCAGCACACAACTTTGGGCAAATTGATAGATCCCTTTAGAGATAGACTTCTGGAATTTGCTGTTATAGGCAATATTCTATTTAGCGACCCTTCGGGCGTAAATGTATACATAGCTGTTTCAATAGGTATTTTTGAGTTTTTGATTTTTGCTTTAAAGAATAAAATGAGAAAAGAAAGCACATCCGGTGGGTTTACACACACATTGGGCAAGGTTCGTCTTGCAATTCATATGCTGTGTGCCGGCATCTTCGTAGCCGGAGCTTATTTGGTGTCTTCGCAAGAAATGTTCAGCTGGATTAGAATCTTCAATGAGACACAGCTTCTTACGGTAATGCTTGTAGCAAGCGCTATGGCTTTCGGTGCATATCTTGGGCACTATAAAAATAATTTTGTTAATAAAAATTAGTTCTTTGCCCCGATCTTTTTAAAGACGGGGCTTTTTATTATTTTCATATAGGTGTAGTATATTAAAAGAACTGAATGCTGAACATGCTATAAAAATGAAGTTAAAAGCGAATTTACATTTCCACACAAAAGAAGATATTAATGATATTGTTGATTATACTCTTAGAGAAGGCATAGACCACGCTTCTAAGCTTGGTTTTGATGTACTTGCGGTAACTTGCCACAGGCACAATGCATGGACAGAAGAACATGCCGAATATGCAAAAGAAAAAGGAATATTACTTATTCCTGGAGCTGAAATAAATGTTGATGAAGACCCTTCAAAGCTAGGCAGACATACAGTTATTCTAAACAGCGGTGCGGATTCTGCAATGATAGAAACATTTGAACAGCTTGCAAAATACAAAGAGAAACACCCAGAAGTTTTTGTAATAGCTGTACACCCTTATTTTTATGGAAACTTTAGTCTTAAAGAGTATTTAGAAAAATATATTGATCTATACGATGCGATTGAGCACTCTTGGTTTTATTCAAAGATGTTTAATAGAAACAAGAAAGCTGTTGAGATGGCTAAAAAATACAATAAGCCGCTTATTGCTACATCGGATACACACTACTTGTATGAAGATGGAAGACACATGAACAGAAATTACGCTATAATAGACGCAGAAGAAAAAACAATACCTGCTATATTTAATGCAATTAGAGAAGGTAATTTTATAAACGTTACAAAGCCAAGTAATTTTTGGCGAGATATGTTCTGGGGCCAATTAAGGCATTATACTGAAACATTCTGGGATAAGCGTGGAGTGAAAAAAGCATACTTAAAAGAAAAAAGAGAACGCCACTTAAAACAAAAAGATAAAGAATAACTTATAAATTATGTCATTTTTAAATAAAATTTTAGGAGATCCAAACGAAAAAGAGATTAAAAAAATAACACCAATTGTTGATCAGATAAATGAACTTGAAAAAGATGTTGAAAATCTTAACGATGAAGAGCTGCGAAAAAAGACAGCTGAATTTAAGGTGCGCATTGAAGAAGAAGGCGAAACTCTTGATGATATTTTACCCGAAGCATATGCAGTTGTTAGAGAAGCGGCAAAGCGAACACTTGAACAGCGACACTACGATGTGCAGCTTATAGGTGGTGTTGTACTTCACCAAGGTAGAATTGCAGAGATGAAAACAGGAGAAGGTAAAACACTTGCTTCTACAACGGCAATATATCTTAATGCTCTAAGCGGTAAAGGAGTACACGTTATAACTGTTAATGATTACCTTGCACGACGTGATACCGTGTGGATGGGGCAGATATACAGCAAACTTGGACTTTCTGTGGGAGTTATTACCAACCAAAGTAGTGCTCATGTTTACGATGAAGACTATGCTAAAGAAAGAGCCAAAAAAGAAGAAGAAACCATAGAAGAGATAGACGAAGAAAGAGATGAGTTGGGTTCATTTAGGGTTGAGGAAGATTTTCTTAGACCTGTAGAGAGAAAAGAGGCATATAAAACAGATATTACATATGGAACCAATAATGAATTTGGTTTTGATTATTTGCGCGACAATTTAGTGCAAAAAGCAGAAGATAAGGTGCAGCGTAATCATAATTTTGCAATTATAGATGAGATTGACAGTGTTTTAATAGATGAAGCAAGAACTCCGCTTATTATTTCTGCTCCCGATGATAGATCCACAGAGCTTTACCAAACATTTTCAAGAATAGTACCAAGCTTAAAAGAGGATGTTGATTACAATGTGGATCACAAGACACGAACAGTAAGCATTACCGAAGCAGGAATTGAGAAAGTTGAAAGAGCCCTAGATATAGATAATTTGTATGATCCTTCAGAAGGAGGGGGCATTAGGTATGTTCACAGTTTAGAGCAGGCTTTGCGTGCAAATATATTATTTATCAAAGACAAAGACTACGTTGTTAAGGAGGGAGAAGTTATTATAGTGGATGAGTTTACTGGAAGAATGATGCCAGGGCGGCGCTATTCTGAAGGCTTGCACCAAGCTATAGAAGCAAAAGAAGGTGTAAAGGTTAAGCAAGAATCTAGAACACTTGCGTCTATTACTTTTCAAAATTACTTCCGGATGTATGACAAACTATCTGGTATGACAGGTACGGCTTTAACAAGCGCTGAGGAGTTCGACCGTGTTTATGAGTTAGGCATAGTTGCAGTACCTACTAATAAGCCTCTTGTAAGAGATGATATGGCGGATGTTGTATTTAGCACCCAAAAAGGAAAATATACAGCCCTTGTTAGAGATATAAAAGAGCGAAACAAAAAGGGACAACCGATACTTATAGGAACAACATCAATTGAAAAAAACGAATATCTTGGAGCTTTACTTCAAAAAGAAGGGATAGAGCACAATCTTTTAAATGCTAAGAATCACGAAAAAGAAGGAGAGATAGTAGCGCAAGCAGGAAGAAAGGGCGCGGTAACTGTTGCAACCAACATGGCTGGCCGTGGTGTAGACATTATTTTAGGTGGTAATCCTCCTAACCCAGAAGCAACAGAGGAGGTAAAGAGTTTAGGTGGCCTTCATGTGGTTGGGACGGAGCGTCACGATGCTAGGCGCATAGATAATCAGCTACGAGGACGTGCTGGGCGTCAGGGAGATCCAGGTTCTTCTAGGTTTTATCTTTCTCTTGAGGATGAGATAATGCGTGTTTTTGGCGGAGAGAGAGTGCAAAACATTATGCAATCAATGAATGTACCAGAAGATCAGCCTCTAGAGAGCAAGATGGTATCAAAATCTATAGAATCAGCGCAAAGCAGAATAGAGGGTATGCATTTCGATTCTAGAAAGCGCTTACTTGAATATGACGAAGTGTTAAACCGCCACCGCGAAACAATATATAAAAAGCGCGATGAGGCGCTTTACGCTGAACCAGAAGAAGTAAAAAAGATGGTACGAGAATCCATTAGGGCTCATTTTGGTAATATGATGGACCATCATTTAGCTTCTGATTATCCCGAAGAATGGAACCTAGAAGAATTGTTTGAAGAAGTACAAGCGGTAACGGGAATAAGTGATGAATTTCATAGCGAACTTGAAGCGATGATAAGAGGGGATAGCGGAAATGCTAAATCTGATAATCTACGAGAAGAAGTTCGAGAAAAAATACTTGAAGAAGTATATACGGAACATCAAAAGAAGGAAGATGCAGCGGGGGAAGAGGCAATGCGTACCGCTGAAAAATGGGTTCTTTTGCGCAGTATAGATATTCTTTGGATGGACCATCTTGATGCTATGAACCACATGCGTGATTCGGTAGGCTTGCGTGCTTATGCTCAGAGAGATCCTTTGGTGGAATACAAAAACGAAGGTCTTACCATGTTCAATACATTACTAGATGCAATAGAAAGCAATGTTGTTAATACATTATTTAAGATAAATGTAGAGCATCAGCATTCTCACGCAAATACAGAAACCAAAAATATGAAAATAAGCCGTTCGGGGGAATCTTCAAATGAAAAAATAAAAGAGGTTGAAAAGAAAAGAGATATTGGCAGAAATGACCCTTGTTATTGCGGAAGTGGTAAAAAGTATAAGAAATGTCATGGAAAATAAAAAACAATGACTACAAAATATAATAAGTTAGTACGAGATAAAATTCCTGATTATATACGTGGAAAGAACGGTAATCCTGTTTATCATATTGCAGATGATAAGGAATATTGGGAGAAGTTAAAGGAGAAGCTTCTTGAAGAGGTTAATGAGTTTATTGACGATGAGAGCGAAGAAGAATTAGCAGATTTGCTGGAAGTGATTGATGCAATACTTAAATACAAGGGGTTTAAAAAAGAAGAAATTAAAAAAATTAGAGATAGTAAAGCAAAAGAAAGGGGAGTATTTAAGGATAAGGTAATTCTGGACGAGTCTTAAAAGTTGACTATTTGCATAATCTAGTGTATCGTATTGAGCAGTACACACAACAACCAAGAGAGGAACTTCGTTGAGTGATAAAGAGCATGCTCATAGGTTTGAGATAGAGCCAGCTTATTACGACGATGAAGAAGGTATTCGATTCTTTAGGGATGTATCTGTTGGTGTCTGCACTGTTTCCGGGTGTGAAGAAGAGCGTGAGTTCGAAAACAGAACGTTTTCAAGCGTAGGGGATAACACTAATCATTCCTGGGCTGACGTTAGCGATGTTCATCTCGCCCTAAGGAGAAATCCGTATGCAGGTATCGATTACGGCAGTGGGGTGAAAACTTAATACTAGTACTCTTATAATCCGCCCTCTAGGCGGATTTTTTATTATGTTATAATGTGTTTATTAAAATATTAGTAATATACAAGTATCTATGGAGTTAATTTTAGCATTAAAAAAAGAAGAAGCAGACGATGCAGTCACTTTTTACTTTGAGTATGAAGACCCTTTATCTTGGGAAGCAGGGCAATTTTTGCACTATATATTGCCCCATACCGATGAAGATAGCAGAGGTAATGATCGTTACTTCACAATAGCGAGTGCACCTTATGAAGATGAAATAATGCTAACTACTCGAAAGGGTGAAAGTAGCTTTAAGAAAGCACTATTTAATATGCAAGAGGGCGATATTATATACGTCGAAGAGCCTGCTGGAAGTTTTGTTAAGGAAGACAAAAAAAAGAAAGCAATATTTATAGCAGGAGGAATTGGTATTACTCCGTTTAGATCAATACTGAAACAACTTGATCATGATGGAGCGCCTATCGATGTAACCTTATTGTATGCAAACAGCACAGATAACTTTGTTTACGAAGAAGAATTAAAGAGACTTGAGAAAAAACATGACAAGCTTAATATACATTGGTTTGTTTCTCCGGAAAAAATAGATAAAGAAGCTATCAAAAAATATGTATCTGAAGTTGATAGTGTGCCGTTTTATGTTTCTGGCCCTGAGCCAATGGTTGAGCATTATGAGAAAATACTACCCACCATTGGAGTATCTGAAGAGAATATTAAAAAAGATTATTTCCCTGGGTATCCATGGGAGTAGATTATGTCTAGTGATACTTTGGAGTTTTCAAAAAAAGCTCGTGATTTAAAAATGGGTAAATATAGACATTTCAAGGGTGCCGAATATGAGGTATTGGGCATTGCTAGGCATTCAGAAACTCAAGAAGAACTTGTTGTATATAAAGCCTTATATGGAGATGGCAATCTCTGGGCAAGGCCAATAGATATGTTCATTGAGAGGGTTGAAAAAGAAAACTACAACGGCCCAAGATTTAAATTTATAAAATAACCTTGAATTCAAGGTTATTTTAATTGTGATGTATGAATAATTTTTTTGAAGGTAAGCCACAAAAAGAAGAAGATATCGATAAGGAGGATGAGATTTTAGATTTGGTACATAGTAGGCTTGATTTTGATCGTTTACGAGTAGAGCTAGGAAGTGTTTTTGGGGATGTGCTTGAGGAAGATCCAGAAATACTAGAAAGAGAGATTACAGGTAGGTATAGAGCAGAGAGTCAAAATTTTTTAAAAAAAGAAAGTGAGAAAAAATCAAAACAAAATAAAAGAGACAATGAAAACCGTATAAAAAGCATAGATAAAGCGATTGAAGGCCTTGGAAAAATAGTCATAGAGCTTAAAGAAAAAATAAATGATTACGATGCAATAGTAAGCGATGATGCAAGTGGAAGATTAATATCGCTTATCTTGCGTGAAGTTTTCAAAAACGAAAAAGGGGAAGGATTGCCTATGCATTTTGTTCTTGGTGGAAGATACCTTAGTTATGAGGGCAGAGAGGAAAAAATGAAAGAATATCTAAAAGAGCGAGTCGGTGGTGTAAAAAAAGTACTTCTTGTGACAGAATACATACGTTCTGGGAAAAGCTTAAGTCGCATAGTAGAGGCACTCGAGGAAATGGGTATAGATTTTGATATAGTTACCTTGTCTACTAATAGAATTGTATCAGATATAAATTATCCAGAATTTTATGACAAAATAATTGTTGGTAAAGAACAGTCAGATTCTGGACTTGATTTTTATGCTAAATCACGATATTCAGGAGTATACAAACAGCTCCAGGGCGCATATAATCCTGATGAGATGCCAGAAATATCGGAACTCCCTTCTTATCCAGCAAAGGTTAGAGATTTTAATTCCGACACAGTAAACGAAGCTAGGCGTGATGTAAAAATGATAGCCGAAGAATTATCAAAATTGTTGGAAGATTAATATAAGGTTATTTGTAGAATAACGTTTTATGGGTCGCAAAAAATCAAAACAAAAGTTGAATGTAGCTGTTTTAGCAGGAGGCCCCTCGGAAGATGAACACGAGGTTTCCTTAGCGACAAGCAAGCAAGTACTTGCAAATTTGGATAGCAGTAAATTTACTCCTGTTCATGTGGTTATATCTAAGGATGGTAATTGGTCTATTCCTAGAGAGGAACTAAAAGAAAAAGCAGACATTGTATTTGTTGCTTTACATGGGCTTTATGGTGAGGATGGTACAGTACAACAAGAATTAGAAGAGATGAATATTTCTTATACAGGATCTGCGCCTCAACCTAGTGCGCTTGCAATGGATAAAAATGCTTCTCTTGCTGTTTTGCGTGATAATGGCTTTGATGTCCCTGAAACGATATATGCAACACGAGAGGATTGGGAAGATAAAAAGAGAGAATCATTTTTGGAAGATGCTTTAGGCGATTTATCTTTTCCTGTTGTTATTAAGCCCAATAAGAGCGGTAGTAGTGCGGGAATATTTATTGTAGAAAATAAGAATGATGCTTTAGAAGCTTTCAGGAATATTTTTGCTACTTATCCTGATTGTATTACTCAACCCTATATAAGGGGTCGAGAGATGACTTGTGGAGTGCTGGACGATGGCGATAATTCTTCGGCGCTTGCTCTGATTCCTACAGAGATTATCCCTTCCTTAGGAGATTTTTTTGATTATGATTCTAAGTATAAAAAAGGAGGAGCTAAGGAAATAACTCCTGCTCAGTTAGATAAAGAAACGTTGGCATCTTTACGGAATTTATCCAAAAAGGCACACAAAGTGCTTGGTTGCTCCGGGATGTCTAGAGCAGATTTTATCTTGTCAGAAGATGGAATATCATATATCTTAGAGGTGAACACGATACCCGGCATGACAGAAACAAGCTTACTACCACAAGGTGCAGTTGCTATGGGTATATCTTTTTCGGATATGCTTGAAAGAATTATTAAAGCCGGAATCTATAGGTGTCAAAAATGATATAATAAAATGTATGAAAAGTGCTTTTGAAGACAAGCCAAAAAAAGTTGAATCTTCTGTTGAAGAAGGTAATGTTTTGGATTTAATATATGAAAAACTTGATTTTGATCGCTTAAGAGCAGAATTAGAAAGTGTTTTTGGGCGCATAAGAGAAGAAGATGCAGAAACCTTAAGAAAAGAGATTGCAAACCAATATAGTGGCGAAGGTGACGAAAAATATCTGGAAGAAATAGTTGAAAGCATGGCAAGAAATAATAAAATGCAAAATGCAGAACGTTTAAGGGCAATAGATGAAGCAATGGAAGGTTTTGGAAAAATAGTTTTAGAGCTTAAAGAAAAAATAGGTGATTACGATGCAATATTGAGTGATGATGCAAGTGGAAGGTTAATATCGCTTATCTTGCGCGAAGTTTTCAAAAACGAAAAAGGAGAGGGCCTACCCACCAACTTTGTTCTCGCTGGAAGATACCTTGAATATCCCAGAAGAATAGAGAAGATGAAAGAATATTTGGAAGATAGACTTGAGGGGGTAGAAAAAATACTTATTGTAACAGAATATATAGAAACCGGGAGAGGATTGAGCAAGTTATTAAATGTATTGAGAGAAATGGGCATAGATTTTGATATAGCTGCGCTATCTACTAGCAGAGCATTACCTCAAGTAAGTTATCTTGAGTCCTTCGATGATTTAATTGTAGGCAAGAAGGATTCAAATATAGGAGTTAATTTATTCTATAAGAGGCCTGAGTACTCAGGAGTGGACAAACAGCGCCAAGGAGCATATCCCCGTGATGAGATGCCTGATATATCTGAACTTCCTGCGCATCCTGCAAAAGCGAGAAAATTTAATGCCGAAACCGTAAATGAGGCTAGGCACGATGTTAAAATTATAGCTGAAGAGCTTTCAAAATTATTAGAAAAATAGATGCTCCATTTTATTACAGGGAATACAAAGAAATTTAAAGAAGTTGAAGCAATGCTAAAGGGTATTGTTGAGCTTAAACAGCTTGACATAGATTTACCAGAAATTCAGGATGATGATCCAAAAAATATAGTTAAAGAAAAACTTATTGCAGCTAAAGAGCATCACGAAGGTAAATTTATAGTAGATGATGCATCGCTGGGTTTTGAATGCTTAAACGGGCTGCCCGGCCCTCTTATAAAGTGGTTTTTAGAGGCAATGGGTCCTGAGGGGCTATACGATATAACCAAAAACTTTGACAACCACAATGCAACAGCTCGAACCACTATAGGTTATTTTGACGGCGAGGAGATTTACTATTTTGAAGGCGAGGTAGAGGGCAAAATAGTAGAGAAGGCAACAGATGATGGTTTTGGTTGGGATGTTATATTTAAGCCAAATATTATTGATGTAACGTATGCAGAACTTTCTTTAGAGCAAAAGAATGAAATTAGCCACAGAAGAAAGGCAATCGAAAAATTAAAAGAATTTCTTAAAGAACAAAAATAAGTTAAACATGCGGAAGGAAGTATTTTATCACGGTTCTCCTATTGCGGATCTTACTACTCTAGAACCACAACTGGATAGACGCCTCGGAATACGAGGAGTCTTTTTATCACATGAGCCTTATGGACCTATGGTTTTTTCGCTTATTAGTGATCGTTCGCGTGTTCATGTTGAATACAAGACAAAACGTGGGCAATTTTTTGGGGGTAAAATTGTAGCTCCCTTTGATTTAAATGATACAGGTTGGCTGTATAAACTAGAAGTTGATCCAGACACAATAACAGCAATAGGCCATGGTGAATTTTATTCTTCTCAATCTATAAAAGTGTGTAGTTGTAAAAAGGTCACAAGAGAAGATGTTTTAAAAATGAAGTGGAAAGTTATGCGAGACTCCCATGACCTTCCTAGTTTTCGCGTAGTGCCACTTTAATATAATTTATATTTAACATGAGTAACAATAAAAAAGATATAACTGTTGCTGTAAGTGGTGGATTTGACCCTGTACACATTGGGCATGTTCGAATGTTTGAAGAAGCAAAGAAGCACGGCGATAGGCTAGTTGTAATAATAAACAACGACAACTGGCTTCATGCAAAAAAAGGTTATGCATTTATGCCCCAAGATGAGAGGGCTGGAATAATAAAAGCATTAGAAGTAGTTGATGATGTTGTTTTAACAAAACATGAGCCAGATCCTACTGATATGAGTGTTGCAGATGCATTAAGAGAGCTAAAACCAGATATCTTTGCTAATGGAGGAGATAGAAAAGAGGGAAATACCCCAGAAGGTGAAGTTTGTAAGGAGGTAGGATGCAAAATGGTGTTTAATGTAGGAGGAGGAAAGATACAATCAAGCTCGTGGTTACTAGAAGAATTCCACGAGAAAAAGAAAAAAGAGTAAAAAGGAGCAAAAAGCTTCTTTTTTGTATATTTAGGGGTATAAAATGCCTTGTTTTAGGCATTTGATAGCTATTTTGGTTGTAAAAGTTTCAATTTGTAGTATTATACAAACAGAGTATAAATGAAGAAAATCTCAAAATATGAGCTATTTAGTTATTGATATAGAGACAATTGGTGAGCCTTATGAAAATTTTGATGAGAAATCAAAAGAGAAATTTCGTGAATGGGCGGAGCGCGATAGCGACACCGAGGAAGATATAGAAGAACAACTTGAAGCAGTAAAGGAAAGGCTTGTTTTCTCACCATTTACAGGTGAGATCGTTTCAATAGCAGTTTTAGACGATCAAGATAAGGGTGCAGTTTATTTCCAAGCTCCTGATTCTGACTTAAAAGATTGGGAAGAAGATGGTGTGCAATATAGGGTGGGCACGGAAAAAGAGATACTAGAGCGTTTTTGGGAAGTTGCAAATCATTACGATGTATTTGTTACATTTAATGGTAGAGGATTCGATGCTCCATATTTAATGATACGAGCAGCAGTTCATGGAGTTCAACCCACTAAGCAGTTGATGGGCTATAGATATCAGAACGGAAGAGGATCCGGAACTCAGCATGTGGATTTAGCTGATCAGCTTTCTTTTTATGGAGCTATGCGAAGAACTAGTTTACACTTTACAACTCGTGCATTTGGTATAAAAAGTCCAAAAAAAGGAGATGTAGAAGGCAAAGAAGTACCGCAAGCGTTTAAAGATAAAAGATATAAAGAAATAGCTGAATATAATTTTGCAGATGTAGTGGCGACAAGAGAACTTTTTCAAAAATGGAATAAATATATAAACATAAATTAATATGCCAAGAGAATCTTTACAAGACAAAAAGCTTCGTGCGCGTAAAATATTTCAGAGACTGCACAAAGCATATCCGAATGCAGGCTTGCAGCTTAATTATGAAGAGCCTATGCAGTTATTAGCAGCGGTTATACTTTCAGCCCAGGCAACCGATGCGCAAGTTAACAAGGTAACAGAGAAGCTTTTCAAGAAATACAAAACTATAGATGATTTTGCTGATGCTGATATACGCACATTTAGAACAGAGATAAAATCTATTAATTATTACAACAGCAAGGGTAAATATATTGTAGAGAGTGCTCGTAAAATACGAGATGATTATGAAAGTAAAATACCCAATGATTTAAGTGAGCTCACAGAGCTTCCTGGGGTTGCAAGGAAAACTGGAACGATAGTGCAATATGAATTGTATGGAAAAGCAGAAGGAATACCAGTTGATACGCATGTAAAACGAGTAGCAAAAAAGCTAAAACTATCAAATGGCAAGACAACACGCAAAATAGAAAAGGATTTAATGAAGCTTTATCATAAAGAAAATTGGGGCGAGATAGCTTATTATTTCCAAGCTTATGGACGAACGGTTATGAAGGCCAGGGGAAAAGCTGAGAGGCCAGATCCGCTAATAGGATTACACTAAGTACAATCAATTAAAAACAGGATGCAGAAGCGCATCCTGTTTTTAATTGCCTCGGGTATCTTTTTCTGGTATAAGTACAAGCAGAACCTTTACAGAAAGGAGCTTGATACGTGGATATTCGATTATTTAAGACGAATGTGCGTCTAGGTATCGGAGCTGTTCTATTAATGATTTTTTTTGGCTTTTATGGAACACTGCTTTTATCTGGGATGTGGAATATATTTATATTCGCTACGTTGTCTTTTATATGTTTACTTATGCACGAATTTGCTCATGTCTTTATAGCAAGAGCAGTTGGAGCTAAGTGCGAAAATATTTCAGTGAGCTTTATTGGAATGGCCTCTCACATCGAAGGCTTAACAAGAAGCGCATGGAAAACATTTTTTGTTGCTGTGGTTGGTCCTATCTCTAGCTTTTTAATGGCTGGAATTTCTTTTGCTATCTATGTTTTTCTAGCCCCCGCTGGTGATTTTGCAGATATTTTAGTGGCCTTAGTAGTTTTTAACCTTATTATTGCGGTATTCAATATTACACCTCTTTTCCCATTGGATGGAGGAAGAGTTGCACATGCTGTATTTTGGGCTATCACGAAAGATAAATTAAAGGGTATGAAGATGGCTGTATATCTTGGGCGTGCATTAATAGTGGTGTTGATGGGTTATTTGACCTACGATGCCTTATCTGCGCCTGATGGCCAAATATTCAATCTGCTTTTCCCGGCTGTCATTGCCTACATCTTATGGGTTGCAGGATCCAGAGAGTTATTAGTAGAATCTATTGGGTTCAACGTGGGAGATAGGGTTTATATTTTCAGCGATCCTGAAAAGGGCCGATATTGTGATGAGGCGAAGGGCACTGTGGAGAGCATACTTTACAGGCAGAATGTTGGATTTATAGCGGTAGTTAAGTTTGATATTTTTGAAAAGCCTAAAGAAGTTGACGTGAAAAATCTAAAGCACCTTGAATAATGTATTTTAAATCCCCGATATTATCGGGGATTTTTGTATGAATCCAATAAGTCCTATAAGTCCAATTAGCCTAATAAGCTTAATAAGGCTTACGCATCTATTGTGCAATATTTACATTCTCCGCAGTGAGGAAAATCCTTATTATCGGGCTTGAGAAATTCTAGAGTTTGGATAGATGCCCATACATCTTGCAAGGTATCTTTGAACTCTTGGTATGCTTCTTTTTCAAGAGGGACGTTTCTTTGTTTTTGGTCTTCTACAAAATCGAGAATAAATTCTTTTACATCGTAATTAAAAGCAAGGTAGTTTTCTGATAATAATTTATAAAATAATAGTTGTCGGTGCAGCTTTACTTGTGTTTGATCTTTTGTTTTACCAAGTATCTGGTTTAAAGAAGGTGTTTTTGAATTTGTTTTGTAATCTACTATACGAACCTCTTTCGGCTCTGAGCCTACTTCGCCTGAAGCAGTATCGTTGAGCACCTCATCTGGTTTTAGAGGGGATATTTTATCTATTTTACCTGTGATACTTATATTTTTCCACTCTACCTCGCCTCTTGGAAAAGAATACTCAGTAAAGAGGGCTTCTGGTTCATCTTGTAGGGTATTTTCGTAATACGCTGTTAGTGTGCTTTCAGCTCGCTCTAATAGTTTTTCATTTTCTTCTTTTGAAAGGGTTGATTCGTTTTCTACATACTTATTTACTGTGTACATCATACTTTTTATTCCACGTTTTTCTTTTGGAGTAGAGAAGTGCTTTTGTAGCGCAAGATGTATTGCCTCACCGTATGTTAAGGCAAAAGTTTTTATTGTTGGTACTCTAAAAAGTTTTTCATAGATGAATTTTCTAGGACACTCAATAAAAGAATTATAACTAGTTGCGTTTAGTGCAAAGCGCGGGCTACTAACAATATTTTTTATTATCTCTTTTTGGAGATTATTGGATACCGTTTTGGGCTTAACGCTTTCTTCAAGAAGTTCTTTTACATCTTTTTCTATTGTTTTTGCGGGAACCTGGTCCTCAAGTTCGCTTATAAACATAGATGGGTGAGTTTCTCGTGCGGCGTCATCTAGGCCACCTATTCCGCGTGTATAAGTTTTTGCATAAGTTATGTATAACTGCTTCTTGGCTCTTGTGAGTGCTACATAAAATACACGCCGAGCATCATCTTCGTTTTGTTCTTGCACGGGTATTTCTTCGGGGAGTACTAAGCCTCTTCTAGAGCGCTTGCCTGACCAATGGCCATGAACTGCATGCGTTATAAATACATTTTCGAACTCAAGACCCTTTACTTTATGGGCTGTCATTATTTGGACAGCGTTTTCAAATGCAAATTGTGCAAGTGAGGGTTTAAGAGGTATACCAAGGGTTCTATGAGCTCGGAAATGGTCTATGATATCTTTTATTCTCATCGATGGATTACCTGCCTGTACTCGCTTAGCTTCATCTGTTAGAGCTCTTATATTTGCAATGATATATGGAGCTTCTTCTTGTTTTTCTATCCACCTCATGAGCCCTGTTTTGTCCAGTACATCTTTAAGCCACTCAGCCCCTGTTTTGTATGACTGAGAAGAGGAGAGTTCGTGCAGTATATTCAGAGTGTTTTCAGCCTCGTCTTTATTGGAGAGCTCATCTTCCTCTATGGCGCGCTTTAATGCAGAGTATATTGTTTCGTTGTCTTTTCTGTTTCTTATTTCTAGTATTTTCCAAACATCTTCTATTTTTATAGGTGTAGCGGGGTGGAGTAGTAAAGTCATAACGTCTTCGTTGTCGTGCGGATTCATACATGCTTGTGCTAATGCAAAAAGCATAGAGACGCTAGGTTCAGAAAGTGCATCTGTATCGCCTGATAATGCTGTTGGGATACCATGATGGCGCAGTATATCTGATAATTCTTTTTGTTCTCTGTTGGTGAGTGTAATTATAGAAATATCTTTCCATTCTGATCCTTCCTCGTGTAATTTTTGAATCTCTTCAAGTATATATGCGTGCTCTTCCATATCTGTTTCAAATTCAACAACGTGGACCTCTTCTACTTCTTTGTGTGGGCCATGAGCATGTAGAACTTTATCAGGGAGTTCAAGGATAGAAGTTAGTCGATCCGGATTTTTATTTGCTATCCCAAGAGCAGCATTTAGTAAAAACTGTGGTGAACGAAAATTATCTTCTAGGCTTACTATTTTTGTTTCAGGATATTTCTTTAAGAATTCTTGAAAATTTGCAATCGTAGCTCCCTGAAATCTATATATAGCTTGATCATCATCTCCAACTATAAATACATTTGGATTTTCAGGTATCAGTAAAAAGAGTAGTCGATTTTGTGCACCAGAAGTATCCTGGTATTCATCTACAAGTATTGCTCCGTACTTGTTGTGAATTTCATGGCGTATATCCTCGTGATCTTTTAAGCCCTCTATTGCTTTAATGATCATATCTTCGTAGTCGTAGAGCCCTCTCTTTTTTAGAATTTCTTGATATTTTTCATATATAAGAGCAAGTTCTTTATTTCTGTCTATGTTTCTCTGTTCCTTTTCGTAATCTCGTTTTAATTCTCCTTTTCTTGTGTGATGAGTAGATATTTTTTCTTCATCTGGGATATTGTCGAATTTTTCTTGCCAATCGTTAACAAGATTTTTGAATTCTTCTACAGTGAAGCCTTCGCGCTTTATAGTTTTTATAGCGTTTGAAACATTATTGTAGTAGAAGTATTTATCGTGAGGGGAGTGTAGTTCTTCTAATTTATGGTCCTCGTTGAGCTCGTCGAATATATCGCGTAAAATTTTAGCTCGATCTATATCGGTAGCTTCTTTTAAGTCGTGCCTGTATCCGAAGACATCTGGGTTTTCGTCTATTAGAGAAGCTGCAAATCCATGAAATGTGTTTGTTTCTATTTTGTACCCATCTTCACCTATAAAGGATATGACCCTCTCTTTCATTGCCCTAGCACCACTTTTTGTGAATGTTAAGGAAAGAATATTTTCTGCTGGAATATCTTGATGCTTTACTAGGTGCTCTATTCTTGAAGCTAAAATATGGGTTTTACCTGTTCCGGGGCCGGCTATAACCATTGTTGCAGGAGCTTCTGACTCAACGGCCTCCTTTTGTTTTTTTGTTAGTGGCATGGAATGAATTAATATTTATTTCGTATATAATGTATTATACACAAGATATGTGTTTGTAGATAATATAAAGTATTTACTAATAATGAAAATATGTTGTATACTAAGAATCATATTTTGTTAAGTTAAGCATGGGATAGCATATGGCTTTCCCTAGCAAAATAGTTAGTGTCTTTTAGTGGGGAGTGGTTTGTTCTGCCCCTCAGGCATATCACTCCCCACTAAAGGCAGTGCTAGCTATTGACAAATTATTTATAAGTGTTATAATGTGCAACAAGAACGATGCAAGACTGAAGTCAGGTCAAAGCACCGTTCTACCGTACCTTAAGTGGATGATAGTTTGCCCCAACAGGGGCAAAGCAGCCAACAGGCTGCACTAATGGGCTTTGGTGGTGTGCCCTGTAAACACCACCACCCACTTTCTAAGCTTCG
>JAWWAH010000023.1:0-16868 GCA_033721415.1 Candidatus Spechtbacterales bacterium | reverse complement strand
TGTCCTTGCCTCCAACCACAATATGATCAGATGTGCTCGAATTTACTTCTAGTAGTTGTGACAAGGTTGCATTTTCTTTCTTACATTTTTTACAGACAGCAGAAAGTTTTTCTATGTGGTCAGCACGAGCAAGCAATTCAGGCATAGAGCCAAATGGCTTGTTCCAAGAATCAAGATTTAGACCTGCGACAATTACATGTATTCCCATTTCAATAAATCTCTCTATTATGGATACTATTTCCTTATCAAAAAACTGAACCTCATCGATAGCAACAATTTCTGTATTGTGCCAATCTATATACCCAAAAAGAACCTCGGCATTATGGTGGTTAACAGATATGCAATCAACAGAGTTTTTATTGTGGGAAACTATTTCTCTATCTGAATATCTATTATCAATAATGGGCTTAAAAACCACTATCTCCTTCCCTGCTATAGCTAATCGTCGAACTCGACGTTGCAATTCTTCTGTTTTACCTGAAAACATAGGACCAGCAATAACTGTTAAGGAACCTTTCATTCTCTCCCCTTGTTAGTGTATCGGCAATATTATATCACATTCTTCATCATTTCAAGAATGCGATCGTTTTCAACATCCTTCGAATGGGGTATAGAATCCCTTTTTTCTTCTAGTATTTGCTCTATTATTTCAAGGATATCTCGCACTTCTTCTTCGGTACTACTGCGCAAACCAGGGATGTTCAGATAACCTTTTAATTGAAGTTGAATTTCTTTCAAGAAAAGTCTTTGAACAGGGTGTATTGTTATCTTCTGCTCTAAACTCCTCTTTAGTTCTTTTTCTCTCTTATTTATTTCCCCACCTCGCTTTCTTAGCCTAACTAGTTTTGCAAAATCTTCAAAAAGATCTTCTACATTCTGACCACTTACTCCTATTACAACAGGTATTACTTCTTCTAGTGGTCCTTTGTAGCGATTTCCATTATTATCTGGAATCTGAGATTCAAAATATTCAATACGCATTGGATCTGTGTTTCCATTAATTTTATCTATATTTTTTCTTATTTTTTGCTCTAATATTCTCGGACTAGTCCCACTATAAGCATCCACAGCAAGTGCTATTCTTTGAACTTCTTCGTCCTCAAAATCCGGAGTAAATTCAACTATTGCATCGACACCATTAACTATGTCGTCATACTCTGATGTTCTTTGAACCATAGCACGGCTTCCAAGCCAATCTCTGAGTTCTATGCTTTGGCCAACTACAACCTCTAGTGCTTCCCCTTTGCTTTTTTGTAAAAGCTTCTGCGCCTTTTCTTTTTGTGGCAACCTCCTATTCTCTTCTTTAATTCTAGATTTTATTCTAGAAAGTCTACGTTGATCATCTGCAATTTTTTCCGGCGTGAATGTATCCGCAAAATCACCCATATTGGGCCTATCAATTCTTTCGCTCTTTATTATAATTGTTAAATTGTTAAGACGCACCATGTCTTCTGGTGATATATCGCTATCTGATGAACCCTTGAAGTTTTCTATTTTCATATAGACTAATTATAACAAAAATAAAAACCCCGGGGAAATCCAGGGTTTGATAGTTGGGTTCTAATTACTAACTATTCTTTTATCCATTCTTTAAAGGAGTCAAAATTATATTCTCTTCCAAGAAAATCTTTAACCATATCCGCGGCATCTCGTGATCCACCTGGTTCAAGAATACATTCCCTGTATCTAGCAGCGATGTTTTTGTCCATTAGATTTTCGGAATCAAATCCAGTCATAAGATCTTTTGCAATAGCAAGTGACCACATGTATGTGTAGTAATTTGAAGAATAACCAGACAAGTGCCCCCATGCAGTCCACATATGTGTACCATCTTCATACAGATAAGGTGAATATTGTTCCGTCAAAGCGCTCCACAAAGACGAGAAGTCTATATTAGCGGGATCATTGTCCGTGTGCATATAAAAAGATGCTGCTGACAAGAATGTCTGGCGTCTCACATGTAAAGCTTTACCAAACTCTTCTGCAACCTTTAGTTTCTCTATTAGTTCTTCGGGAATAGGTTCTCCTGTTTTATAATGGCGTCCAATTTGCTGCAAAACCCTTGGCTCAAAAAGCCACTCTTCTAGAAGTTGCGATGGAGTTTCAACAAAATCTTCCTCAGTGCTAATTCCAGCAAAACTTACCCATCTACTTTTTCCGCTAAATATATTGTGCAGAAGATGTCCAAATTCATGGAAGAATGTACTGACTTGGCTAAACTGCATTAAGGCAGCTCCATCAGCCTTTCTGCCTCCTGGGAAATTACACATCAAGAATGATTCGGGAACCTGTACACCCTTAACACCACTAACAAGCGAACCGCATGCTGCATGCTTGTACTTACCTTTTCTAGGATGCATATCTAGATATATTCTGCCCAAAAGATTACCGTTATCCAGAACATCGTAACATGTAACACTTTTATGCCATACTGACATATCTTTATTTTGCTTAAACTCTATATCAAAAAGATCGCTATATATGCCAAGAACTCCTTTTTCTACTTCTTCATACGGGAAGTACTGCATAAATTCCTGAGGATTATAACCAAAGCGCTCCCTCTTAACAACTTCTGTGTAATACATTCGATCATGGTTAAATATCTCGTTTCCTGTTATGCCATCCGCTTTCATATAGCGTAGAAGCAGTTCTGCTTCCTGCTCAGCAGACTCACGAGTTGCATCATCCAAGACCGTGATAAATTCATCTATAGCATCCGCTGAACCACTCATTCTTGTTTCAGCAGCATAATCAGCCCAGTTCTGATACCCAAGCAGCTGGGTAAGCTCGTGACGCTTCTCTAGTATCTTTCTTAGGACTTCTTCGTTTTCTGGAGCTCTCGTATGGCTTGCTACCACCATCTTTCTTCTCAGCTCAGGTGTTTCGCAAAATTGAATAACCGGGAAATAATCAGAGTAATTTGTAGTGATAATCCTTTTTCCATCCTTTTGGCGTTTAAGCCTAGAGATAACGTTATCAGGAACACCTTTAAGCTCTTCCAAAGAAGCTGTTACGCTACTAACAGCTTCTGCAATATTGCGCGCAAATTCCATACTAAGAGCAGTTAACTCTCTTCTTAGTTCGAATATCTTATTGCGGGTATCCTCATCTTTATCTGCTCCATATCTTTTTAGATCACGGAGGGTATGTTCTTTTAGCCGCTTGGTTTCTTCATCAGAATCTACAACATCCACGGCACTTATAATTTCATACAGCCTTGGGTCCAAACTGAATCTACTTGCAAATGAAGATATCTTTTGAAGATTTTTTTCAGCTGAAGCACGAATATTTTTTCTTGGATGTAAATTCATTAACATAGCAAGGCGCGATACGGTGTTGTCGAAAATTATATCTATTTTATTTACAACAGTAAAAGTATTTTCAACTGTCCGATTCTCAGTCTCGGCAAATAATCCATCAATAAGAAGCTTTGCCTCTTCTAGGCATTTATCAGCTATAGTATTCAGGTCTGTAGGTTTTAATTCTTTATAGTTCCAGTTTTCTTGCATTTTTTCTCCTTGTGCTAGTTATTAACGAGCTTTTATAAGTATAAGATGCTATTTTTTTAACGTCAACTAAGAACCAAATCCACCCATTGCATTACGTAAACTATTTTGCGCATTTTGCATTGCGTTAGAAAAAGCCTTCTTAATAGCCTCTTCTTGCTGGTCGGTTTTTAAATCAGAATTTAGTTTGATATCCTTTAGTTCAAAGGTCCCATTAATAACTACGGTCACGCCATCAGATTCACCTGAAAATTCTTTTGATTCAAGAGATTTCTGTAAATCTCTCAATTCCTTCATTTGTTTAAATTTATCCAACATTGTATTTTTAAATTAATTATAGAAATAATTTTAAGTTATTATACCATATCAAATAATCATCCCCAGAAGCCATGAAGTTATATACGACTCTATTAAGGCCGCAACAAAAATAAGTGGTAATAAAAAGACAAAAAATATCTTTGTGCTTTTTGAAATAGTTGTTTTTATATAAAGCATACTCTTATCCTTTATGCTTTGGTTTGTGGCTGATGCAACCGCAAGCCCCATGGCTACGCATATTAAAAAAATAGGTATTTCTAAAATCCCATGAGGTAAAATTCCCACTATAATTGGAAATAGTCCTTGAGCTTTAATACCTAGATAAACGACTCCTCCAATAAGATACCCGTTTATCAGCACCATCAGAAAAGGAATAATCCCAAAAAAAATTCCCAATACTATTGCTGCCAACATTTTTACAGCATTATTAAAAAATATAAATAGGAATAAATCTAACTTAGAAAGTTCAGCTATACCTTCCAAATCCCCTAACAAACCTAGTAACACATCGCTATAGGCAGGATTTATATATAAAGTAGCATAGCCCGCTAAAATAGCCCCCAAAAACCAAATTGTTACAAATTTAATTCTTGGTGTTAATGTTTTTATATAGTCCACATCCATAATATATTAATTTACAATTTTACAATTTTAGTATTTTATTGTATTATATATATAAATTTTTATCTGTTCTTTCCCAGAAAGGAGTCTTCTTTGAGTATATATGGAAAAATTTTATTCCTGCTTATAGCAATTGATGCAGTAGCCACAGCACTTGGCTTGCATCTTAATTTGATTAAAGAAGCAAATCCCCTAATGATTCATATTTTGGATCTTGGAGGAATAGTGGGGTTTCTGGTTATTAAGATTATTTTTTCCTTAGCCTGTATTGCCGGATTAGAAATTATATACAAAAGAGAACTGATCCCTATTAAGAAGTTTGGTGTAAGTTATTTTTACTATAAGGTTACAATATCCTCTTACTGTATGCTTTATGTAATTGGGATACTGCTTGTTAACCTATAACTCAAACTACTGCCAATTGGCAGTAGTTTTTATATCTGTAAAATATAAATTTTATATTAAAAACCAAATAGTTGCCAAAACTACAGAAACTACTGTTGCGGCTAATGCTCTCTGTTTTGGGAAAACATAATTGAATATCGCATAAACTAAACCTGATAAGAATACATACGATAACGAAACTATTAACATACTTGCATATCCAATAAGAAGCTCCTGATAATTAACTAGTGGCATTAACAACAGAAGTGTTGCGTATAAAAATACCATAACAAGATGAGGATGCTTAGAATATTTTTTCAACGAATGCCAGAAAACTAAGGAGGCAACTAAGGCAACACCTGCAAATGAGTATGTATTAAAGAATAAGCTCTGCACAAAGCTACCGGCTTCAGGCCGAAATGTAACTGTTGCAGACGGTACCAAAAAGCCCACGATATAGGTTGCGAATATAGTTAGAACTGCCAAAATAGCTGTTCGAAAAAGATCTCTACCAATCGTTATTGTTTTGTCGTCTACATTGTTCATGTTTTTTATTTTACCATGCTTAATTACAAAACGCACTTGAATAATTATCCCCTCCTGAAAAGTCACTAAAAATACTTGTGTAACTTGAACGCAATTCTTGATTAAAATACGAATAAGGGCAATCTGCTATTTTGTCTCTTGGGTAAGGGGTATACCCATCATAATCTTTTACTTCATCCAAAAAATTAGGTCTAGATTTATTATACACTCCAAAATCCCAACTATGAGCTTCGGGTGTGCCCTCTGTATGCCCTATTAATTCTCCGGATTCAATAAGAACGGGTTTCTCAAATTCTACTGTTGATTCTGTACTTTGTCTTGGCTCTTCGGAGAATTTATTTCTGATATATGGCTCTACTTCGTCTATGTGATCAAGCACATAAAAAACTTCGCAGCTTACCCTTAAGAATAGTAGGTACTGCTCTTTGTTATTTTCGCTATAAAAAACTCCTGAATAAAGAGCAGAGTCTGCTGGAGCAAAAATTGGAGCACGCTCACTTAGTCTTACGTGCAAAAAGGAATGGGTTTTAAATATTCTGGATCCGCTCTGTTCATCTCTAGCCCAAGAACCCGGAGGAATAATGCGTTCTATTTTAGTTAAATCTGTTACATGTGAATCAAAAACAGGGTTTTTGTCCTTACTGCAGTTAGCAAAAGGGTTCTGCTTTTCATTTTCTTGAATAGCTGTCCTGTAAGCAACGTCTAACGTGTTGTTCTGATAATAAAAAACCGCTCCCAGAAAAAGGGTGATAGCTATTATTACTACAATAAATTCCTTCGCCATATATGTTTATACTACCACTATGCAAGTGTTAAAAGAAATGCTATTTTTTTCTAGCAACTATAAATCCTGTCGAAGAAAGACTTTCAATTTCATGTTTGGTTAATCCAAAATCTTGCATCCATTTATTACTCAAGAAAGGTATCGTGTATGAATTCATGTACTGCATATCCATACCCAAAAGAGAGAACATCTCTTGATACTGTTCGAATGTTACGGGTACATAGTACTCTTTAGACTCTCTATCCCAATTTTCTGTATAAAAATATTTCAACAGAAAGTGGTTAGCCTTATATATGCTATCTGCCTTACCAAATATTTCTTCAAAATCATCTAGGTATGGAATGATATCTTTTTTGTTCCTTATTTTTTCTAGTATTGTATCCACATTAAATTTTGTGTGCTTTGTATATTCGTGAAGTATCATATCTCTTACAACTATTTCTCCATTATCTACCAAAAGCTCATGCGCATCAGCCATAGCTTTAAGTACTGACGATATACCTTCTCCATAAGAGTAAAATTCATGCATAACAGATATGAAAACTACGGCATCATACTTTTCTTCACGCTGCAAAAGATCACGAAGATAACATTTTTTAAAAGAAACATTTTTAACCCCTTCCTCCTTGGCTCTATCTTTAGCAATACTAATAAATTCTTTATCTAAGTCTATTCCTAGAAATTCAATGTTGGGAAACAATTGGGCTAAGGCGATTGTTACAGTTCCATCTGCACAGCCTACGTCCAAAATACGTTTCGCGCCAGAAGGAAAATATTTCACAACTTTAAGTTTTTCCTGAAGAGGTTTAGACATTCTCTCTAGATATATTTTCTTATTGTTTATCTCTATTTCGCTAGGCATTGTTTAAGATTTTTTTAATTATTTTTATATTATCACTATCTGGACCATTATTCGCAAATCCCGGAACCTCTAGTACCCAGGGCACACTACGAGCTTTTTTGTTTTTTGCTAAGACCTCAAACCCTTTTATACCTATGTGCCCTTCCCCTATATTTTCGTGTCTATCTTTTCTCGAAAGATACTTAACCTTAGAATCATTTGCGTGTATTACAGCTATACCATTTTTTCCCATAGCATCTTCCCAGCTATCAAAAAACTTATCGACCTCTTTTGAATTTTTATACTCTAATATACCTGAACCATAAGCATGTGCCGTATCTATGCACACCTTTAGTCTAGGAGATTTAACCTTATCCGCTATAGCAGATAGTTCATTCTGATTTATACCAAATGTTGCACCCGCACCTGCGGTATTCTCCATGATAAAAAAAGTATCCCCAGGAGATTCTTTAAGTATCTGATTTACGGCACCAGATATTTGTTCTAAAACATCTTTTTTATCTCTTATATCATTTTTCCCACTTGAGCCCAGATGGACAACTATACCAACTGCTCCAACTCTTTCTGCTATATTTAGATGGCTTTTTAAAGCAACGAGCGATTTTTTAAGAATGCTTTTATTGGAGCCTGCTAAATTGACTAAGTAAGGGGCGTGTAGAAAAACCTGTGATATTTTACTCTTGGCAAGTTCTTTTTTGAAATCATCAACATCCTTCTTACTTCTAGTTGTAACACTCCACCTCATAGGAGAAGATCCAAATATCTGAATCGCCTCTGCTCCAATGCTTTCAGCGTACGTAATGCTACTTTTAAGTGATCCTCTAGTAGGTACATGTGCCCCAACAAGTGTTTCTTGATTCATACTAGTCTTCTTAGATAATTATAATACGTAAACACATATTAACACTTTACCAGAAAAATATTTTAGAGCAATAAAATACAAAAATTATAGCCATTTAAAAAGATATGATACAATAAAAGCATGCTTTCAAATCTATTTTCCACAAGTAGCTTTATCGGAGAAATAAATCGTCTAACGGCAACTATTAGCATAGGAGAAAATATATACCTCGGCGATATTCTCGACGTGATAATCGTTGCAGCACTTATATACATAGCGCTGTTTTTTCTTAAGCAAACACGTTCTCTGCTTGCGCTTTTAGGAATAGGGATACTTATTGCACTATATGCTATTGCGCAAATATTTAACCTATATCTGACCTCGATTACCCTTCAATCGTTCTTTGGGATATTTTTTATAGTTCTTGCAATTATTTTCCAAGAAGAACTACGAAGGTTTTTTGAATTTTTAGCCTCGATAGGAACTCGACAAACACAGGATAAGCCTGTAACATCAACATCCACAACAACAAAACTGGTTCAAGCTGTTGCAAATCTTGCACATCAGAAACATGGAGCACTAATAGTCTTGACAGGTAGTGAAAACATAGAGAGGCACCTCGATGGAGGACAGCTCGCAGACGCTATTATATCTGAGCATCTGCTGGAAAGTATCTTTGACCCAAGCTCTGCAGGACATGATGGAGCTGTTATAGTAAACAAAGATCGACTCCTTCGTTTTGGAGTTCATCTTCCTCTTTCTACAGACTTCAAACAACTCCAAAAAATGGGGACTCGCCACAGTGCAGCCCTAGGATTATCAGAAAAAACAGATGCTTTTGTAATTGTTGTGTCTGAAGAACGTGGGACCATATCTATAGCATACAAAGGGAAAATAACTACCCTACACAACCCAGAAGAATTAACAAAAGTATTAAACAAATTTCTAAAAGAAAAATTCCCTGAAGAACCAGTTAGTATAATAGAAAACATGTTGAAAAAGAATTCAGGAATAAAAGCAGCTGCATTGGGGATATCAGCAATGGTGTGGTTTTTTTCAGTATTCCAAGCCGAGACAATACAACGAGACTTTGTATTGCCTGTTGCTTACAGAAATGTACCGGAAAGTACCGTTATAAGCGAAACACAACCTAATGAAGTTGTTGTAACTATGGCAGGACGCGGCGAAGCAGCATTTAGTAGATTTGATACTTCAACATTAAAGATAACCATCGAAGGGTCCAATATAGAAAACGGGGTAAACACAATAAATATAACGCCTGAGATGATAGAACGCCCTTTCCCTATCTCTGTTATAAATATTGAGCCCGAAAGAGTTCGCGTTAGAGCCCAGACCTTCAATATAGCAACAGGTATACCAATTACAGTAAACACAACAGGAACACCAGAAGAAGGTAAAGAGATTGAGACAATTCAAGTATCACCTAAAGATATTGATTTATTGATACCCCCAGGGCAACTAGCCCCAGAATCCATATCTACAGAGAGTATAGATCTCAATAAAATAGAAAAAACAACTACTACAACCTCTAGATTAATTACACCGGGCAACATACGGTTAACAAAAGAGGCTAAGAATGAAGTTAAGGTTACAATAACTATACGAGATACCGAAGAGTAGAAGTTAGTAAAAATACGCAATACTCAAAACAAATAGGACAGCCGGCTGTCCTATTTGTTTTGAGTATTGTTGAAATTAGAATTAACTAGCTAACTTTAATTCCTGAGAATAAACATGCACAACTGTAGCAAGAAAGCTTATAGCAAGTGGGCCTACCATTAGCCCAGCTATACCAAATAAAGAAATTCCTCCTAAAACACTAAGGAGTATAAAGAAGGGATGTAATTCTATTCCACCTTTCTGCATAAGCTTTGGACCCAACATGTTATCTGCTAAACCAACTGCTATCATTCCCCAAATGAGCAATCCAAGGGCTGCAAACCCATTACCTATGAAGAATAAATACACTATACCAGGGACTAAAACAAGTGCGGTTCCCACAGAAGGAATAAGTGCGGCTATAAATGCTACTCCTCCCCAAAGAGCAGGGTTTGGTATCCCGAATATAAAAAATCCTAAACCTGTTAAAACACCTTGAATAAGTGCTATTGCCATAGAACCCTTAATGACGGAATTAACAGTAGCTGCCAATCTTCGCAGAATCTCCCTGTCATGCTCATCGGAAAGAGGGCTGATTTTAACTATATATTCTCTTAGCTTTTTGCCGTCTTTTAAGAAATAGTAAAAGGCAAACATTCCCAATAGTAAAGTTACAAGAAACTCTGCTATACCAGAAAAAACCGTACTAATATTTTGAACTACCCACTGAGCAACTCTCTGGCTGTATGCATTAAGATCTATCTCAAGACCGGGTACAAAAGTTTGAATGCGATCCTCTAAAGAGTTGATGAAGGAGCCCAAAACCTCAGGGGCATCTCCACTTGAAGCTAGTGTCCCATATAATTCGGTTGATTCCTGAAATATCTGGACACCGAAAAGTAGGGTGGGAACTAGTAACAATGTAAACACAAGAAGCAAAACGGCAATTGATGCTAGGCTACTCCGGTCCCCCATCAATACCAATACTTTCTTGTAAAGAGGATAAAATATTATTCCAAATGTTCCACCGAGCAATAAAGCACCTAAATACGGTAGAAAAATAAAGAAAACAAGACTAGCACCCCCTAATATAAGCATTAACAAAAAGTAGTGTTGTATTTTTCTTTTTTCCATTTTATTTATTAATTTAAAATATCAGCTATTAATTTAAAATCTTTTTTCATGGGTTCTTTTTTGTCAGGACTATACAATGCAGCGGCTGGATGAAATAGTGGCACTAAGATTATGGGGCCATAATTAGCCTCTACCTCAAACATCTTACCATGCATCTTGCTGATTGTATCCACTTTATCGGCAAGTCCAAATCTTTGCATTAAATAGGTAGAAGAGAACCTTCCCAGCCCAGCAATTACTTTAGGTTTGATAATATTTATTTGCTTATCTAGAAAAGGAGCATACACTTCTAACTCCTCAGGCCGTGGATCTCTATTGCTTGGGGGTCTATCTTTTACAATATTAGTTATATAAACCTTTTTTCTTTCTAAACCTGCACTATCTAGAAGCTCATTTAATACCCTGCCCGCAGAACCAACAAAAGGCCTTCCTGACTCTGCCTCATTTTTGCCAGGAGCTTCACCCACAAACACAACTTTAGCAAAATGGTTCCCCTCCCCTATAACAGGCAAATAGCCGTTCTCTTCTCTATATTTAAAAATAGGAGAACGGCGAAGGTTGGCAACTTCGTTCTTTATTTTTTTAAGTTCTGTAGATCTTTTATCTTGCATAGAGTCAAGACTGCTCTGCTTTTAAAGCACTTTGTCTAAAACCCATACGACAAACGAAAGGATAGCACCATACACTAAGGCCCAAAGGAATCCATCAACCGTAAACCCTGGAACAATCAAAGAAGACAACCAAACTAAAAATGCATTGATCACAAAGGTAAACAAGCCAAGAGTTAAAATATTTATAGGAAGAGTCAAAAAAACCAAAATAGGTTTTATGAAAATATTTAGAATCCCAAGAACTAACGCAACCGCTAAAGCGGTAAGAAATCCTGAGACAACAACTCCTGGTAAAATGTACGCTGTCACAGCAACAGCAAGGGTTGTAATAAGCCAATTTATAAGCTTTTCCATATATAAGATAAAAATAATTAATGTTAAGCTGTACACTTATTATAACATCGAAAAAGAAACGTTATATAGATAATTATACACAGTAATAAAGACTATGTGGTAAAAGAGTAAAACGACTACAACTTTATTCTGTTTTTTTGTATATCTTCTGAGCTTCAGAGCTTTTGGGCTGGCTACTTTGCTTATCGAGAGAACTTTTTATAATTTTCAAAAATTCAAAAGGGTGTTCCTGGGTATAATTACCCTCAAAAGTTTCTATCAAATTGTTTGCAATCTGCTTTGGGAGTGTTTTCCTGATTCTCTTTAGCATATAATCTGGGCCAAAAAGATAAACACCTTTAATCTGTTCATTGCTTTTTTTAATACTTAGCACTTCTTCTTCTAAATCTTTTAGAAACTTTTTTTCTACCTTTTTATTTTTTGGCTCTACGACAGACCCAGAGCCAAAAGATAATCCATGACCACTTCTTTTGAAGTATCCTTCTCTATCGGAATATTCTGGGTTAGGAACTTTAATTTCTGATTCTTTTTCTATTTTCCCATTTAACGCTACATAAAATTCTGCCGCCTGATGTCCTGTAACGATGACAAGAGTTAGTTTATTTTCAAATTGGGGTAATGTTTGTTCTATTTGCATAATAAATATTTTTAATATTATATATTTTATCTTATTTCTATTATACCAATAACACATGAAGAAGAATTGAAATTTTTTTTCCACTTCAAGTATCGGGCCAGCTATACTACAATAGATATATGGCTACAGGAATATTAGAATTGGCTATCGTGATAGGGATAGCCACAATATTAGGTATAATTGCCCACATGCTAAAGCAACCCGCTTTTCTGGCTTATATATTCACTGGGGTTGCGCTTGCAGTGGTGCCTTTTTTGCATTTTGTAGAACACGGTATTTTTGAGGCTTTTTCGGAACTAGGAATTGTTTTTCTATTATTCTTGATAGGAATGGAAATAAATTATGAATCAGTGCGTCTAGTAGGTAAGGTTTCGCTTATTCTGGGTCTTTCACAAATACTATTTACCTCTCTAGTTGGATTTGCTATCGCAGTCTTATTTGGATTTTCTTATCTTGCAGCTACATACATAGCAGTAGCTTTGACATTTTCGAGCACTATAATCATAGTTAAGCTATTAACTGAGAAACGAGAAACTCACAGCTTGCATGGAAAAATATCTATTGGTTTTCTTTTAGTCCAGGACTTTGTAGCCATGTTAATCCTTATTGTGCTATCGGGAATGGAAACTGGAGATGGAATAACAGCTGCAAGTATCGCCCTAGCTCTTACTAAAGGTATTGCTCTATTTGTATTTATGCTTTGGATGGGGAAAAAAATTATGCCCCCAATACTAGACAAGATAGCACGCTCATTAGAACTTTTATTCTTAACAAGCCTAGCATGGGCTATCGGTGTTGCAACAGCTGTAGCATATGCGGGTTTTTCAATCGAAATAGGTGGGTTTCTAGCTGGTATTGCCCTAGCAAACTCCTCCGAACACTATCAAATTTCTAGCAGAATACGATCATTACGAGACTTTTTTATATTACTTTTCTTTGTATCGCTTGGCTCTTCACTAATAGTAGCAGACTTTACAGCTATGACTCTTCCAATATTGGTCTTTTCTCTGTTTGTGCTTATAGGAAATCCTCTTATAGTTTTGGTATTAATGGGGCTTATGGGATACCGCAAAAAAACAAGCTTTATGACGGGGCTTACAGTGGCACAAATATCAGAATTTAGCTTAATAGTTGTAGCACTTGGTCGAGATTTAGGACATGTACCTGCAGAAGTCCTTTCGTTAGTTACCTCTGTAGGAATAGCAACAATAATAATATCAACATACGCAATAACCTATAGTGAAAAAATATTTACAAAAATAGAATCACTTCTGGGTGTTTTTGAAAGAAAAGTTTTAAACAAACACGCATTACCCGATAGCATAGCAAGACCAGTAACGATTATTGGAGGACATCGGATAGGTCATAATATTGCTACAGCATTTCCGAAAGAAAAAATATTAATTATCGATTTTGACCCAGATATAGTACACCACCTACAAGAAGAGGACTATTCAGTGTTGTTTGGAGATATTTCTGACGATGAAATTCAGGAACACGCCGAACTTCACAATACAGATATGATAATATCAACTGCTCCAGATTTTGAAGCAAATGCGGAAATACTAGAACTTGCAAAAAACCATGAAAAAGATCAACTTATCGTAGTAAGGGCAGAAACCGAAAGAGATGCTAAATTCTTTTACAATAAAGGTGCTGATTACGTAATACTAACCCACTTAACAGCTGGGCAGTCTCTAGGAAGACAAATTGCTGAAAATTATTCTAAAGAACATATTAAAAAACTAAAAGAGGCAGATTTAGAACAGATGAGATTAACACACAAAACATAAAGAAATTGATTACTTACATCTAAAAAACCGCTGTACGGCGGTTTTTTGTTTTTTAAAATTTGAAATAATGCTATCTCTTGCGTTTGCTTAATATCTTTAAACGACTTATCTCTCTTGCAACAACCTCTTCCATTCTTGCAAAATCAACATCATCTGCATCTTTTGCATTTTGCATAGCTTTTTCGGCGCGCTTTCTTGCTGCTTTTATTTTTTCTTCATCCATATCTTCTATCCTTTCTGCGGTATCGGCCATTATAACAACCTCGCTGCCTGACCTAACCTCTAAAAACCCCCGAGTAACAGCCATATCTATATCTCTACTTTCCTTGGTTACGATCAACTTACCTGCTTCTATAACTGATACCAAAAGCATGTGATCGGGACGAATACTAACTACACCATCTTTTGTAGGCACAGATAACTTTTCAACCTCATCTTCGTAGATAACTTTTTCCGGGGTAATAATCTTTAATTTAACCTTATTATTCATCCTCTTTCTTTACTTCATTAATAGCTCCTTTCATATAGAATGCTTGCTCTGGCTTATCATCGTGTTTCCCGTCAAGAATCTCCTTAAATCCTGTTATGGTATCCCCTAATGACACATACTTTCCTTCAGCACCTGTAAATTGCTCAGCAACGAAAAATGGTTGAGATAAAAATCTTTGTATTTTTCGAGCTCTCATAACGGTTGCCTTGTCTTCATCTGATAATTCATCCATTCCAAGGATAGCAATGATGTCTTGGAGGTCTTTGTATCTCTGAAGTACCTGCTGTACGCCTCTAGCTACGCTGTAGTGCTCCTCCCCTACGATATTAGGGTCTAATACTAGGGATGTTGAATCAAGTGGGTCTACGGCTGGATAAATACCTAGCTCTGATAACGACCTAGAAAGTACAACTGTAGAATCTAAATGAGAAAATGTCGTTGCTGGAGCAGGGTCTGTTAAGTCGTCGGCTGGGACATAAACTGCTTGCACAGAAGTAATAGAACCTTTATTTGTAGAAGTAACTCTTTCTTGAAGTTTACCCATCTCAGTAGCTAATGTTGGCTGGTACCCCACAGCAGAAGGCATTCTTCCCAATAGAGCCGAAAGCTCTGAGCCTGCCTGTGAGAATCTAAAGATGTTATCTACAAACAATAGTAAGTCTTTTCCTTCTTCGTCTCGAAAATATTCAGCCATTGAAAGTGCGCTTAAGGCTACACGTGCTCGAGCCCCAGGTGGTTCATTCATTTGCCCAAATAGCAGTGTGGTTTTATCTAGCACACCACTTTCTTCCATTTCTCTGTATAGGTCATTTCCTTCACGAGTTCTCTCACCTACTCCTGCAAACATAGAGTATCCTCCGTGCTCTGCAGCAATGTTTCGTATTAGCTCTTGGATAATAACAGTCTTACCAACTCCTGCACCACCAAACAATCCAACTTTTCCTCCTTTAAGGAATGGACACATTAAATCAATAACTTTGATACCTGTTTCAAGCACTTCTGATTCTGTTGATTGCACACGTAACTCTGGAGCGTCTCTGTGTATAGGGTAGTAATTTTTTACATTTACATCTTCTTTACCGTCTATTGGTTGTCCAAGAACATTGAACATTCTACCAAGAGTTTTTTCTCCAACTGGAACTGATATAGGCGCGCCAGTGTCAGTTACTTTTTGCCCTCTACTTAAACCATCTGTAGAGCTCATAGCAACAGTTCTTACTTCTTTTTGTCCTAGGTGTTGAGCAACCTCAAGAGTCAACTTATCTTCACCTTCAACAATTAAGGCATTATTAATTGCAGGAAGTTCACCCTCAAAAGAAACGTCCACAACTGGACCTACAACCTGAGAGATCTGTCCTGCGCTTATCTTTGTTTTTTGTTTTGCTTCTTGCATATTTTTATTAATTGAAATTTATTATTTAAAATTTAAGAATTTAATGCTTGTGCTCCTCCTGCTATTTCAGCTATTTCTTGAGTTATCTGATCTTGTCGAGCTCTGTTATACCAAAGAGTCAAGTCTTCCGATAACTTATCTGCATTTTCGGAAGCATTTTTCATAGCTATCATTCTAGAACTGTGTTCACTCGCTTGTGATTCTAAGAGTGTCTGATACACTTGAACTTCTATTACTCTTCTTAAAACAAAATCTAATGCCTCTTCCTCGGTTGGTTCGAACTTATAACCAGAGCCAGGAAAAGCTGTTTCTCCTTCTTGCTCGTATATATCTTTTAATAGCCTCTCTACTTCAGAACTATCCACAGGAAGTAGTTGCTTAATTACAGGGCTAGAAGAAAGCGCAGATTTAAAATGTGTATAAGCAAGCACTATGTTCCCGTATGACTCTTTTTCAAATTCTTGTATTATCATTTTTGCTATGGGCCATGTGTCATCAATATGAGCTATATCTGGATAATCAGTAAAGCTTGCTAAAATTTCCCCATCTAATTTTTTAACATGGTGCGCTGCTTTTTTCCCGACAGCAATAAAATCAAATTTATTTTTATTGTTTTGGGAGTAATACTCAGATACGTTTTTATTATTTAGAGCATTAAAGCTTCCACACAATCCCCTGTTAGCAGAAAACATCACAAGTAAAGTCTTATTATTATTCCTCTCTTCCAGAAATGGATGTCTGATGTCCTTTTGTTTACCCAGATTTACAAGCACCTCATAGGATATTCTTGCATATTCACGAGAAGAAACAGCTGCCTCTGTTGCTTTACGCATTTTTGTAGCAGCTACCATTTCCATAGCTTTCGTTATTTTCTTGATATTCCCTATCGCCTGTATCTGGTTCTTTATTTGTTTTGCTTGTAATGCCATATTCTAACGTATTAGCTTTGGGTTTTAGTAAATTCTTCAAGTGCT
>JAWWAH010000022.1:0-17700 GCA_033721415.1 Candidatus Spechtbacterales bacterium | reverse complement strand
GGGGGTTTCTCTGCAATCAAGCCACACAAGCGAATCAGGTAGTTCAGGTAGTTTTTGGATTTGGGTGCTGTTGCAATAAAGCCACTCAAGCGAATCAGGTAGTTCGGGGAGTTCTTGGATTTGGGTGTTGTCGCAAATAAGCGTCTTAAGCGAATCAGGTAGTTCAGGTAGTTCTTGGATTTGGGTGTTGTCGCAAATAAGCTCCTCAAGCGAATCAGGTAATTCAGGTAGTTCTTGGATTTGGGTTCGAGGGCAATAAAGCAACCTAAGCGAATCAGGTAGTTCAGGTAGTTCTTGGATTTGGGTGTTGTAGCAATCAAGTCTCTTTAAATCCTTAAAATATTTAATGTATTTAGATTTCTCAGTTATTGTTTTTGCATCTAATGCCTGGTCAAAAGAGATCTCAGAAACCACTGCAATATCTCCTTTGTTCTCTCTTGTTCTATCTCCCACTACACCCCCCATCAACTCAAGCACTTCTTCTTCAATAACTCTTCTCTTTTCTCCATCTACTTCTATTATGGAGGCTTCTTTGTAGGCGTCTCTTGCCTTCTCTGCTTTTTCTTTAGCTTGTTCGAAGCTTTCTTTTAATTTAGGATCTCCTGTATTTAAAAACTCCTCCTTTATTCTTTGGAGTTCTTCTGTGCTTTCTTTCCATGCTTGGTATAGGGGTATTAGTTGCAAACAGGAGTTTGGTTGCATTTTTAATCCTTGTTTCTGTTTATTGCATCTGCCAACAACGTAAGCATAACCTTCTTAAGAGTTCGTATATCATCGAGGCGCAAGCCATCTTCGCCCCAAACCTCAGAAAAAGTTCCAGATGGAGAGATAAGTTCCGGAGGTAATTCTTTTTCTTTAGTATCATCCTTTACTGGAGTTTCGCTATAACCTAAGCCTGGAATTTGAATTCCGCGAGCAAAAACGCTTTTTGTTTTATTTAGTTCTTTTATGATTTTACTAGAATCCATAGCTGTCATTGTGTCTCCATCTGTAATTTCAAGTACTATAGCGATCTCCTCGTTGTCCTCTAGGGAATCTTTAGCTTGAGCGCTATTTAAGTCTTTCAGCACTATTTCTAATGCCTCGGCATCTTGGGTTCCGCTAAGATCTTTTACACCGATTTCCAAAATAGCTTTCCAGAAGCGCTGATCTATGCCTTCTCCTGCATCTGTGGATAAAGAGCGCTCTTTCTCTTCTTCTGGGCGAGGAGGTAGAAGATCTTCTGTGCTATCACCGAAGCCCAATACGCGCAAATTAATATCGATAGGTGTAGCTCCTTGTTTTACTTCTGTATTTCTTCTAAATTGAATTAGGCTTTTGCCTACAGCGTATGCTGCTTCTTGTGTAGCCAATCTTTTTTCTCTACTCATACTTCCAGAAAGGTCAAGAACAAGGTATAAGCTTATTTTTTTTGGCTCCAATGTTTCTTGGGCTTCTTGAGAAAAACGCCTTGTAAAGGCTCTTAAATTTTCAGGCTCAGCTAAAAGTAGAGGTAGTTGTTTTGTAATTTCCTTTGCAGATATATTTCTACCTGAAAAAAATCCGCTCTCCTCTACTGCTTCCATCTTTACAGAAACTTGCAAAAAAGCTTCCCAGAGATCAACCAAATCTCTATAGATTTCGTTTGCGTTTCTCATTATTTGTTCCATTTTCTTTATTTCTGACTCGCTAAATCCTACAGATTTTTGCTCTTCTTCAAATCTTTTTTTTGCTTCTTTTTTTGATTTTTCACTAGCAGGTGCCTTGTCTTCTTTTATTTTTTTTGCTGCATCTTTAAAAGCATCTGTTCTAGAATGGCAGGGTTCAGGCATATCGTCTGTGGGATCTAATGAGTTTCCGGATCCCCCTCCTTCTTGGGGTTTTAAATCTTGAGGATTTTGTTTTCCCTCTTCTATGTCTTTTTCCAAAAATTGCTCAAATATTGGCTCAACTGTTCTCTGCATACGTGCCAAGAGTATTGGTAGGGGCACATCGGGGTTAAAGAATTCTTTATCTATAAACTCTTGTAGAGATGCATATTCTTTACCAAAATAAGAAAAAGGGGAAGATAGAGCACTTTCTACACTAGGGTCCACTACAATATCTTCTTCGGGAAGCATAGCTTTACGCAAAGCTCCGTAAATAAATTGTACGTTTAAGGGGTTTTTTGTAAGATCTGGACTGGGGAAAAGTTTTTTATACAAAGCATGTCGTGGAAGATCTCCATCCTCCTTTGTCTTTTGCAAAGAAACTGTGCGCCTCTCAACGATGCTATTACTATGGACATCTAAAAATGTATTGAAGTAAAGACTCCATGCGTCTTGGATACTTTTCCTGAGAGCAGGATTTGATACATCAGACGCTTTTTCTTTAGCGTATTCAAAGGTTGAAAGATAGGCATCCGGATCTTGTAATGCCTGAGTAAAATGCCCCAACTCATGAGCAAAAGAAAAAAGCTGTTCCTCGTCATCGAGATCAGCTTCTTCTATAAGGGTTGGCGATATTACTATTTCTCTTTTTTTAGAATCAAAATAAAAAGTATCTGCAGAAGAATCTAGGCGCATGCTAATACCCGCAGTTCCAGATATTATATCTGCGAGAGGCTTTAAGTAAGCAAACTTTTCTTCTAACTCCTTGGTGTCTTTTTCTTCTATCCTTTCTTTAGGGTGTTTTGGTCTTTCTTCTTTTGAATCCTCGCGCTGAATGCTAAATTTTTTTTCAGGTTCGTTAAACATATTAATTTAGGCTAAAAATATCTACTTAAGCGCAAAGCTCTTCAACAAATGATTCATCTCTGAGATCTTTTTCCATTTCTTCAAGGTATTTTTCCATTTCCAGATATATTTGTTCGCTATCAATTTGTTGCTTTCTATCCGCTATTTGCTCAGATTTAACAACAGAAGGAGCTTCTTCACCTGATGCAAGTTCTGCTAGCTCCTTTACTCCGAAGAGCTTATTCTCAACCTTATTAGAAGGTATATCGTCTTCTGATATTTTAAATGTTCCAGAAATACTCCATGTTTGAGGGTTTACCTTTATATCAGACCATTCATCACCTTTAAACATCTGCCCTTGCTGTTTAAAAGACCAATAAAGCTGTGCTGCTTCCTTGGGATCAACAACCGAAGCTGGCCTTATAATGTTTTTATATACATACCAATCTATTGGCTTAGCATAGCTATCCAAGCTCCATTCGCGTATAACATTATTAAAGTCTCTAAAAGAAAGGAATACTGTATCGATGTCGAAGCTAGAAACATCTTGAGTGTATTCATTTTCTATTCCAAGATCGCGCAAATCTTTACCCTCTGCAAGTTGCTGTATTAGAGCAAATGCGCGACTTAGATCCCACGTTTTTTCAAGTGTATCTTCCGGGGCTACCAGATTTCCATTCCTATCGGCAAGCTGGACAAGACCGCTTAAAAAGAGATCTCTGTTAGGTGGATCTTCACCAGCCTCTATTGACTCTGAATCTAAAACAGAATCATTCAGGGGCCTATCTATCTCTTGTGGAGGATATTCATATTTAACAATTCCCGATAAGACACGGTTAACAAGAGCGGGGTCAAGTTTTTGGCGCTTTATATACTCTTCTCCTACATTACCTGTAAATACCACCCTGAAACCCTCGTGGACTTCTATTTGGTCGTCACCAAAAGAAACAACCTCGCCAGGGCGCGTTGATAAAAGATTATTTAAGCTAGCAAGAGTTTCTGGTGGTAGATAATTAAACTCATCAATAACTAGCACTTTTCCCTCAGAAGCTGCACGAATAACAGCTTCTTCTATTTTTTCAGTTTTGAAAGCTTTTTCCTTTGCTTGGTCTTGAACAACCCGAGCAATGGTTTGTTTAGCTTGCTCAAGCTCCTTATTATCAAGGTCGGGGTTTTTTTGTTCGTATCTATCTTGGGCTTCTTTTATCAGTTCGGGAACATCTTCTGCTTCCACTGAATCCACCTTTATACCTAGCCGATATAAAAGGTCTTCGGGAAGCATTTTGCTATGAGCGCTAACAAACTCGTATTCTCCATCAATGGAAAACTCCTCACCTATCTTCCTTGCAAGAACTGTTTTACCGGAACCAGTAGGACCCAATAATGTAACGATGCCGTTTCTTCCCTCAAGCTTCTTTCTTACATCTTGAAATATTTCACCGGTTATCTTTTTTATCCCTGGGGTTTCTATAATGCCAGATGACTCAAAAAGTCTTTTCTGCTCTCGTAGCCACTTAACCTGGTTCCAAAGAAATGCTTCGGGGCTTTGGCGCGAAAGAGTCTCGATAGCTTCAGGAATCGAAGCAAGCTGCTCCTGTAATCTATTTATTCTATCCCAGACACCACTTGATTCTGAAAGTTCAGGGTCTTGGTATATTTTAGATATTGTTTGATTTATTGCTTGTTTTAAATCTTCCTCAATTTTTAAAAGCTCTCTTCTTTTTCTTTCAAAAGCACGAATTCGCTGTAATCCTTCTTGTTTTAATTCTTCTACGGTATCTTCTCCGAGCGTTTCTTCGATTTCGCGTATGCCTTCTTTTGCTTTTTGCAAATCTTGCGCCATTTCCGTTTCTGACTCTTCTTCTTCGTTGAAGCCCCTTATGCTATTTAACCTAGACACTAAATCTTCACTTTCTTGGAAAGCGTCTATTTTAACTAGTTTTTTGTCTGCCCCCTCAAGTGCAGCTTCGTGATTTTTTAAGCTCCAATATTCGAGCATATTATCACGCTCTTTTGGAGAAACTTTATCTTTTTTACCCTTGTCACCCTCAAATGAAGGTGATTGTTCTATTGAACTACTCATAATAAATATATAATTATAATAAAGTGATTTTTATAATATTATCTTTAATTTTAACTGCTTTAATTTTAACGCAAAATAAGAACAAAGTCGAGCAAAAAAGTGTTTTTTATAGGGTTGCAAAAGCTTAATTAGGATTAAACAACCAAAAAATTACTTTATTTTTAATCTTCATGATGCTACTCTTAAATTACAGAGAGATAAAACACTAAACACACATATGAAGATATACGCACACAACAAAAAAGCACGATTTGACTATGAAATGCTTGAAACCTACGAAGCGGGTATAAAATTACGCGGTCACGAGGTTAAATCAGTAAAAAACGGGCAAGCAAGTTTGCGTGGTGGCTTTGTAATACTTCGGGGAGGAGAAGCCTATTTAGTTAACACAACTATACCGCCTTATCAGCAAGAAAATATACCAGATTCTTACGATCAATCTAGGCCCAGAAAGCTACTTTTGCAGAAAAAAGAGCTAGATTATTTAGTTGGAAAGATAAAACAGCGAGGCTTGACACTAGTGCCTATTAAATTGTATAATAAGCATGGTTTAATAAAGCTTGAATTTGGAGTAGCCCGCGGTAAAAAGAAGCACGACAAGAGAGAAACCATAAAGAAAAAAGACATAGAAAGAGAGACCGGTAGGAAATTCAAGTAGCACATTTAAAATATGGGGATGTATTGGATTCGCTAAGAAAGCATCCATGTAATTTGCAGGTCGAGTTATGCTATATGAACTCGTAAATCCTATGTAGCAATCATACGTGCAAACGTATTTAGTCAGGTAAAGACCGCTTTTAGCGCTCCGACTCCTGCTTTAGCTTACGCTTAAATACCGTAAGCCATTGCTTTATGCGATGCTTGATAGTGTAAATGCAGTGCCAAATTTTTCGAGCTAGCTTGCAAACTGTCCGACTTGTAAGTTAAGTCTTAAGGACTCGGCTATTCAGTATTTTTCTTGTTTTATAGCTGTATAGCTTAAACATCTAAAATAAGATAAGCTTGTAGAATAATTGCATGAACTTTCTTACACGTGGGTTCGATTCCCACCATCTCCACCATTACTAAAAATACCAGCATAAAATGCTGGTATTTTTAGTATTAGATACGGGTTGTGGAAATCGGAAAACTACCATAAAGCTTATATCAAATACACAACTCTAAAATAGATTTATATTTGATATAATAAAACTATGAAAACAGTAAAAAACATATTAAAAGGAGTTTTATTAATCTCAATAATTGCAGTTATTGCTTTTCTTGCTTATCAAAGCAATACAATAAAGAATCCAGACGTGGAAAGTGAAAAGAATATTCAAAAATCTACAAAATTAGAAACAGAATGTGGGAAAAAACCTGTATTTTATGAATTCTTAGGTCTCACCCCAGAACAAATGACCTTGTATGATCCGTCCCAAGAAGAGTTAGAACAATTCGATGCTGTACTTAAAGAATGGGAGAGTTGTATGGAAAGAATTGATTGACAAAAAATATATAAAATTGAGAGCTAACACTTCGGATGAAATTTATAAATAAGACAATTAGGAACCTGAAAATCTAAAAACCGCTATTATAGCGGTTTTTAGATTAGTTTGATTTTGAAATAATTTCATGCTAAAATTTTCACAGCTCCTAAAACTGCATCGAGGAGGCACCCATGAGTGACTCTGAAGAGGAAAAAATATACATTGCATCATTTTGCACAACAAGAATTCGCAATCACTTAAATAGAGAGGTAATCCATGGCTTGCGAGTGATAAAAGCAACATCAAAAGGAGAAGCCCGCTCTAAGATACACAGAACACTCAACACGCAATACCCGGCACTAGAAGGTTGGTCAAGATCCCATCTTGTAATAGAGCATGTTCAAGATGTATTACGCACACTTTAAATAGTAAATTTTATAAATAGCCACTAAAGAAGAGTGGCTATTTTTTATTTCAACTTATAATTGAATTATTTGTTTTTTTGTGTTATAAATTTATTCACACGAGAGGAGTGTTTCTTGGGAGATAGAACTCAACGTCCTGAAGTGGGAGACAAGATCAGGTATGCACTTCCCGAAAGACCTGGGGAAGAGTTCACAGGAACCATAGTGGGTACTGATGGTCTGCACACCATCTATGTAGATGGAGAAGGTAGAATTATTCACATATCAAATGTGCGTGGCATTATCCAGCGCGCAAAAGAATAGAGAAGCTGAATGATTTTTAATCCAACAGTACAGCTGATTATGCTTGTCTTTATTGCTCTTTTTATAATATCCCTACTTATAGTAAACCTACTTGTCGTAATACGACCAATGAAAGCGGCTGACATTACCCGGAACCTTACTTTAAGTAAAACCCAGAAAGCAGCCAACAGAAAAGATGAATTGATTAGAATTGCTCTTTGGCCTGCTTTTGCAATATTAAAGCTCCAGTGTTGGCTTATGGGATACAGGAAAAATGATTGGGAATCATAAATGTACATTTTAAAGCCGTCAGAAGACGGCTTTTTTATATATCTTCATCCTCTTTATTTATCTAATAATATGTGGTAAAGTAATCATAGTTAACATAATAAACCTTAATAAATGGGAAGAAGAAACTATAGTCGTTCAAGACGACGCAAAAACCAACCTAGAAAAAATGAACAGATACGCGCACAAGAGGTGCGTGTTATTGATGATTCCGGAGAAAATATCGGAGTCATGCCCCCCGAAGAGGCTATTGAAATAGCTAAAGAAAAGGGGCTGGACCTTGTAGAAATATCGGGCAAAGCTAATCCTCCGGTAACAAGGATTATGGAATATGGAAAATATGTATACCAGCAAGAAAAGAAGGAACGTGAAGCTAAAAAGAAGCAACAAACAGGTAAAAACGTTACTAAGGGTGTAAGAATAAGCATGACAACTTCAGATCATGACATGGAAACAAAAGCTTCTATGGTAGACAAATTCTTAAAAAAAGGTTATAAAGTCAAAGTTGAGATAATTATGAGAGGAAGAGAAAAAGCTCTTAAGGATAGAGCAAACAATAAGCTTAATGATTTCCTTGACTTCTTAACTGAGGAGTATACAATAGAGCAGAAGCCAAAAAGATACCCTAGAGGCATGCAGATGATGATACAACCAAATAATCAATAAAGTATACAGTATTATGGCAAACAAGAAAAAGCGTAAGCTGAAAACAAAAAAAGCTGTGGCAAAACGTTTCAAGGTTACTGCTACAGGGAAAATAATGAGAAGGCCAACAGGCCAAGGGCATTTTAATGCTAAAGAAGGAGGAAAGAAAAGACGATCAAAAAGAAAATTGGTCCCTGTTTCTAAAGCAGAGGCTAAAAAGCTAAAAAGATTACTCCCCTATTTATAGTGAGTATTGTGCTCCAGTCGGAGCACGTATTGTTAAACAAAGTATAAAATTTTGAAAAAGTTATTATGGCTAGAGTAAAAAGAGGAACACAAAGAACAAAAAAGAGGAGAAAGTTGCTAAAAAGCACAAAAGGCTACAAGTGGCGCAGAAAAAATGTGCACAAGCTTGCTGTTGATGCACAACGCCACGCAATGGCAAATGCATATGTGGGAAGAAAGGAAAAGAAAAGAGACATGCGAGCCCTGTGGCAAATCAAGATAAATGCTGCCGCAAGAGAAAATGGTCTTTCATACAGCAAATTTATTCACGCACTAAAGCAAAATAAAGTAGAGCTGGACAGAAAAGTACTTGCAGAGCTAGCAGAACACGAACCAAAGACATTTAAGAAGGTTGTAGAGAAGGTTAAATAAAAAACCAAACAAATAGAAAAGCCCTCCAGTCGGAGGGCTTTTTAGTATAGCTTCCCTGCTCGCGCAGAAAGTATAAAAAGTGCTGTAATAAAGATACTTAGAGGAATCCAGCCATAATCCTTTCTACCTACTAGCTCAAATTCTGATTTAGGAATATCTTCCGGCGTGTACAAGTATGCACTCAAGTACTCAACCAGCTCTTCGCCTGAGCTTTGGTGGAAATATCTTCCATCTGTAGATTCTGCAATTATCTTTAAATTTCTTTCTTGGAGGTAAGACACGTAAACATTGCCTTCGGATGTTCTCTCATATGACCCAGTAAAATTACCATCATCATTGTACACGGGAATGCGCTGCCCTGTGGTAGAACCCAGGCCAACTGCAACTACAGAGATATCTGCTTCGTTTAAGACTCGAATAGCTGTGTGGATGCGAGTAGCATCTCCGATAGTTAATTGCCCGTCTGAGAACAAAATAACATGTGTAACATTTTTATATGCTTCGTTTTCTATTTTTTTACTTGCAACAGCTGCAAGAGCATTTGCAATATCTGAACCTTTTCTAGGAATAACGTCTATATACAGACCATTTTGAATTGTGTCTCTAATATAGTCGTAATCACCACTTAAAGAAGATAGTGAAAAAGCTAGCTCAGAATAACCAAATACTTGATACTTCACAGAAGAACCAAGATTATTTACAACATCCAGCATTACCTGTTGAGATGCCTCTAAATTACTTTCTCTTTCTGGAGAAGGTCTAACTGCCATGCTGCGCGATGTGTCAACAAGAAATACAAACTCTCCATATGAATCAGTAGCTACGGGGTCGTAAACATCAATCTGAGGGCTCGATACAAAAAATGTTAAAGAGATTATCATTAGAGTCAATATTGATGCAATAAATATATACTGCCCTTTTGAGCTAGGCTCTTCTTTAAAAGCAACTCTGATAGCAACGCTTGCCTTATAGGATCTTTTTACCCAATAAAGTGTTGGGATGATGAAAAGAAGAAGAAAGAGAGCTTCGGGATTACCCAGATATAAGTCAGAGAACATTAGTAATCCTCTTCATCTCCGCCGGTACCCGGCTCTTCGCCATCTCCTGGTTCTTCCCCGGGTTGAGGCCATGCTTTTTGTCCTTGGTCTATAATTTTCTCTGCCTCTGCTTCACTTTTACCCTCTTCTGCAAGTTGCTCTTCTAACATGTGGTTAATGATTTCGATATTTTTACGAATATCATGATCTTCGGGAAGTATGTTTAATGCTTCTGCGTATAAAGCTCTAGCCATCAAAAGTGTTTCGGAAGAACCATCACCATATATGGTTGTTATATTTCCCATGTTATAGAGAGCGTAAGCTTCAAGGCGTGAATTTTCCTGTGATACTCTCTGCACTTCACTGAAAGCTTTCATTGCCTCAACTACTTCACCTTCATCCAGAAGGCGAACTGCAAGATTGTAAGTTTCTAGTTCAGTAACAGAAGACTTTCCACTGTTCAAAGAATTAATGGACATAAACAAAGTTGCAAGAATAAATAATACAGCAAAAACATAGAATAATATTCTTATTTTGCGGCTATTTACATCGCTCAAACTATCACCTCCCATTAGCTTCCTCGAGTCCTGCGATAAATCCATTCAGAAATAATTACGAACAAGATTACAAAGAAAAATAGAAACAATCCAAGCTCTTCCTGGATATCGGTTGTTGTTGAAATGCGCTCAGTAATCTCTACTGGAGCAGCTTCCAGTTCAGATATCTCCCTATATGCTTCATCAAGCTCTACTGGGGATTCGGCATCAAAAATTCTTACACGCGGATTTTCACCAACTAAGCTTTCGAAGTTTCTTAAAAGTCGTTCTCCTGCGCTGGTAATAACATATACATTAACTCTTGCTTCTGTAATCTGATTAATAGTATCAGCAACACGAGACCTTCTGTCTTTTAAATCGCTAAAAAGTATTATGGCAGCGTTATTTAGGTTTTGTTGCATATCTAATTCCTGTAGGGTGCGGCTTGCAACAAACAAGGCTGGAACTGTATCAGTTCCCTTAGACATAGCAGAAAGCTGCCGAGAAGCATAATTTACCTCTTCTGGCTCTGGTGCCTCTTCCCAATATCTTCTGGTTCTTATAAGGGTAAGTGATTCGAGGTCTTCTGTGAGAGCCTCGAGGTTAAAATCCGGGCGCCTATATTGCAAGGGCTCATCGCTGTAGAAGATAACTCCAATTCGCATATTTTCCTGTTCGGATACAAAACCTATAAGTGCCTCTCTTGCTATATCAAAGTGAGTACGCATATCTTCCGTATTGTATTCTGCCCTTGATCTCATACTTGTTGAAACATCCATAACAACTATCACGGTACGTGTATGCTGGGTCGTGGTTTGCTCCATCACTTGACTAGAATCTCTTATAACTGGGTATGTAAGTACTAAGGACGAAAAAATAATAAGAATAACCAATAGGGCTATACGTATCCTTCTGGCTCTTAAACCTTTACGTGATCCGACACTCACAAGATGTCTTGGATCTGAAAACCTCACACGGCCTTTATCCCTATCCCTTGAATACACAATCCCAGCTACAAGAGCCAGCAAAAGTGGAATCACAAGGAGGAATAAAAGAGGGGAGGTAAATTCTAAAGATCGCAGGAACTCAAGTCCTTGACCCATTACCTCCCCCTTTTTGACCGGAGACGATTCCATGTGTTTTGTATTATATTTTCAGTATCCTCTTCTTCACTAGAAAATAACTCTTCAATGCCAGCTTTTGCATTTCTAACATCTTCAAAGTTTGGGGGTATCTTTCTGTATCCAGACTCCAAAATATATAACAACTCTTTGTTTTCTTCCAAGGCCAATAGGTTCCAGAAATCTTGCGGCAAGATGTCGTCAGTAAGACGTGCAATCTTTAAAGATAGTGCTTCAAGTTCATGCATACGTTTGCGTGAGCTTTTTTGCCTAAGCCATTCATCATTCCCATAAAAAGCAAGTTCTTCAAATGCAGCTAATAGCTCATGGTTTTTATCCTCAACATCTTCAGTTTGCTCTTCATGATTATCTTTATTAGAAATAAAGACTCCTATAAGAAGCACTAACATTACAAAAGCAGACAAGCCAAAGACTATGCTCTTGAAAATAGATTGATTAGCAACAGCCCCAAATAACGGTCTCAGAGAGGCGCCATCAATACTTTCTCCGTAATAAGTGCCAAAGCTTAGAATGAGATTTGGCTCAACAACAGCCTCTTGTGTCTCCCCTGTAGACAGGGTTGTGTATTCAAGAGTAAAAGGTTGAACTCTATAAGAATTCCCGGGAACCACATCTATGCCTCGGGCTCTAAATTCATAAGAATATTCAGAAACTCCATCGTTAAGGTTTTCATTATTAGCAATTATCTCGATAACATCTACAGGGGTAAAAGAAATTCTTTCTATAGATTTAGGATTTACCTCAATTACTCTTGAACGATATTGTACTACTACGTTAATACTGAATGTCTCTCCTATGAAGTGGCCTACATCATCAACGTGAACTCGTATGTCTATATCTTGATCTTCTTCCAAGAATAAGTCCTGCTCTTCTTCTACTATTATTTCTCCGACATGCGGAGTGAAAAAGGCAAAGAGTGCAAGAACTCCTGAAACCAGTAGCATTAAAACTACTAAAGATTTTCTGTTAAACATTTTAGATCTCACTCTTGCACCTCCTTTCTACAATAGTGCATTTTGAAGACTACCATAGATTTCGAGTACATTTAGATTTGGAGTGTGTGCTGGATAAATAAACCTGCGCTCAAAAAAGTCATTAATTCTTTGAAATCTTTCTTCGTGTTGCTTGCGAATACTACTTGCCTTATCGGCATCTACCCATGCACGGGTTGTAACTCCTGTTTCAGAATCTACAATTGGTATTTCTGCACCAGAAGAAGGGATTTGCGGAAAAGTGTATTCTAAGCTGTCTTGAACAATAACCGGTACAACCTTGTAGCCCGGCATTCCTGTTCCTAATATTTGCATAAAGTTATTTTCAGGACTTTCAAAAAAGTCAGATATAACAAATATAAAGGAACCACCCGGTAAAAAGTTATTCCAATTATCGAGGTTAAGCTCTGATTCTCTATCTCGTAGATAGGGATTATCGCTGTCTATCCCGCATATAGCATCTATCACATATTCCATGTGAGCATGTGTTACAGGCGGACGCATATCAAACTCTTTTAAGTGGTCTAACAACCAAATACCTATAGGCATGTGAACCTCATGCGCAGAAGAAAATATCATCCCTAAAGCAGCAAAAGCTATTTCCATTTTTTCGCGAACCATCATTGAGGGTGTGGCATCTAAGACAACCAAACACCTCGTTTCACGAGGTTCAAGATGGCGTACAACAATTGGCTTACCCATACGCGAACTCATTGCCGCGTGAATACGCCTTGGATTATCTCCATCTCGGTATTCTTTAAACTCTTCAAACTCCATACCCTCACCTATAAGGTCACTGTCCCAGTCACCTAAAAGCAAACTTTTAGGTGACTGGGGCGAAAGTGAAAGATGAGTTCTTACTTCATCGAATATGTCTTTTAGTCTTTGCTTTTCCATTTCATCCCCCGAAAACATCGGCGTAGATGCCATGAAGAAGATTCCGTAAATCCTCATCCCACTTTTCTTTTTGTTGACTCTTAAAGATAACTCTGTGGCAAAAAATAGAGTATGCAAGATCCATTACATCTCTGGGACTAACAAATTCACGTCCCCTAAGAAACGCAAGTACCTTAGTTGCTCTTACAAGAGCCTGAGAAGCTCTCGGAGAAGCTCCGATTTTAAGCACTTCTGCCGCTTGAGAAAACTCATCGGGACGAGTCATTCGAACCATCTGCACCATTTTTTTAATAAGGTTTTCGTCTATGTAAATCTCTTTCCAAATAAGAGAACGAATTTCTAATATATCCTCTTCGGTCAATATCTTTCTAAGTGGTTCATCAAAAGAGGGCAAGGAAGCAATTCTTATTTCGTCTTCTTCGCTAACATAGTTAACGATTTTCTTCATAAGAAAGCGGTCTCTCTCTGCTTCAGCAAGTGGATATGTACCCATTTGCTCAAGGGGGTTCTGTGTGGCAAACACAGTAAACACCTCAGGAAGAGGAATTGTGCGTTCGCTGGAACCGTCCTCAGTGTGAACAGTCAGAGTCACCTGCCTTTCAGCCATTGCCTCAAGTGTTGCGCTCTTTGTTTTAGGAGTTGCCCTATTAAGTTCGTCAGCAAGCAAAATGCCAGCCTGAAGTAAGGGACCGTTTCTAAAACCCATTGTTCTCGTAGAGGGGTCATAAACCTCTTGGCCAATAATATCAGCCGGAAGAAGGTCTACTGTCATCTGGATTCTCTCAAATGGAACATCTACTGTTTCGGCAAGAGCTTTTAAGAGACGTGTTTTAGCTGTTCCAGGAACACCCTGTAGGATAGTGTGACCTTGCGGCGCAAACAAGCCTATAAGAATGGTTTCCAGAACATCATCCATCCCAAAAACGCGCTTTTCAACTTCAGCTTTAACAAGAGATACTAATACCTGATATTCTTTAAGAGATTTTGTCATGTGTGTCACCTCCGTTGTCAATGAACTAATTAGTAAAACTATACACTAAATAAAAAGACCGCACAAGTTGTTGAGCGATCTTTTTTATGGTCTAGTTATTAAATTATTTTTTGCTTTTCGTCGCTTTGTTATCAGCTTTATCAGCTTTTTTATCTTTTTGAAAATAAGCAAAATCTTCGTATAATTTTTCTATCATTTCTCTCTTTTGGTCAGCGTCATCAAAAGTTCTTCGTATGCGTGCTTTCTCTATACGTACATGCTCTTTAACACTTCTTGGAAGCACCTCAATAAAGCCTTTATCAACACCTGCCTTCCATGCTTCTTTTTTCTTTATTTTTTTCTTCATAGTTATGTTCGGCTTCGCCTCACAAAACTTCATACAAACTACGAAACTGTACAAAAATACGAAAATATTTTTACATGTACCCTAATCTTTCGTAATTTCGTTATTTTTAGTACTTTCGTATGAAAGCGAGCGAAGCGAGCTTATTTATTAATTACTTATAAAGCTTAGTATATTCTTCTTTTATAACCTCTCTATCATCCCAAGGTATGGATCCGCTAGCTGTGACCATTAGTGGTTCGGCCCCTTTACCTGTTACTATCACAACATCGTCCTTTTTTGCAAGTTCTAATCCTTTGTGTATAGCATCGCGCCTATCTAATATCTTTGGTATTTTGGACCCAAAATTTAATATTCCAGATTCTATATCTTGCAATATTTGCTTGGGATCTTCTGTGTAAGGGTCTTCATCTGTTAATATTATTTGATCGCAATATTCTGAAGCTATTTTGCCTATTTCGGGTCGCTTCCATTTGTCTCTTCCCCCCCCCGCAGAACCAAGGACACAGATCATTTTACCACCTCCTTCTCTGGTATTTATATTTTCTATTGTTTTGTAAACCTTAATTAAAGCATCGGGAGTATGGGCATAATCTGCAATAACGGTATAAGGCTTATCTATAATTACTTCCATTCTTCCTGGCACTCCTTCGAAATTATTTAATATATCAGCTGCTTTCTCAATTGATATGCCGTGGCCAAGCCCTATTCCTATTGCTGCAAGCGAGTTATCTATGTTAAATGAACCAAGCATAGGAATACTAAATTTTGAACCCTCTATATCAAAGCTAATCCCAGTAGAACTGTGTTTTATATTTTCTGCACTAATTATCTTAATTAATGCGTTGTCCGCAATCAATGCATCTTTTGTCGTGTAGCCTATTTTTTCTTTTGCACTAAAACCGAGAAAATATTCTGCGTGGTTGTCGTCGAAATTAACTATACTTAGTCTGTGTTGAATAGAAAAAAACCTTCCCTTGGCTTTTTTGTAGTTTTCGAAGTTGCCGTGATTCTCTATATGTTCTTTGGTTAAATTTGTAAAAACAGCTGTATCAAACTTTATAAACCTGTGCCTATTTTGTTTTACTCCCTCACTTGTAACTTCCATCACAAGATGAGTGCAACCTGCGTTCACGGCTTGTCTCATAAACTTCTGCAACTTCATGCGTCCTGGCATTGTCATTTTAAGTTTGTTATCCCATTCTTTTTTCCCTATTTTAAATCTTAGAGACGATACTGAGGCTACTTCAATCCCTGATTGTTCCAACAAATATGATGCTAAATGAGTTGTAGTTGTTTTACCATTGGTGCCTGTTATACCTATAACTTTAAGTTTTTTGGATGGATACCGGTAAATAAGAGCACCCAAAAATGGCCACATCATGTGATACCAAGATAGAACTTTTTTAGGTATAAATTTCTTAATAATAGATTTCATATTTTTATTCCCAAAACTTATTTTTTATCTTATACACCATGTACCACAATCTTTGAAGTGGTCTATCATAAGAACCTATATACTCAACCCTCTTTCCACCAAAACCTTTTTTAAATCGTGTTACCCCAGGCCACTTTTTCTTATCTACACCCCACAAATCATACTCTTTATAATTTTTATTCTTAGCATACTGCATTATTTCCCAATGTAATCTATGTGGGGCCATATGCTTTCTGTATTTATAATTAGACGCACCATGCAGATATGTGATTCGATTATTATCGAATATTATCAATGCTGCAACATGCCAAGGTTCATCTTTTCTTGAAGCATAAAACAGCTTTACCTCACTCATCTTAAATAGTTTTCTATAGTACTCTTCTGGATGAAGTCTAAAATCATCTCTGTTAGAAGTTTCTTTTAGTAGTGTAATAAATTTTTCTATATCACTAGATTCTTTAACAAAAACGCCCCTTCTTTTAGCGAGACGCACATTATATCTTGTTTTTGAATGCATCTCTTTAAGCAGGGTGTCTTTGCTTTTTTGAAGATCTAAAATAATAGTTTTCTGAGGTTGCAAAGCTTTTGGCGCCTCCTTAAAGCCAAGCTTCAATAATTCTGATATCCTGCCTTTCGCTCTCCTTTTTTTGAGCATCGGCTCGTACTTAAAATATATCGCATTTTCCTTCCTTGCGATTTCTTTTATATTCTCTATGTGTTTATAAGAGTTAGGTGAAGGAGAGTAAAGGTATGACTTATTCAAAGGCAAGTCCATTTTCACTACATAACAATCCTTAGCAATAGAAAATGTCTTTCTTCCTGCAGTCTCCTGAAATGCTCTCCATTCCTTTGTGTTTAGAAACATTTAATTACTTAAAAGTTTAAGTGCTGCTTTTACCTTATCTTCTGTTTCTTTTACGTCGGGAGGTAATTCTTTTAAGACACTTTGTGCTTGCGCTTTTGAGTATCCTAATGATTCTAGTGCCTCCACAACATCGCTTTCAACGCGAATGTCTCCACCAAGACCAGCCCACTCCTCTCCAAACTTATCTTTCAATTCTAGTATTATTTTTTGAGCTATCTTGTTTCCAATACCAGATACTCTCGTTAAGACAGATGTATCACCCTCTGCGATTCCTCGCTGAAGAAGCTCCAATGGGGCTGCATTCAAAACATTTAATGCTCCCTTGGGACCAACTCCAGAAACACCAATAAGTATCTGAAACATTTCTTTTTCCGCTAGAGTGGTAAATCCGTAAAGCTCAGCGGTGTTATCTCGTAAATAGTAAAAAGTAAAAAGTTCGGCATCATCTCCTATCTTGCCTGCAAATTTTACACATTCACGCTCTATGCAAAAAGCTTCATACCCAACACCATTAACATTTAAGATAACTCTATCCTCCATAGCATCTTTAATTTTTCCATTCAAATAGGCAATCATAAAAAAATTCTATTATAAATAATCAATTTAAGCTTATTATATCATTTATTATCCTTCAACTCTTGAAGGAACTTCTCTATAGGAAGCGTGTTTATTATATCATCCTTTGTTGCCCATCCCCTACGTGCTTGTGCTATACCATATTTTAAATACTTATAGCCGTATTTTGAATGAGCATCTGAATTAATACACATTTTTACACCCGCATCTACAGCCATGCGAATATGCTCATCCCGCAAATCCAATCTTTCAGGATGTGCGTTTATTTCAAGTATTGTTCCTGTTTCTTTTGCTACCTCTATTATCTTTTCCATATCAAGCTCTACTGGAGGTCGTCGATTTAT
>JAWWAH010000021.1:0-17726 GCA_033721415.1 Candidatus Spechtbacterales bacterium | reverse complement strand
TACTACCGCTACAGTAAGTGCACCGGAATTCTTTGCAGCTTCAGCTATAATAGGGCCTGCGCCTGTTCCAGTACCTCCTCCAAGACCAAATGTAACAAACACCATATCGGAGCCTTTAACTGCATCTTGTATCTCGTCTAGATTTTCTTCTGCGGCTTGGCGACCTATCTCTGGATTCATTCCAGCTCCTAGGCCTCTTGTTAGGTTTTTGCCTATATTAATCTTTGTAGGTGCATTAGAGAAATGCAAATCTTGGGCATCAGTATTAATTGCCACGAATTCTACTCCTTCTATCTTGGAGTCGATCATTCTAGATATAGCATTACAGCCTGAACCCCCTACGCCAACAACTTTTATTTTTGCAAATGTTTCTATATCAGGTTTTATTTGCGCCATGTTTTATACATCTTGCGAGTTTCCTCGCTAAGAAAATTTACTAATTTAATTTTGAATTTTTATTTTAGCAGGTTAGCAGAATTAAAAGTTTAATAAAATATTTAAATCCTGCTTCTGATTGTTCAAATTATACTATACACTACCAAAAAACAGGCACTTGTGTCAATGCCTGTTTGAATATTAAGAGATTTTATAGAGCTCAAATTACGGCAGAAGATTTTTTAACCACTTCTTAACAGATTCAAATTGATTACCCATAGAAACCGATGGAATCGCAAAAGATCTATCACTACCACCCTCTTGATCAAGACCCCAAAATACAAGACCCATTGCAGTGGCATATGAAGGATCGTCAACAGATGCTGTAACCCCTTCTACATCTCGAGGGAATCCTATCTGTACAGGAAGCCTAAGTTTTTCTCTGCACAAGTCAACAATATGAGGCACCTTAGCAGTTCCTCCAACTAAAACCACACCTCCGGGTAAGAATGCTTCTTTACCTATTTCTTTTAGCTCATCGTTTACAACATCAAATATTTCATTTAGGCGTGCTTGCATTATTTCGACGACATCTTTCCTTGAAACGGATTCTTTTTCATTTGGATCAAACTGAGAAAGATCTATCGTGTCACGACGCTGAACCTCAGATTCAAGAGCCATTCCGTATTCACGCTTAACCCTTTCGGCAACATCAACATCTACACGCAAACCTATTGCTAGGTCGTTTGTAATATTATCTCCTCCTAAAGGAAGTACATTTGTATAAATAAGTTTACCCTCTTCGAAAACAGCCATGCTAGTAGTTCCGCCACCAATATCTAAACACAAAACCCCAAGTTCTTTTTGCCTCTTGGACAAAACTGCTTTCGAGGCTGCAATTGGGCCTAAAATAAGACCATCAACATCAACATCGTTATCTACAACTCCTTGCTCCATGTTTTTAATATGCGAAGATGACCCACCAATTATTATTGTATTAGCCTCAAGTCTCAAACCATTCATGCCTACAACATCTCTAAGGCCTCCTTCTCCATCTATAATAAATTCTTTTGCTATATTGTGCAGTATCTCTCTGTTTTTTGGCAAAGCTACTGTAGAAGCTGCTGTGATTACTCTCTCTACATCCTCGCCAGAAATATGGCCATCGGCCCTAGATACAGCTACAACTCCGCGAGATGGCATAGATACAACATGATCTCCTCCTACGCTTACATAAGCTCCTTGAATAGAAACACCGGCAGATCTTTCCGCCTCATTTATAGATCTTCCTATGCGTTTTCCTGCCTCTTCGGCATCTATTATAACCCCTTTTCTAATTCCTCCTGATCGAACTCTTCCTATGCCTATAACCTGGGGGACTTGAAGGTCAGGATTAATAGCACCCACCACTGTAGTGATGTAGTGAGATCCTATATCTATACCTGTAACTATATTTTCTCGGGGCATGCTTGCCTAAAATATTTCGTTAATTATTTCTATTTCTTTTTTGTGAAGCTCTTCATGGCCACCCTCTATTTCTTCATGATGTAGACCAACTAAATGGAACATCCCATGTACAGCCATGTGGCAAAGCTCCCAATAAAACTCATCTGTATTAGGATGAGATTCCTTAATATAAGAAGGACAAATAACTATCTCTCCAAGATAATCATCACCCTCGTTAAAGGTAAGAACATCCGTAGCAGTATTCTTACCATAATACTTATTATTCAAAATCTTACTCTTTTCAGGGGTAACAAAAACTATTGTATAATCAGTCGGAGTATCAAGATGTAATTGCATGACTTTTTCAGCACAATCTAATATCTTATTCTCTGGAAGATGTAGCTTGGTTTCGTTAACTATAGAACCCTTTTTCATTAAAGTTCGCTAAGCTTTTGCCTAACAAGTGCATTAACCTTAGATCCATCAGCTGATGATCCTACTTTTTGCATAACGGCCTTCATTACAGCCCCCATATCCTGCATACCTGATGGCTCTACATCTTTTATTATATCATCAATTGCACTTTTAATCTCGTCCTCACTCATTTGTTCTGGTGCATACTGTTCCAAAACAACTGCTTCTGCTTCTTCATTTTTTGCAAGCTCCTCTCTCTCCCCTTCTCTGTATTGCTCAGCTGCTTCTTTTCTCTTCTTTAATTCTTGAAGTACCACTTTTTCTACTTCTTCATCAGACAAGCCCTCCTCTCGCTTGCCGAGCTCTATTTCTTTTTTTCCTATTTCAGACATAAGAGAACGCAAAACAAGACGAGCAACCTCGTCCTGCTTTTTCATCGCCTCCTTTACGCCTTCTTGTATTTGAGATTTTAGAGACATATATCTCTCTTTTAGTTGTCGCTTATTTTATAAACTTTCCCCATTTTCGAGCCTTTTCATACTCTTTCTTGCGCTTTGCTCGAATCAAGGCACTATCCTTGCGTGCACGTTTGTTCTTTTTAGGACTTACATATTGCCTTTGGCGCACCTCATAAAGAACACCGCTTCGGCGTACTTTTTGAACAAATCTTCGCGACAAGCTTCCTACAGACTCATTGTCCTTTCTTTTGACCTCTATGCCTGTATCTATTTTCTTAGCTTTGTTTGCCATATAAAGTTTCTTAATTACTTATTTTTATACTATGTATAGGTTACGTACTAATTTTAGTTTAGTCAACCCTTCGATACTTACCACCCTCCCCTAAGATGCAAATGAACATGTGGAACTTCCTGTCCTCCTTTATCCTTTACATTAAAGGATAGTTTATACCCATCGGATATACCTAGCTCGTCTGCGGCCCTTTTTGCTGCTAATATTACTCGGCCCAAAAGCTCTGAATCTTTTTCTGTTGCATCGTGTATTGTTTCAATGTGTTTTTTGGGGACAACAAGATAATGAACTGGTGCTGATGGGTTTGCATCGGCAAACACAACAAGATCTTCTTCCTCAAATAATACTTCGGAATCAATCTCTCCGTTTATGATTTTACAAAATACATCTTCCGCCATACTATTTCTTTTTCTTTAATCGTTTTTTTATTTCTTTAATCAATTTTTCTTCTGGTATTGTTTCCTGTGTTCCTGTATCCATTTCTCTTATAATAGCAACGTTATCTAAAGCTTCTTTTTGTCCTATTATAATCGCAAAGTCTGCATCAAACTTATTAGCTAGCTTAAGTTGAGAACTAATAGAATCTCTTCCAAGAGCTTCACGTATAGGAATGTTTGCTTTTCTAAACTCTTCGAACATCTTGAATGCTTTCTTTTTGGCCATTTCTCCAAGTTGCACAATAAATACACGAGGCTTCTTAGACTCACGTGGCTCTTTGTCTTCTCTCTTTAGGAGTTCTACAACTCGATCTATACCTATAGCAGCACCCACTCCAGGAGTGTCTTTTCCGCCAAGCGCCTTAACTAATCCATCGTATCTTCCTCCACTGGCTATTGCTAGTCTTTTTTTATTTTCTTCTGCTTCGTCTTTCTTTTCCTTGTCTTCTTTATCTTTTTTATCCTTCTTATCATCTTTGCCTTCCTCTTCTTTTTCTTCTTTTTCTGGGGGCGCATCATTCTGAGAAGCAGCTTCCTCTACTCCGCCGTAATAAAATTCAAAAACAGTTCTTGTGTAGTAATCAAGTCCTCGTACCATGTATGGGTTAAGTAAATATGGTACATCAATGAAATCCATAATGTCCAATACTTGTTTAAAGTGTTCATTGCACTCATTACATAGAAAATCAACTATATGCGGTGCTTCGCTTTTTACCCTGTAGCACTTATCTTCTTCACAATCTAACATACGAAGAGGATTTTCCTTATATCTTCTTCGACAATCTGCACATATCTGCTTTAACTTGTATCTATAATGAGCTTTCAATTCTTTTACATATTTTGGCCTACAACTTGAACAACCAATGGAATTAATCTCCACAGTTAGCTCTTTGAGGCGTAATCTATCCAATAGTACGTAGATTGTATGTATTATCTCTACATCACGAGAAGGGTCATCCTCGCCTATTATCTCTAAGCCAAACTGATGCAGTTGCCTAAATCTACCCCGCTGAGGTTTTTCATGCCTAAAGAATTGTCCAGCATAGTAAAGCTTTACCGGAGATGTCCATTTTTTCATGCCGTGTTGAATATATGCTCTAACGACAGGGGGAGTTCCCTCAGGACGCATAGTTAAAGTATCACCTCCTTTTGTTTTTAAGGAGTACATCTCTTTTGAAACTATATCAGTGCCTGCCCCAGTTCCCTTCTCGAAAAGCTTTGTTGATTCTAGTATAGGAGTATCGATCCTCTCAAAGTTATAGAAATCAACAGTATCTTCAGCCATTCTATAAAAGTACTGCCATATATACTGATCTTCTGGCAGTATATCGTGCATACCTGTAGGTGTTTGATATTTTTTTCTTTTTTTCTTTTTTGGCATATTTTAAATTAGCTAATTATTAATAATTAGGGGCATCGATAACATTAAACTTGTTAAAGGGAAAGGCTCTTAATAGAACCCTGCCTACAATAAATCTTTCATTAAGAGGGCCCCATCTTCTCGAATCATGGCTTGCGTCTCTATTGTCTCCAAGCACAAAGTATTCTGTTGACTCAAGACTTATTTCTAAATCACCTGGGGTCATTAATTCATTTATATAGGGTTCATCCAAAACAAATCCTTCTGGATTTTTATTGTTTTGTATTGTTATTTCGCCCTCTTTAATGATAATCGTTTCTCCAGGAAGACCTATTATTCTCTTTATATAGAATTGCGAAGTATTACCTGGAAACTTAAACACGATAACTTCTCCGCGCTCAGGCTCTGAGAATCTATAAGATATTTCATCTACCAATAAATAATCCCCCTGTTGGTATGAGGGCTCCATACTCGCACCCCTAACAAAAAAGGGTTGCACTATGAAGTATCTTATTGGAATTATTATCAAAAGTGATATTGCAACTATCTTTGCTATATCGGACAAAAAATCGATAATGCTCCTGAAAGCACCTTTAAAACTCATCTGTGTGTATGAAAATTAGGTAACTGCACGGCGGTTAACCACACAATCCTAAAAAGTTAAAAATTTACCTTAAAACCATTAAAACCCTTTATCTTAGGCATTTTACCACATATATACACTAATTTCAACCTCAATAATATTAGCTATTAGTAATACCTTTGCAATTGCCCTTATAAAGGGTTAGAATGCAGATATTAAGAGTAAAGTTATGGAAAATATAAAAAAAATAATTTTATGGACGCTCGGCACAGTATTTATAGCTGTTGCAGTTTTTGGTATTATGTGGGGAATTACATCGCTATCCACCATGCTTAAGCCCTCTAACGAATCTGTAGAGTTTCCAGATTTATCAAAAAACATACAAGCAATAACAAACATAAAGAATGATATAAAAGATAAGGTCTCCACAGATACAGAAAAGGATGAAAACGGAAACACAAATATTCTACTGGTTGGCATAAGCGGAGAAGATTATATATCAGGCAATCTTGCTGATACTATAATTCTAACAACTCTAAATCGTGAAAATAATAAGGCAAACATGTTTTCAATCCCACGCGATCTATGGGTTAAAGATCCAGATGGTAATTTCCAAAAAATAAATGAGTTTTACAAAATAGGCGGAGGCACAGAAGAACCTGATATAAAGGCAAGTGGTCCGATTATTCAAAAAGTGGAAGAGGTAACAGGTCAAAAAATACACTATACCGCAATAGTGAGTCTGTCCGGAATAGAAAAATTTGTTGATATTATCGGGGGTATAGAAACAGAAGAGGGCAAAGTTAATGGAGAACAAGCGCTAATGTATATAAGGGATAGGAGTAAACCAGGCGGAGATTTTGATCGCATGGCTAGACAACAAAAACTCTTAATGGATATTTTTGATAAAATTGAAGAAGAGCCCATTATAGATTCGGAAAACCCTGAAGAGGTATTAGGTATACTAACAACACTCAGTGGTTACTTTGACACTAATATAGGTATCGCCAAGATGATAACCCTTGATGAGGATATTCGAAACTTAGATACAGAGGATGTCGGCCTTTATACAATTACACCTGCACAAGACAATCTTCTATACTCAGACTACACAGATCTCAATGGGCAAGAGATATATACACTACATCCAACAGCTGGATATGAAGACTACAGCGAAATTCACGATTTTATAGCAAACATTGTGACAAATAGTAAAGAATAAAAAAATATGCAAAAAATTATAATTGCAGGCCTAGGCAATCCTGGAAAAAAATATATAAAAACTCCTCATAATGCAGGGTTTTCTGCTGTAGATAAATTAGTAAATACTTTGCGCCAAACAGGATACGCTGTTGGGGAAAGCCACTCAAAAGATTCTGCAACATATGATGTCCCAATGGGTGAAACTAGGCTTGTTATAGTTAAGCCTCTTTTATATATGAATAAATCAGGAGAAGTTTTGAAAAACATGATTGGCAACAACCTATCCCCCTCCAATCTATGGGTTGTGCATGATGACATAGATATAGCCCTTGGATCATTGCGTATTAAAAAAGGTGGAACAGCCGCTGGACATAACGGAGTTGAAGACATAATAAAAAATATTAAAACAAAAGATTTTTATCGCTTTAGGATTGGCGTAAAGCCAGAAAACATGCCTGAAAAAAGATCATCTAAAATGATGAGTGATTTTGTGACTAAGAAGCTTCCAAAAGATGCAGAAGAAGTATTGGATAAAATGACAGCAACCACAGCAGAGCTTGCACTTAAAGCTGTAGAAATTAGAGATATAGAATCATTAGCTGGAAACTACTCCATAGAATAGTTTATCTCTATAAAACTTGACAAAGTGCATTTTTATTTGTTAAAAATAAACCACCCACACAGGAGGAGATTTGTTGTTATCACCAAGTGTTAAGCTTGCTGAAAGACAATCATGCACACTACTAGATACGGAGATAGAAAGAGAGACATTAACTGGCTTATCCTTTAAGGAGAGATCTGCTATACACAAAATGCTAGATGAAGAAGAAATATGTCATTGGCACAATAACGGAAAATTCCACTACTTCTGCGATGCAGAGGAAGGGGCCCAAGATGGCTAAGAGGATTCATAAGAAAAAGCAGCCGAAAAAGCGTGAAGAAGAACAAGTAAAGGAAATAAAGCCTGCAGACAACAAGCAGAGTCGCGAAGCCGTTGAAGAGGTAGATGACTTAATCGACGAAATCGATGACCTTCTTGGGGAAGGCGCTGAAGAGTTTGTCAAAGGATACATCCAGAAGGGTGGGCAGTAGTTAGATCTTTTTATACTAGAGTTTTTTAAAAGAAGCGCTTCTGGGCGTTTCTTTTTATTTACTGCCGTGTGTTATTATTAAATAGTAAAAGTAACTAATTAATAGGGACAAATTAAGGTTCTCCGCGATACAGGCTGTAAGGTATAAATTATATCAACCTGTCTTACGGAGTGATTTTATTCGTTTCACTCATAAAATCAAATGAAAAGAAAACGTATATACAAAGAAAAGCCAAAGCATAACCCACAAGAAGAAAAAGCTAAAAGAGAGGAAGAAGAAAAGGCACAAGAAGAAGATGACGCAAAAGCAAAAAAGACACGAGATTCAGCAGAAAGCGTTATGCAGGACTCAAAAAAAATGGAGGCGGAAATAGACGAAGCCTTACAAGAGTACGAGCAAAATAAAGAAGCAGCCTAGGCTGCTTCTTTATTTTGCTCGTATGCTAAGCACTCTCTTTACATGATACTGCATCTATTGTATAAATAACGCGTGACTAAAAAGACAAATCAGACAAAGAAAGTAGCGATAGTTCGCATAACCCCCCCTATTTTAGAAAAGGGGTTAATTTGGTTTGAAAACAACAATACAAAAATAAAAAAGGAGGCAACCAAGTTTACAAGCTTCTGGTATGCAAATTACAAAGAGATAGAGAAAGATCAAAAAATATCCATGAGCGAATTTATGCGCTCATTGGCCGAATGGGGATATGTAAGAGTCGTAAAAGTATCTAACCCTGGAGAATTTGCTCATCGTGGAGGAATAATAGACGTCTTCCCTATTAATAGCCCTCATGCATTTCGAATAGAGTTTGGTAGCAACATGATTTCAGGAATATTTCCTATGTTGAAAATAAAAAACGATGAACCCGAAAAAAAATTGAAGGATCTTGTTGCACGCGAAGCTGATATATCTAAGAAAAAGGAAAAAAAAGAAAAAGAACTTCAAAAACATGTTGCCTCGCTAGAACCCGGTACTTACGTGGTGCACATAGATCACGGCATAGCTCATTTTAAAGGAATTGAAAAAAATGATCCCACAAATCAAAATCTAGATAGCGATGACTTACTTGTTTTAGAGTATGCGCAAGACGATAAATTATTTGTACCAATCAAAGTTGCTTACAAGGTGGAACCTTATATTGGTTTCGGCGAGCCAAAGCCAACACGTCTTGGTGGTAATATATGGGAAAAAACAAAACGCAAAGTAAAAGAGGACCTAATAAAAACAGCAAAGAAGTTGGCGGCAATATATGCTGAAAGAGAGGTAACAACCAGAAATTCGTACAGGATTGATGAAGAAGTATCACACCTTATAGAAAAAGATTTTGAACATGTCGAAACCCCTGATCAGCTTAATGCCATAAACGATGTGAAAAAAGACCTCTCGCGCCCAATACCAATGGATCGAGTAATATGTGGGGATGTTGGTTTTGGTAAAACAGAAGTTGCTCTAAGAGCCTCTGCTTATGCAATAAGTGCAGGTTATCAAGTCGCATTGATTGCACCAACAACCGTGCTTGCTCATCAACATTTTAAAACCTTCACAGAGCGCTTTAATAAAAACTCATACCCAATAAGAATAGAAAAGCTAACAAGAATAGAAAAACCTGCCAAGCAGCGCGAAGTATTAAAAGCACTCAAAAATAAAAAATGCGACATAGTTATTGGAACACACAAGCTTCTTCAAAAAAACGTTGAGTTCGCCAATCTTGGTATGCTTATAATAGATGAGGAGCAAAGATTTGGGGTTAAGCAAAAAGAAAAGCTTAAAGAAAAATATCCTGCACTTGATGTGCTGTCTTTATCTGCAACACCCATACCTCGAACTCTTCACTTTGCATTAAGTGGCCTTAGAGACATGAGTGTGATAGACACTCCACCATATGGCAGAACTCCAATAAAAACAGTGGTCAAAGAACACAATAGAGATACCATAAAAAAAGCTATAGAAAACGAATTGTCGCGTAATGGCCAGGTATTTTATTTGCACAACAGAATATTGTCTCTTAAGAAAACTGTTGAAATACTAAAAGAATTAGTACCAAGCGCTAAGATAGATTTCATGCATGCAAAACTTTCTGAGTCGGATCTCATACATGCAATGGAGAGTTTTAGAGAAGGAAAAATTGACGTACTTGTCACAACGACTATAATGGAAAATGGACTAGATCTAAAAAATGCAAACACACTGATAGTGGATGACGCAACTCGCCTTGGTTTAGCACAAGCACATCAGATACGTGGCCGGGTGGGGCGCGGAGACAAACAAGCATTCGCATACTTTTTACACCCAAATCGAGAAGTGCCCGAAAAAGCAAGAGAACGCCTTGAGGCGCTAAAAGAATCAGATTATCTAGGCGCTGGATATAATATAGCCATGCGTGATCTTGAATTACGAGGAGCGGGTAATTTATTAGGGAAAGAACAGAGCGGAAGTATCGCAAAAGTAGGATTTAATTTATACTGCCAATTATTAAATGAGGCTATCGAAGAATTAAACTCTTCATAACTACAATGGATATAAAAAAGCTAAAAATAACAGATGAAAAATATCCCAAAATATTAAAGGAAATAAATGATCCTCCTGAATTGCTATACTATAGGGGCAACCTAGATGCATTAGATTATCCAGCAGGAATAGCTGTTGTGGGAACACGCAGATGTTCTGAATATGGAAAACAAGCTGCAGAAAAAATTACAGCAGGGCTTTCTAAAAATAATATTACAGTAATCAGTGGACTAGCAAGGGGTATTGATGCTTATGCTCACAAAGCAACACTCGAAAATAAGTTTTCAGCAATCGCTGTTTTAGGAACTCCGGTTGACGATAAAAGTATCTCTCCTAAAACAAACAAAAGACTTGCACAAAATATAATAGAATCAGGAGGAATTATAATGAGTGAATATGAATCCGGATCAAGGGTATACCCAAGCAACTTCATAAAAAGAAATAGAATAATAGCGGGATTATCATTAGGGGTATTAGTAATTGAGGCCCCCCTTAAAAGTGGGGCCAGAAGCACAGCACGCTTTGCCGTAGATTATAATAGAGATGTTTATGCTGTTCCTGGATCCATATTTTCAAGACTTTCTGAAGGCTGCAACGACCTAATAAAGCAAGGAGCAAAATGCATTACTTCAGCCGAAGATATACTAGAAGAATTAAATCTAAATTATGAACTCAAACTTGACAAGCCTTCGGGCAATGCTGTACAACTCGAAGGAGAAGAAAAAAGAATATACGACTTTATAGCAGAATCACAGGAAGCAATACATATAGACACAATAATCGAAGAAACTAAATTAGATCCAAGCGACGTCGCAGAGATTGTAACAAAATTAATTTTAGAAGATATAATAGAAGAGCCTAAGGCAAATCATTATATTGCATCAATGTAAAAATGAGTAAATTAGTCATAGTAGAGTCTCCAACAAAAGCAAAAACAATATCCAAATTTCTAGGAAAAGACTTTACCGTAACATCTTCATATGGACATATACGAGACCTTCCCAAGGGCGAGCTTGGAGTAGAAACAGAAAAAAACTTCGAGCCTAGATATGTTATTCCAACAAAGGCGCGTAAAAAGGTTACGGCTCTTAAAAAAGAGGCAAAGAAAGCCGACGAAATAATTCTTGCCACAGATGAAGACCGAGAAGGAGAAGCAATAGCTTGGCACATAGTAAAGGCTCTTGAACTTGATAAAAAAAGAAAAGACGACAAGCCAGTAGAGAGAATCGTATTTCATGAAATAACAGAGGACGCCATACAGAAAGCGCTTGAAGATCCTCGTGATATTTATATGGATCTTGTAGACGCACAACAAGCACGCAGAATACTAGACAGGCTTGTAGGATACAAGCTCTCCCCTTTTCTATGGAAAAAGGTTGTTCGTGGCCTATCTGCAGGACGTGTACAATCAGTTGCTGTTAGGTTAATAGTTGAAAAAGAGAGAGAAATAAAAGCCTTCAAGCCAGATGAATACTGGAGTATAAAGGCACTCTTAAATGCTAAAGGTAAAAGCGATTTTTCCGCTCAACTACATTCCAAAGATGGAGAAACTCTCGATAAACTTGCAATTAAAAATGAAAAGGAAGCAAAGGAGATTACAGATAAGTTGCGTAATGCTAATTGGAAAGTAGCAAATATTGAACAAAAAGATAAAAAGAGGAATCCGCTTCCCCCCTTTACAACAAGCACACTTCAACGAGCTGCTTGGAGTCGCCACGGATATACAGCAAAGCGAACAATGATGCTCGCACAAAACTTATATGAACGAGGATTCATTACGTACCACAGAACAGATTCTTTAAACCTTGCAGAAAGCGCACTCTCTGCAGGAAGAGCATACATAGAAAAGGAGTTTGGTAGTAAATATCTTCCTCAAAAATCTCGTAGATTTAAAACGAGATCAAAGGGAGCCCAAGAAGCTCACGAAGCAATACGCCCAACCAATCCAACAAAGTCACCAAATAAATTAAAACTGGAAGGCCCTCAGAAAAAACTATACACTCTAATATGGCAAAGATTTCTTGCAAGCCAAATGCAACCTGCCCGCTTTGCTGCAACCAGTATCGATATTTCAACAGAAACCGAGTATACGTTTAGATCCACTGGGCAAGTACTTAAGTTTGATGGATTTCTAAAAGTTTATCCTATAAAGTTTACGGAAGCAGATCTTCCAGAATTAAAGGAAGGAGAAGCTCTTAAACTAAAAGATTTAAACAAAGAACAACACTTCACAAAACCACCAGCACGCTACAACGAAGCAAGCCTGGTTAAGGTTCTAGAAAAAAACGGAATAGGACGTCCTTCTACATATGCTCCTATAATCTCAACCATACAAGATAGAAATTATGTTCAAAAAAACGATCAAAAGCGCCTTGAGCCAACAGAAATAGCATTCATTGTGATAGATCTTTTAGTAGAACATTTTCCCCAGGTGGTAGATTTACAATTTACAGCAACCATGGAGGATGAATTAGATAAGATAGCCGAAGGCCAAAAAGAGTGGCGCAAGGTTATGAAAGATTTCTATGTTCCATTTGAAGAGAGACTAGAGAAAAAATATGAAGAAGTTGAAAAACAGATCCCGGTACAAGAGACAGATAAAAAGTGTACAGAATGTGGCAAGCCTATGGTAAAAAGGATGGGAAGATATGGATGGTTCTATGCTTGTAGTGGATTTCCAGAATGCAAAAATACAGAACCACTAGAGGAAAAGAATGACGATGGAGAAAAATTTGAACTCCCCTGTCCTAAATGCGTACAGGGTAAAGTTGTTATCAAGAGGACTCGCAGAGGAAAAAACTTCTACGGTTGCAACCGCTACCCTGATTGCGACTTTGCGGTTTGGGATAAACCCATAACAGAAAAAGTTGAGGGAACCACAAAAGAGCGTATCAAAAAATGCCCCGAGTGCGAAAAGGGTGTATTGGTAGAAAAAAACTACAAAAAGGGTGATGTAATAAAGTGCTCAGAGAAAGAGTGTAAGTATCAAGAAAAATAATCTAGTTTTTACCCCAAAACAAAAACCCCTCGCAACGAGGGGTTTTATAATGAACTAATATAAACTAAAAATACTCATACCTCCTATGCGAGCTTTGCATATACCTAATTAAGGGCAGTGAGGATGTGCGGTGAGAAGCTGTCCATGAAAATTGCTATCATGTCGTAAAAATTGCATTCCCCACTCGTTATTTAGGTTAAAGCTGAGAGCCGGTATGAAGAATGTGGATTCCTTCTTCCATATTGTGCCCGGAAAAAGCAAGTACATCTTCTGTCGCCAATCTGCGGGAATTTCTTCCTGGTGCTTTAATAGATATTCGGCTACTTCTTGGCCTAAATTAGCATTAAGAGTAAATGCCCGCTCTTGAAACTCTGGCCATTTAATATATTGTTCGTCACGATACAAAAACTCAACAACATCAAAATCTCTAACGCTTGAAATATGTGGACTAAAACCTGTGTCGAAAAAAAGCGCCCAGCCACACTCTTTTGCCATATCACGCTCAAAACGAAATTTAGAAAACTCTCCCTCTATTGCCATAACAAGGTGATCCCTTAATTCCTTTATATTGTATGGATAACCACTTCTCTGGCGCAGCTGGCGCTCTATTTCCCAAAAAAGCTTTTGAATCTCGTCTCTTTGCTCGCCTGTGACAGTATTACCCGCCATAACAAGCTCCTCTCGTTCACAACATAGAGCCTTTCTCTATGTTGTGAATAATATAGCATAATAACTTTTAAAATCAATAACTATAGTTTTTATCCCAAAACAAAAACCCCTCATAATGAGGGGTTTTATAATAAACTAGTTAACCTTACTTTGCAGCTTGAAGTGCAGTAGTAAGATCTTTAAGGAGGTCGTCAATATTTTCTATTCCTATTGATATGCGTATCATGTTTTCCGTGATACCAAGAGTATCCTTTTCTTCATGAGACATGTTTCCATGCGTCATAAAATACGGAACCTCTATAAGAGATTCTACCCCGCCCAAACTAACAGCAGGCGTAAATATCTTAAGAGCATCCAAGAATCTTTGCACCGCATCTGTATCACCCTTAAGGGTGAAGGTAACCATTCCGCCGTAGTTATCCATCTGCTGAGTTGCAATATTGTGCTGTGGGTGAGATCTAAGTCCAGGATAGAGAACATTCTCTGCCATTGGATGACCCTCAAGAAAGATTGCGATTTCATTAGCTCCTGCTTCATGCAAATTCATTCGCGCAGGAAGAGTCTTAATCCCCCTAGATACAAGCATCGCATCAAAAGGATTCATACACGTACCCATATATGTACGGGTAGCAAAAAGAGTATCTTTTAGCCCTTTATCGTTTAACATCACGGCACCAGCAATTACATCACTGTGGCCATTAATATACTTAGTTAAACTATGTAGAACAATGTCGGCTCCCCAGAAAAGTGGATCTTGCCCCAAGGGAGTGGCAAAAGTATTATCAACCACAATCAAGGGATTGCTGATTAGATTAATATCACGCACCAAACATATATCGTGCAGTGAAACTATCTTTAGAAGAGGATTTGTTGGTGTTTCTAGATAAATCATCTTTGTTTTGTCGTTTATAGCGTTCGCAACATTAACGGAGTGAACAGCATCAACACGAACTACGGTAATACCTAGCTTTATAGCAATGGTATCTAGGAACTTCTGAGTTCCGCCGTATAAATCGTCTGAAACTATTATCTCATCACCGCTCTCCAGAAGGCCTAAAATAGTTGTAGATATAGCACCCATCCCAGAAGAAAATGCTAACGCATATGTAGCATCCTCCAAAGCAGCAAGCTGCTTCTCAAGAGACGCGACTGTCGGGTTAGACAATCTGCTATATGCAAATCCATCAAGCGCAAGGCTATCTTGCCTAAAAGTGCTCGAAAGATCAACAGGTGTTGTAACGCCTCCATTTGGGTTATCTAAGCCAGCATGAATAGCTGTTGTTTCTTCTTTCACAATTAAAACCTTCCTCTCTGAGTTTTCAAATAGCTGGCATTAATATACCACAAAAACCCGAAAAAACAATGGAAAATGGTTAAAGATAACTACTTTCACATCTTATTTTGCTACCGATTATTATTTGATTTATAGAAGGATAATTACTATATGTTCTTTTTCTTTTTATTTTTCGTATTTATGTTGTATTATACTTATAAATACGATGTTGAATGTTTAACAACAATATGAAAAAAACATTAGACAAAAAATTAGAACAGATACAGTCGTTCTATCCAGACCCCTCTGACAAGCAGCTTATCCAAAAGGCTTACGATATAGCAGAAGAAGCTCATTCTTCGCAGAAAAGAGAATCTGGAGAACCCTACATAGTACACCCATTGGATGCAGCTTTAACTTTAGCAGAGATGGATATGGACCCTGCAACAATAGCAGCTGCTCTTTTGCATGATGTTGTAGACGACACTCCAGTAACCCTTGAAGAAATAGATGAAATATTCGGTAAAGAGATAGCATTTCTAGTTGAAGGCGTTAGTAAGCTTGGGAAGATAAAATACAGGGGGGTAGAACGACACGCAGAAAATCTAAGAAAAATGCTTGTAGCAACTGCGAAAGATGTACGCGTAATTCTAATCAAATTTGCTGATCGCTTACACAATATGAAAACTCTTGAGGCTCTTCCTGAAAGAAAACAAAAAAGAATTGCTCTTGAAACACTGGATATTTATGCCCCAATTGCAACTCGCCTCGGTGTTGCAGAAATGGCAAAGCAGCTTGAAGATTTAGCATTTCCTTATCTATATCCTGAAGAATATGATTATATAAAGAATGAGGCAAATTATAGGTTTAGGGATGCACAAAATTATCTAAGAAAACTCAAACCTACCCTAAATAAAGAATTAGCTAAGGAGAATATCAGACCACTCAAAATAGAGATTCGCGCAAAACACTACTATAGTCTTTGGCGAAAATTAGAAAAATACGACCACAATTGGAGCCAAATATATGACCTAACAGCAGTTAGGATAATAGTTGATAACATTGAAGAGTGCTATAGGGTTTTAGGAATAATACACAAGCTCTGGAAGCCTCTCCCGGGAAGAATAAAGGACTACATAGCTCTGCCCAAGCCAAGCGGCTATCGTAGTTTACACACAACTGTTTTCGCTGTGGACGGAAGAATAACCGAAATACAGATTAGAACACCAGAAATGCACCAAGAAGCAGAGTTCGGAGTAGCGGCACACTGGAAATACAAAAATAGAAGTGGCCAACACTCTCATGATCTTGCAAAAACATATAACTGGGTTAAAGGCTTGCAAGAGTGGAAAAAGGAAACAGCCCCAAGCGAAGAGTTGATTGATAATCTTAAAATAGATGTTTTCAGTGATAGAATATTTGCCTTTACGCCTAATGGCGATGTCATAGATCTCCCACAGGGAGCAACTGCCGTAGATTTTGCATATTCAATACACTCTGAAATTGGAGATAGATGTGCAGCTGCAATAGCTAATGGAAAGATAGTCCCGCTAAGCTACGAACTTCAGAATGGTGACGTAATGGAAATTATAACCTCAAAAAAGAAGACGCCCTCACAAACATGGTTAAGCTTTGTTAAAACAAGAGCCGCCAGAAATCGCATACGAGCATGGTTTAAAAAAGAAGACCTCGAGCAAAACATAGCTGCAGGAGAAGAAATGCTCGACAAAGAATTAAAGGCACTAGAAGGTAAAAGTTGGGACGAAGTTGAAAGTAAGAAACAAAAAGAGGTTGTTGATAAATTTAAGTACAAAAATGAAGACCAGCTCTTTGCTGCAATAGGACATGGTGATATTTCTGTTGGTAAGGTAGCAAAAACTATAGTTGGTGAACCAGAAGAAGAGATAGCACAACCTACAGCTAACATACCTTCTCGAACACCTACGGGAGTAACAATAGCTGGAATAAGTGGTATTCAAAAACACATCGCTAAATGTTGTAATCCTGTCCCACCTGAAAAAATAGCGGCATATATAACAGTTGGAAAAGGGGCGAGCATACATAAAATAAAGTGCGAAAACTTACATAAATCAAAAGGGCAAGACAAAATACTACCTGCCTTTTGGTCAGGAGACTCAACTGCATCTATAATAAACATCAATATCAAAGTATCCGACCGCGTAGGACTTCTTCAAGATATAAGTCGAGCTATATCTGAGCTCGGTGTAAATATTGCATCTCTAAATTCAAATACAGGTGGTGGTGGAGATTTTATAATATATACAGAAATGCAAATTCATAATGTAAAACAACTAAAGAGGGTTATAGATAAGTTAAATTCTATAGATGGGGTGTTAAGCGTAGAGAGAAAAAATTAACTCAACCTGCCTGCTGGCAGGCAGGAATCGACTCATACGCATGAGTTAATTAATTTAATTAACTCAAAATCGACTCAAGTATGTGAGTTAATTAAAAAAATCGACTCAAGTACTTGAGTCGATTTTTTTTTATATTCTAAATATAATTTTCCAAACATAATTTTCATACATTAATTTAGATAATTGTTTTTTGAAAAATTTACAGCAAAGCGGGCATTTATACCCTCCAGTTTAAAGGTT
>JAWWAH010000020.1:0-17806 GCA_033721415.1 Candidatus Spechtbacterales bacterium | reverse complement strand
TCGTATCAATACTGCCACTTGTGGCCATTCCTGCAACCAGAGCAAGCAACACAAGCCCAAGAATATCATCTATTACAGCGGCTCCCTGAACAGTCTTGCCTTCTTTACTGCTAGCTAATCCAAGCTCCTTTAATACGCTTACCGATAGCGCAACACTTGTTGCTGTCATCGCAGCACCAAAGAAGAGAATAACAGTCCAGTCTCCGCCACCTATATTAAAAGGGAGAGCCAGTGCTAGAAGGCCAAGAATAGGCAAAATAACTCCTACGAGAGCAACGGCGGTTGCTTTGCCTCCAACTTTGAGCATTTCTCCCACTGTTGAGTGCATTCCTATATGCAAAAGAAGTATTACTACACCAAATTCAGCAAACCCTTCGATGTATGGGTTCTCCATGATGTCCGAATAAAGGTGTATTGCGTAGTTTCTTTCCAGAAAGATTAGCACTGTGGCAAGAAGAATACCGCTTCCAAGTTGAGCGAGAACAGGAGATTGATTTATCTTCTTTGCTCCAGCAACCAATACGAGAGCAACAAAAAACATTAGCGCCATTGGCAATAATGATCCACCGAAGTGTGCAGAGTGCTCTCCGCCTGCTTCCGCTGCGAGTACGAGGTATTGCAACCTTGTTCCTTTCTTTTATCTTTGCAAGGTGCTAGGCATGTTATCTCATATTTTTGAAGAAAATGCAAGATTTCGTTAATAAGAAACTATCATGTATAATAAAGAGAGTTAAGGTTTAATATATAACTTATGAATAATTATGACGTAATCGCTATTGGCTCTTCAACGCGAGATGTTTATTTAGAAAGCAGTGCGTTGGAATCAGTAGAAAGTGATCAATTCACAACAGGAAGAGGTATTTGCGTACCTGAAGGCTCAAAGGTTTCTGTAGATGAAATACATTATGCTACAGGAGGAAGCGCAGTGAATGCCTCAATTACATTTGCGAATCAAGAATTAGAAACCTCTATATTGTGTAAAGTAGGGGATGATTCTCGTGGATTATCGGTACAAAAAAGATTATTAGAAGCTGGTGTTAATACAGAGAATATGTTAATCGACGAAGATGTTTATACAGCATATTCTGTTGTTGTGCACTCTCCCTCAGGAGAAAGAAGTATATTTGTTTACAGAGGAGCATCTAATTCAATGAACAAAGAGGAGTTTCCTTTTGATATACTACAAAGCACTAAGTGGATATTTGTAACTCATTTAGGTGGAGATAGCGCAGCTGTTTTTAGACCATTACTTGAGCGCGCAAACAAAGAGGGTGTAAAAGTAGCTCTTAACCCCGGTTCTACTCAGCTTAAAATGGGAAAGAAATTAGGCGAGTTGTTAAAATATGTAGATATTCTATTTGTAAATAGGGAAGAGGCTGCACTCTTAAATGAAATGGATTATGACAATAAAGATGAGATATTCAATGAGCTTGATAAAATGGTTAAAGGGATTGCTGTAATGACTCTTGGTCCTGATGGAGTCATGGTTTCTGATGGCGAATATAGATGGGAAGCCCCTGCTCTTGAAGAGAAAAAGTTTATAGATAGAACAGGAGCAGGAGATGCGTTTGGTTCAGGTTTTACGTCGTCTATTATTAGGGGTGGTAGTGTAGAGGATGCAATACAGCTTGGTAGCGCTAATGCTACAGGAGTAGTAAGTGAGTGGGGCGCAAATAATGGAGTATTAGCTAGGGGTGAATCGTCTAAAAAATTTGGCAAACTTAAAATTAAAAAAACAAAGATAAATGAGTAGTGCAAAAACAAAATTACACAAAATAGCTAAGGTTACCCCAGAAGTTTTTCAAAAACTAGAGAAGGACATGAAGGATATTCTCGGTAAAGAGGGGGTAGTAGAACAAATGGAGAAGGATGTAGATGCGCATATTGAAGGTAGGTTGGATGCCCTTGGTCTTACCTGGGAATCTTCTGCAGAGGAAGTAATTGAAGCTCTTACAGAGCAAATTAAAAAAGATGAAGATGCGGTTTATGATTTTTTAAAAATAACAAGAGAGGACCTCTCGACACCAAAAGGAACTCATAAGGTTTTTGATAAAATAAGGCAAGCTTCATTTAATATAGCAACGGAGCATGAGGGTTATTTTTTAAAAAAAGAAAAAGCAGAAGAAATACTTAGAGCCCATCCACCAGAGGGAACTATTGAATACTTGCATTATGCTAATGTAGAAGAGCTTCTAGAAAAAGAAGACATAATGGAAATAATGAGCGCCCTGCGTTTTACTGAAAACGAAGAATGGATGCACAAGGCATTTGATGTAGCTTATAGTGATTTTACATTTGATGATTTTGAAAAAAGATCTATAGAGCTTAGAGTTTTGAGTCCACAATGGAAAGAAATAGCAGAAAAGTTTGTTGCTAAAAAGCATCATAACGTAAGTCATCTAAAAGAATTTGGAGTTATCTTTCTTAATCCTATAAACCAGGGGGTTCCTGGAGCTTTAATGCGTGACTTTACATTATTCTTCCATTATTTTCACGAAATTGCTTTTTATAGTAGACTTTTTGAATATCACTCTGCGAGCCCTGAGTTTGCTGAGAAGTTAAAATCTTTTCTACGTGGAGATGTACCTGAAAAAGATAGCGTTGAAAAGGGGGAGTGGCTTATAGTCCAGAGGTACTTGTGGAAAGTAGATCCTAATGACCCACGACTTTTCTTGCCTCGCGTTAATCCCGAATCATTGCATTGGCGAAAAGGGGAGGACGATGCAGTTGCGTTTGGTGAAAAATGGAAAGAAATCGGCTTGGAATTTTGGGATGACTTAGATTGGGTAGCTGGTTATTTTAAAGATAAAGACGGCAAAGAGCAGTTTATAAGTTTTGATTTAGAAGACACGACTTTTTCTTTAGCAGCAAATAGTGCAGGAGATCCGACACACTTCAATTATCATCAACAGGAAGCTTTGTGGAACGAGGCCTTTCGCAGATACGTTGGCAAAGAAGAAAGATATAAATTAATCCTAAAAAACTTTGATAAAGGAAGTATCAAGCTTGAATAATTAATTTAATAAATAAAAATGTCTAAATTACCCACACTAACAGAACTACACAAACAAGCATTGAGCGAGCATTGGGCTGTTCCGCATTTTAATTTTTCATCACTAGCCCAGTTAAACGGAATATTAGATGGCTTGAAAGAATCAAAATCTCCTGCTGCTTTGGGCACATCCGAAGGAGAGCGAAAGTTTATTGGGGCAAAGCAAGCTCTTTATTTAGTGCGTAGTTTTCGAGAAGAAGAGGATATTCCTGTGTATATTAATGCAGATCATCATAAAACTCCTGAATCTGCTTTAGAAGCTTTTGATGCAGGATATGAATCTATACATGCTGATTTTTCAAAAGAAAGCTACGAGGATAACATTGCGGGCGTGCAAAAAGTTGTTGAAAAAGTTAAGAAAAATAGACCCGATGTTGAAGTAGAGGGAGAGCTTGGATATTTCGTTACAGAATCATCTAAGATATACAAAGAAGCTGTTGAAATACCCGAAGATAGCTACACAAAAGCTGAACAAGCTGTGGATTTTGTTGAAAAAACTGGAATAGATCGCTTTGCTCCAGTTATTGGTAATTTGCATGGTATTGCTGCAAATAAGCCAGTTATAAGATTTGATCTTGTAGAAAAATTACGTCAAGCACTGCCCAATATAACATTTGTATTACATGGAGGATCTGGCATAGTAGAAGAAGATATGAAGAAACTTGTGAGTATGGGATTTAACAATATACATGTTTCCACAGAATTGCGTATAGCTTATACAGAAGCGCTTCGCCAGGAGTTAGCCGAAAAACCTGAAGAGGTTGCCCCTTACCATTACCTAGACCAAGCAAGAAAAGCTGTCGCTGAAGTGGTTAAAGAAAAGGTTAAGATATTTGGTTCTGTTGGTAGGGTATAATATAGTTGTAGGGGTTGACCCCGTATAGAGCCAGCGAACGCAAAGAATTCGCGTCCGGCCTCTAACGGGGTTGATTCTATTCATTTTTTGTATTAGTATAATAATCATTGAATAAGCTACGGGAATGCGTAAAACAGATCAAGAATTTAAATACCTTGGAAGTTGTCCTGTTTGCGGAGAGGCTTTTAAGGCGCGCGGAGCAAGCGTTATATCTAAAAAGAATGATATTAGTAACGTCTATGCTCAATGCAGCGACTGTAAGAGTTCTGTGTCTATATACGTCATAAAAAGTGTGATGGGGTTTGTCACCACCATCGGAACTTTAACAGACATGACAAAGAAGGATTTAATGCGATATGATGAATTAAAGCCAATATCTGCAGATGACATTCTCGAGATTCATAAAATATTAGAAGAATAACAGGCTTGCCCGATAATCATAAATCTTTGTGGGCTTGCAAATAAAATACTATGTTACATTTACCTGTAAAAAAAAGAGATACTAAAATAAAGGCAAAGAATATTATAAAGGAAAATTTCATTCCTGGTGTTGTTTATGGACCAAAAATGAAATCAACTCCACTTTCTGTTGAGAGAGGAGATTTTCTTCGTGTTTACAGAGAAGCGGGAGAAACAACCTTGATAGCATTGGATGTAGAGGGTGAAAAAGAGAGTAAAGAAGACAACGTAGTTTTAATACGTGACACACAATCCAATCCTGTAACAGGGCGTTTTATGCACGTTGATTTTTATCAACTACCCATGGATCAAGAAATTGAAATTACAGTACCTGTCAGGGCTTCTGGTGAGGCTCCTGCCGTGAAAGAAGCTGGAGGTGTTCTTGTGCATAACTTGCACGAAGTAGATATAAAAGCATTACCAAAAGACCTTATACATGAAATTACAGTTGATATAACGGGTCTAGATGAGATAGGTAAGTCTATACTGGTTAACGAACTAAAAACATCTGATAAAGTTGAGGTATTGGCTGAAGATGATGAAGTTGTATTCATGGTAGATGAACCTCGAGAAGAAGAACCTGAAGAGGAAGAAGTAGAACTAACAGAAGAAGATCAAATTGCTGACATTAAGACAGAGGGCGAAGAAAAGAGAGAAGCGGAAGAGGATGAAGAGGGAGAAGAAGGAGAAGAAGGAGGCGAAGAGAAAACACCTCAGGAATAGTAAGCGATTATTAAATCACGCATTTTGGGAACCGATGCAAGTATTCTTCAATAATTTTATAAAAAAATTAGAGCATATAAAAACCGCACAAAGGTATGATACTTTTGTGCGGTTTTTTCTTGTACTGGGAATAATTGTTTTTGTATCAGGATTTATACTTGGATCAGGATATATAACCAGCTATGCACAAGATTCCTCTGGTGATCAAACAACTCAAGATGAAATAGAAGAACTCAAAAGAAAATTGCAAGACTTAGAACAAGAACTTCAGGCGAATAGGGCAGAGGAGGAAAAATATCGTGCTGAGAGAAAAAGCTACAGTAGAGATATATCTATTTTAGAGAATCAAATATATGGTATCCAGCTTGAGATAAGAAAGATTAGGCTTACTCTAGAAAAAACAGATCTTGCTATTCAGGCTAATCAGGAAGCTATTGATGAATTAAATGAGAAGATAGATAAACAGAAAGAATTAATGTCTAATCTCATCTTGAGCATCTATAAGCTTGATAAAACCTCTACAGTTGAAATAGTGCTAACTAGCGAAACATTATCAGAATTTTTTGCAGATGTTCACAATATCCATAGCTTGCAAACCGGCTTGTCAGAAGCACTTGCAAAAATCAAAGAAATAAAAGCTGACATTGAAGAAGAAAAACTCGCTTTAGAACAAAAAATGGATGAGCAGGCTGCAAATCTCCAGCTACAGAGCGCACAAAGAGCACAGTTAAATTCAAAGATTGCTGAAAAAGAAGATCTTCTTGAAGCATCTCAGGAGAAAGAAGAAGAATACCAAGAGCTTGCAGACAACACAGCCAAAACAATTAGTCAGGTACGAAATCAATTATTCCGTCTTGAGGGTGCTGGAGTAGCTGTTACTTTCGAAGAAGCTTACAATCATGCTAAATATGCAGAAAATGTTACTGGGGTGCGTGCAGCATTCTTGCTTTCTGTTTTAAAGCAAGAATCATCATGGGGTAAAAATGTTGGATTATGTACTTTGCACAACAAAGATAACGGCGATGGCAAAGGTGTAAATACTGGAAGAATAATACCAAGAACAATGAAGGCAACTCGTGACGTAGAGCCATTTTTCCAAATAACTCAAGAATTAGGAAGAGACCCATACAATACAAGAATATCTTGTTGGCCTGAGATATATTATCAAGGGGTTCCTTATGGATATGGTGGAGCGATGGGCCCCGCACAATTTTTACCTTCAACATGGATGGGTTATAGGGATAGGGTTGCTGCTATCCTAGGACGCCCTGCTGACCCCTGGTTGATACGAGATGCGTTCTTGGCATCAGCTGTTAAGCTATCCGCCGCAGGAGCAGCAGGAGGAGGCTATAACGATGAATGGTGTGCTGCTATGATATATTATTCAGGAAGATGCCCTGGGCCATCTATAAACCATTTTTATGGCAATCAGATTATGGCAAGAGCGGCAGATTATCAACAAGACATAGATATTCTAGAGGGAAGATAAATAATACAGATTAAGTTATAAAAATCAAAAAACGCGCCGTACGGCGCGTTTTTTGAACTGGATTTTTGAAACTTTAGAAGTTTAGGAGCTGTAGGCACTAACCGTTTTGCAGTTAGAAGCTTACGTTTTGAGTGTATTGTGTTAGGTTTTGAAGTTCTGCTTCAGAGAGACCTTGAGCAGCAGCTATAGCTGCGTTAATATCTTCTGCTGAAAATGTCACCTCTTGTCCTAGTGTAAGCGTTGTTGCTCCCACTTGGTCTTTAAGAAAGTCTTCTGCATATATCCTTTGTTCTGCTGATAGGCTTAACCCTGCTTTTTCCATCTGTTGCGTAACTGCTTTTCGTGCAACATGAGTTACTCCTTCTCCAGTTTCTGCTGCTAGTGTAATTTCTGATGTTGATGAGGCAACCTGGGAGCTTCCCTGTGTTGTTAGTGATACATTATCGAATGTTGGAGTTGTTACCGAAGCACCTTCTTCTACCGCTACGCCTTTTTGCAAATCAGCTAGACCAAGTGGAAGAGATGTGCCATGTAGTGCTGTTGCAGCCCAAAATCCTGCTGCTGCGAAAAGAACCACTCCAAGCACTGCCACTAAGGCATATTTTTTTTCTTGAACAAAATCTTTTATTTTTTTACCCCATCCACTAAATTTGTCTGATTCTATTTTGCTTAATGCGTCTTTGCCAAATTTGGGTCCTGTTGGCCTACTAATAGGGGATATTACTTCGCCCTCAAATGCTGAAGATGTTTCACCTTCGAATCCTGCTTCATTAAGTGTAACTTCTTCTGTTTCGAAAAAATTTGATGAATTTAATGTGTTCTCTGTCATGTTTATGATGTTGATCCCACTTCCAATCGTAATAAAAATAATACAATTGAAAGCGAGATCAAAATTAAAAATTTATAATTTTATAATTAATCTTGAAACCAACTTTCAATTGATCGGAAGTTTTGGGCTTTACGCCGGAATATTTTTTAAAGATCTATAGTAGGAAGGAACTCGTGGCTATTGTTTTATATTTCAATGACCACTCAATAAACAATTATATCATATTATTATTTTTATACTAGGGGCATTTATTCTTCACTGTCGTTATCAGCTTTTGTAATTGCCTCTATAATATCATCTAGATTTCCATCCATAATTTTAGGAAGCCCAAACCAGCTTTTATTTATCCTGTGATCGGTAACTCTATCTTGTGGAAAATTGTATGTTCTTATCTTCTCGCTCCTTTCACCACTTCCTATTTGTTCTCTTCTTTTTTCTTTTCGCTTACGCTCTTCTTCTTCTTGTTTTGCTTTAAGTAGTCTAGACCTTAGTATTGTCATTGCATTTTCACGATTTTGAGCCTGGCTTTTGGCTGTTTGAGAGGCCACTGCTATACCAGTGGGTAGGTGAGTGATTCTTACAGCAGTTGAAACTTTATTTACATTCTGCCCACCTGGCCCAGATGAACGAAACGCTTCAAACTTTATATCTTCGGGTCTTATTTCTATATCTACTGGTTTTGCTTTTGGCAAAACGGCCACTGATGCAGTCGATGTATGGATCCTACCTCCCTTTTCGGTTTCGGGTATTCTTTGGACTCTATGCACACCACTCTCATTTTTTAGAAGAAAATAAGCACTTTCTCCTTTGACGCCAAATGTAACTTCCTTGATGCCTTTTAGGTCGCTTTTGCTTTCTTCTATTATCTCAACCTTCCATCCCTTTTGTTCTGCGTAGCGAGTGTACATTCTAAAGAGGTCTTGTGCAAAAAGTGCAGCTTCTTCTCCTCCTACACCAGCCCTTATTTCAACAATAGCCTCTTTTATATTGGAGCCAATTGGAGGATTCAATATATCATTAAGTTCTTTTTTGAGAGCTTTTTTCTTTTTTTTATCAGAGACTAGCTCTTCTTCTGCCATAGCTTTTAACTCTTCATCGCTTTCGTTTTCAAGCATGTTTTTGTTTTCCTTTATTTGTGCATCTAGACGAGATATATCTTCCCTGATATCTATAATTTGTTTTAGTTCGCTATGCCTCTTAGAGAGTTCTTGTAATTTTTGAGGATTAGAAAAAATCTCGGGTGAAGCGAGTTCATTTGATAGTTCCTTGTATTCTTTTTTTAGTTTTTTGAGATCATCCACGGATTCCCTCTACTTATCCTTTTTTTCGGTTTTCTCTTTTCTTTTCTTCTTCTTTTTGGCCTTCTTCTCTGCCTTTTTCTGGAAGTCAGTCTTTTTTTCAAGTCGTTTTTTGAATTTTTCTACACGACCACCTGAAACAGCGCCACGTTCTTTTCCTGTATAAAATGGATGGCAAGCGCTACAGATTTCGGTTTCTATTTTTTCTTGAGTTGAGCCAACAAAAAATTCATTTCCGCATCCGCAAATGACTTTTGTTTTTGTATTATATTTTGGGTGGATATCTGATTTCATAATTTATTATTACTCTATTATTATTCTTTAAACAACATAAAATATTATATAGTAGTTAGTCTTCAATTGCAACCCCTCAAGCTTTCTAATTAGCGCTTTGGGCAAGAATAAAAGCTCGTTTTCTTGATTTAGATGCATTATTGTGGTTAAATCCTAGTATAAAGCACTTTGAAAAGGAGGTGGTTTAATGAATCTATTAGGATACTTGATAGGTGGCCTTGGGTTACTTGTCTTAGTGTTACTTTCGTGGTGGTCGCATGCTAATAAGCGCGGACCCAATGATGCTATATCTGTTTTACATATTGCAACAGTCATTGCTACACTACTAACCTTGGTTTTTAGCGTTCTTGCAACCGCGGGTCATACTTGGTCCGACCCTATTTTCTTAACTGCAATTGTGGGTACTTATATCGGCATAGACTTTATGTATTCTCTTGTGGGAACATTAGCCGATAGGCATAAGATACGTGTTTTGGATGAAGACGAAAATGTAAGTGATCCTTACCTCAGAATTGGAAAAAGATATGGCCAGTATATCGGACTGGGTTTTATGATAATTTGTCTATCTCTAGTTGTTCTTGCAGCACTTGAAGTACCTGCTCCATTTGGTGCAGGATATTTTGTCGAAGTCCCTGAACCGACATTTGTAGCAATTGGTATTACTCCATTTATTATAGCTGCAGCTTCAGCTGCAAAAATATTAGTTAGAAAAACTGCCAGAATAGTACATAACAATGTTCTATTATCTATGAGCGTTTATTCTACGGTTGTCTTTATAGTTTTGATAATTGTAGAGGCAACAGGCGGTAAAGAAGTTCCCAGTGATTATCCTTGGATTTATTTAGCTGCATTGTCTAGTTATGCAGGACATAATATAGTTCTTTCTCTGTGGTGTTCTGATTGTAAACAAGAGAGACCAGGTCATCTAGTTGCTCTGTCTGTATTCCTGTTTGGCTTTTTGGTATTTCTGCTTTATGGATTTGAAGTTCTTCCTTATCTTCCACACACTATTTTTGCATTAATGTTTATGACAGCGCTTGTTATGGCCCTTGGTGGCAGTGCAAAATATGGACTTGAAGAATGGAAAGAACTTCGTAAAAATAGAGAAATTCATGAACAAGAAAACCACCCTTCGGAAAAAATTAAGGATTGTCAAGAGTGCGATGATCATCCAAAACCATTCTCCTAAGCTTTTTATACAAAAAGAGCCGCAAAGCGGCTCTTTTATCTGGTAGTTTTTGCAAAAAAATATTTATAAACAACCTTTATTGGTACTTGTCATAATATTAATTTTAAGATATACTTAAATCCGTATGACTACACAAAAAGATAAAGAAACAAAAACAAAAGAGGTCTCCGAAGATGAGGCCGTACAAGAACTTCCCAAAGAATTGGAGGAGTTTGTCGAGGCTGGAGTTCAATTTGGCCACGAAAAATCAACAGTACATCCAGGAATGTTCCCTTACATTTTTGGTGTACGCAACAATGCTCATATCATTGATGTGACAAAAACAAAAGAAGAGCTTGATAAAGCTCTTAAAGCCGTAGAAGATCTTGTGAAAAGCAACAAGACCATCTTATTCGTAGGCACAAAATTACCTGTTAGAAATATTATTAGAGAAGCTGCGAAAGAAACAGGTATGCCTTATGTGGATGTACGATGGCTTGGGGGAACCTTAACAAACTGGAAGACAATATCCCAAAGAGTACAACATCTAAAAGATCTTAGAGCTAAGAAAAAATCAGAAGAATGGGAAAAATATCCTAAGCATGAACGTATGCAAATGGATAAAGAAATTCAAAAACTTGAATATAATCTAGGAGGTCTTGAAGATATGGATAAACTACCAGATGCAGTTTTTGTTGTAGATGCTCATGAGGACAACCTTGCTTTAGAAGAGGCTAAGAAAATTGGAATTAAAACCATTGCAATAGCTGACACGAACATTAACCCTGAAATGATTGACTACATAATACCTGCGAACGATGATGCTATCAGCTCAGTTGAGTTAATAACAGGGAAGGTTAAGGATGCTATGATGAAAAATACTAAAGGAAAATCTAAAAAAAAGACTAAAAAAACAAAGAAAAAGGCATCAAAAGATAAAAAATAATTAATTTGAATTGTTTTTATGGCTGAAATAGAACAAATTAAAAAATTACGAGAAGAAACTGGCGCTGGCATGTTAGACGTGAAAAAGGCTTTAGAAGAGGCGGGAGATGACTATGACAAAGCTCTCGAAGTTCTTCGTAAAAAAGGAGCTGCAAAAGCAGCGAAAAAAAGTGACCGTAATGCAGGAGACGGCCTTGTGTTTTCCTATATTCATGCAGGTGGTAAACTAGGCGTATTGCTAAAGCTTTACTGTGAAACAGACTTTGTAGCACGCACAGAAGAGTTTCAGAAGTTAGGAGAGGATATTGCTATGCATATTGCTGCAATGAGCCCAGAATATCTTTCGCCCGAAGACATACCTGAAGAAGTTAAAGAGGCGGAGAAAAAAATATACAAAGAACAGGTTGCAGATTCTGGAAAGCCTGAAAATATAGTAGAGCAGATAGTTGAAGGTAAAATGCAAAAATTTGCTGAAGAGGTATCGTTATTAGAACAATCCTTTGTTAAAGATCCTGATACAAAAATAAAAGAGTTGGTAGAATCTTACATAGCAAAGCTTGGAGAAAATATTCAGGTGGGCAGTTTTACCAGATACGAACTATAAAGTATACTGTTTTTATAAACAAACCCAAAGATTATGATATATATTTTCAGCTCTCTCATAATACTCGCAGGAAGCGGTATTTTGATTATTGTGTGGAAATATTATGGAGCAGAAATAAAAAAAACTGTAATAGGTTTTTGGGAAAGCAAAAATCTTCCGAAAGTCAGGTTACCTAAATTTATATCAGAAGTATCAATACCTAAAATATCTCTATCTAATATTTCCCTTCCGAAAGTATCTTTGCCTAAAGCTAGATTTGCAAATATTTCTAAAGATAAAAAACAAGACACAGCATTATCTAGAAAAAGAGGGGTGCATGTATCATCCCTTGTTCAAGATAAGGATGAGGAATATTGGATAGAAGCCATAAAGAAAGATCCTGAAAATCCTGATCCGTATATTAAATTGGGTGTGTGGTATGTTGATAATAACAAAAATAAATTTGCTATAGAAACTTTTGAATATGCATCTAAATTAGATCCTGAAAATGATAAAGTAAAACAACATTTAAAAGATCTACGCCAAGAAGCATAGAAAGAAGGTTAGTTGCAGTGCCAGTGTAGCTCAGTCGGCAGAGCGCATCCATGGTAAGGATGAGGTCCGCGGTTCAATTCCGCGCACTGGCTCCACGGTTGTTATTTTATATATTGTGTGATATATTATTGCAGGTTATAGTGTATATATGCGGGGGTTGGATTCCTATAGGGGATTCAACGGGACAAAAGGTCCCTGGTCAACTCCGCTTTCAGTTTTTTGAATGAGAGCAAAGCGAGAAATATATATGCGGGGTTGTCAGAGCGGTCAAATGAACCTGGCTGTAAACCAGGTGGCCTTGTGCCTACGGGAGTTCGAATCTCTCACCCCGCACAATATCTTTCCAAAATATTTAATTTAGGAAAGAGTTTAGGGCTAGGTGAAGCAGAGCAAGTCACCTTGCTCTGCGCGAGATTCGAAAGGCGAAGGCGCAGTGCGAATTTAGCAACTTGACGCCGAATCTCTCACCTCGCACAGAATTCATTTAATAATCATGCCACCTTAGCTCAGCTGGCTAGAGCGACGCTCTTGTAAAGCGTAGGTCCCCGGTTCGAATCCGGGAGGTGGCTCAAATAGTTTTATGGCTCAGGTGAACCTGAGCCATAAAACTAAACTTAAATTTATTTAAACTGATATCATGTCTCAAGATAATACTGTGCGTCTAAAGTGTTCAGAATGCAATAGAGTGAACTATTGGACACACAAAAACACAAAAAAACTATCTGACGTTAAGTTGGGTGTAAAAAAATTCTGTAAAAACTGCGTAGCTCATACAAAGCACGTAGAAATGAAGAAAAAGAGCAAATAGTTTTAATCTAAAGATTAAAACTATTTTAGGCCCATAGTTTAATTGGCAAAACAGCGGTCTCCAAAACCGCCATTCCGGGTTCAAGTCCTGGTGGGCCTGCAATATAGTTTATGCAACAAGTAACAAAGAGGCTAAAACCAAAGCAAGAAATAAGAGCAGAACTTGAAAAAATCATAAAAGATAATAATATAAAGAGTGGTGTTTTATTGTCTGTGGTTGGAGGAGTTGTTGCTTGCTCATTAAGAATGCCCGATGGTAAAACCGTAAAAACCTGGAATGAGCCTATGGAGATTGTCTCCGGTACGGGAACATTGTCTCAAGATGGTGTGTATATTCACTTATCTTTTTCTAATATGAATGGTGATACAATGGGTGGACATTTAAAAAAAGCAGTAGTAAAGGAAACAACAGAGATTGTTGTACTTACCTTTAATGACGCAACATATAAAAGAGAACCCGATGAAGAAACAGGCTATGATGAGCTTAAGGTGGAATAATTAAATATAAAAATTCTCATAGCTTTAAAATTTTCTATAACGATTCATGCCCCCAACGGGGCTTTTTATATTGATAAATATATATCACGAGACTGTTCTTTATGCATATATTCTTCCTCGGCACAGAGAGGATAATCAATAAGGTTTAATTTTTTATACAGATAGGTCTAGTGTATTTTAATTATGATAAAATATACATATGCAAAAAATTATTATAATTGGTATAAGTGCTATAGGCAAGACATGGTTTTCTAAAGAACTTTCTAAAAAACTTGGCTTGCCTGTGTTCCATTTGGATACAATTTTTTGGAAAGATAACTGGGAAGAACAAGATCCAGAAATAGTTAAAAACAAAATTAGCGAATTATTAAGCCAAGATTCTTATATTATTGAAGGGTATATAGAGCCGCTTTCAAACGAAAGAATAAAAAAAGCAGATACTATCATATATTTAGATTTTTCGGGTTACGTTGCCTTTTTTCAAGCTATTAAACGCTGGTTTAAACACAGACAAGTCAGTAGGCCGGAATTGCCACAAAATAATATTGAGAGTCTTGGATTTAAGTTTTTTATGACTATCTTATTTCGCAAGGAGCGAGATGAAATAGAGAAAGCTATAAAAGGTTATTCAGAAAAAGTTATTCGTTTAAAAAATAAAAAAGAAGCACATGAATTTCTTGTCAGTTTGGATGGTGGCACATACTAGTTTATCTTTACCATTGTGATGACCTGTGTTAATCTTCTGTTAGAACTTTTCTAATCAAGGAGATTAACTATGATTAAAGATAGTTGCTTGTTCTGTGATGTTCAGACAGATGGTGAAGAAATTGCTTTGGAAACAAAGTATTTTTATTTACGCTTTGATAGGTTCCCAATGATTCCAGGGCATGCAGAACTTATTCCAAAAAGACATGCTGTATCCCTCTTAGATCTTGAACCTAAAGAACAAGGAGATTTTTGGATAGCACTTAAGAAATCTAAAACATTTATTGAGGTTGTAAATAAGAGTCTTCTTTATGAAAAAATGCTTTTGAATCCCGTTGATGAATATTCAAAGAAGTTGATAGAAGATGCACTTGAGCATATAGGCATAAATAGAATACCTGATGGTTATAATTGGGGCGTAAATGATGGTGAGGCGGCAGGAAGAACAATTCATCATTTGCACGTTCACATTATTCCCAGATATTACGGAGATGTTGAAGACCCTCGTGGCGGCTTAAGGCATATTATACCTGGTATGGGGAGTTATTAATAAGCTCGTTCTTTACTGAAAATTATCTTTATGATAATCTACCTTTTAGCACCTTTTACGAAAGGAGAATTCAATGAGCAGTGATGTAATAAATGAAATAGTACCCGTACGTAAACACAGGCACAATAATTGGGAGCAATTATTTTTACAGGAGAGTGCTCCTGTTGTTGGCGGAGGCCACACCACTTTTATTATATATACCTGTAAGAGTTTTTTTTGCAGTGTTACTACAGCGTTTCCGATATCTAATCTCAGATTGGTCACAGAAGAGGCTTTGCGTGAGCTTAAAGATGAGCTTGCAAGCATGGGTTACAAGCTCATCCAGGAAGAATCCTAAATTCTCAACCGCCTACGGGCGGTTTTTTTATTAGGGGATTATAGCTATGAGTTTTTGCCCCGGTTTGGCTTCTTGGGCTGTGCTTTGGGACATTATTATAAGTTTTCCTGAGTTATCTATGATAAACATCGGTATTGCCCCTCTATTCTTTTTTAGAAATTCACCGTAAGGAAATTCTTGTGTTAACGTGATTGCTTTGATTGTGGCACCTTTTTCAAATAATTTATTGATATTTTCGTGGGTATCTCCTTTTCTAAATACCAATCTTCCGAGAAGATGATCGGAAACATCTTGTCTCTTTGGCCCTTTTGGTTTTGTTGCAAGTTGGTATACATTTGCTTTGTCTAGTACATCAGCAAAGTGCATACACACAAGGCTATTTACCTGATCATTTGGAGTAAGCGCAAGTAGGTATCCTATTCCACCAAGATTCACCTCATCTATCGCATGCTCTGATAATGCGTTTGTATAAACAGCTTCGTGCCCCTCCATCCGTGCTTTTGATGAGTTGGTCCAGCTTGAATCTATAAATAATACTTGTATTTCTTCTTTTTTAAGAGCGGTTCCTATTTTCCTTGCCCAACTATGTGCACCTAAAATCAGTACACCTTGAGGCTCCACGTCTGAAATATTTAACTTTTTAGCTAACGGAAGAGCCGATAGTCCATATACAGCAACCGTACCCACTATTACAAAAAATGTTATAGGTATAATGCGCTCTGCTTCAGGGTAGTCTATTGCTTGGAGTCGAAGAGCAAATATAGATGCAACCGCTGCAGCAACTATTCCCCTGGGTGCCATCGCTGACAAGAAGAGCTTGGTTTCAGATGTTATATTTGTCCCGCGTGTTGAGATGTATACAGAAAGAGGGCGTACAATAAGAATAAGCACCGCTAAAAATATAAAACTGGATATTGTTATAGTTGCAATATCCGCCATTGTTAGCTGTGCTGCAAGTAGTATAAAAAGTCCGCCTATTAACAATACTTGTAGGTTTTCCTTGAACTCAACTATGTGTTTTACGGAAACGCTTTTCTGGTTAGCTAATATGCCTCCCATGATTATAACGGCAAACAGTCCCGATTCATGTTGCAAGATGTCTGAGATTGTAAAAACCGCAATAGCAGACATTAGAGTTGTTGAATTATGTAAAAAATCAGGCACCCAATAGTGTTTTAGCGCTAATATTATAAATAAAGCACCAAAACCGCCCATTATTGTCGCCACCCCAATAGTTTTGAATATTTCCAGAAACGCAAGCAAGTTAAAACCCTGAAATTTTCCCGCAAATATAACCTCGAATACTAGCACTGCTAGAAAAGCGCCTATAGGATCTATTAAAATACCCTCCCATTTTAAAATAGATCCTACGGGTCCTGTGGGCCTAATATGCCTAAGTATAGGCATAATAACTGTAGGACCGCTTACAACCAGTATTGCTCCCAATAATACAGAAAGAGCAACATCAAGACCTAATATGTAGTAAGCCCCTATCCCAGTAAAAGCCCAGGCAAGCAGTGCTCCTATTGTTGTTAATTTTGTAACGGTACCTTTGACTTCCTTTATTTCTTTTAATCTTAAATTAAGCCCACCTTCAAATAGTATTACAGCTACAGCAAGCGAGACCACAGGTAATAAGCTTTCTCCAAGTAGTTGCTCAGGGTTTACAAGTCCTGTGCCTGCGCCTGCTACAAAACCAAACGTAAGCAATACTAAAATAGAGGGTAGCTTAAATCTCCATGCTAACCATTGTGCGCTTACGCCTAAGAGTAATATACTTGCTAAACCTATCAGAACGTTATGAGTCATAAAATCTATAAATTCTATATTGAGATTACCTGTTTTTAGTATACCAAAGATTCCATAAAATTTTGTGGTAGAATATAGTCATGGAAAATTTCCCAAAAAGTAAAAGCCCAGAACAGAAAATCAATTATCCCGCCAACCTAACCGAGCGGGACATAGAGCTAGTTAATGAACAGTGCCAGCTGCAGGGTGATATCGAAAAAGAAGATATAGAGGGTTTTTCCAAGGCATATTCTGAAGCTAAAGAACTTGCAGCAGATATAGATGCATTAAGTAGTATTACCGATGAAGAGGTGGAGGGTGTAATTTTGCGTTGGGCTATCTATATAGAAAAAAGAAACCAAAAAGGGTATAGAAAAACCCCTGCTTATTTTGAAAAGAGTGCTCGAACAGGGCTTGATGCAGATAAAATAGAAAGAGCAATGTCGATGCTAGTAGGATTTATTGCAGAGTATTTAAGAGGAGAACATGCACTTTCTAAAGAAGATATAACAAACATATATAAGGAATTTGAATTAATACATCCATTCGAAGATGGGAACGGAAGAGTTGGCGATTTACTATGGAAGATTTCTATGGCTCGTAAGTTGGGTGAGTGGCCCAAAGAACTTCCCCCCGATTTATTTGATGAGCGGGAAGAAGGTGGAAGTGAGAAAGATTAAAGCTTTTCTATATCTTTAAAAATCTACTGCTCGCAGTAGATTTTTGTGATTGCGAAAAAAATATATTTTTGCTATATTTAATCTGGCTCTTACTACATAAAGGAGGTTTCGCATGTGCGAAAACGAGAGCACTTGCAAGAGAAGACCTAGCAATATCCCGGAAACATTTTATACATTCGATGACGTAATC
>JAWWAH010000019.1:0-18821 GCA_033721415.1 Candidatus Spechtbacterales bacterium | reverse complement strand
TTAAATCATTAGGATTAAATGTCGAGATAGAGGAAAATTAATTTTTCTCTAATTGATCCAATAAAATCATGGCTCAAAAAGTATCTGATCTAAAATCAATAACATTAAAAATCGCAAGTCCCGAGGACATTCTTTCGTGGTCTTTTGGTGAGGTTACTAAACCCGAAACCATTAACTACAGAACACAAAAGCCGGAGAAGGACGGTCTTTTCTGTGAAAGAATATTTGGACCTGAGAAAGATTACGAATGTTACTGCGGAAAATATCGCAGAGTTCGGTACAAGGGAGTAGTTTGTGATAAGTGTGGAGTTGAGGTCACACGAAGTAGTGTTCGTCGAGAACGCATGGGGCACATTAAACTTGCAACTCCTGTCGCACATATTTGGTTTTTAAGGGGAGTGCCTAGTAGAATGGCTACTCTACTTGGTGTTTCCGTTCAAAAACTTCAAAAAGTTGTATATTACGCTAACTACATTGTATTAAGTGTTGATAATGAAAAAAGAGATGACGCAATTAGACGAGTAGAAGAAGAATACAATAGAAAATCTAAAGATAAGAAAAACAAAGATAAGAAGAAAAAAGAAAAACTAAAAGAATTGCGAGACAAAGAGCTTTCACGCTTAAGAAATCTGTATCCACTAGCTATACTAAACGAATATGATTACCATGACATGAGCTTGAAGTATGGAGAGATTTTTGAAGCAAGTACGGGGTCAGAACCAGTAAGAAAAATATTAGAAGAAACAAATTTGGATAAACTTGTTAAAGAGTTAACCAAAAAACTTAAAGAAGAAAAGTTAAGCGCTATTAAAAAGAAGAAATTACATAGACGCTTGATATTGGCCCAAAGAATGAACAAGGCTGATATAAAGCCTGAGTGGATGTTCCTTACATTCCTTCCAGTTATGCCACCAGAGCTTCGACCAATGGTGCAGCTTGATGGAGGAAGATATGCATCCAGCGACCTTAACGACCTATATAGAAGAGTAATAAATAGAAACAATCGTTTGAAGCGCCTTATAGAGTTAAACGCTCCTGAGGTTATTGTAAGAAACGAAAGAAGAATGCTCCAAGAAGCGGTAGATTCTCTTATGGATAATTCATCTCGTGGAGGAAAAACAGTTGTTACTTCAACTGCAGGAGGACGCCGTGCGTTGAAGTCTATTGCAGACATGCTTAAAGGAAAGCAAGGACGCTTTCGACAAAACCTTCTTGGAAAACGTGTTGATTATTCTGGGCGTTCAGTTATTGTTGTAGGACCAAACTTGGATCTTGGCCAATGTGGATTACCTAAGAAAATGGCTTTGGAGCTATTCCGTCCATTTGTTATCCAGAGAATAATAGAAGAAGAGCTTGCATACAATGTGCGTTCAGCAAACCATCTTATTGATGATGCTCCGCCAGAAGTATGGGCTATTTTGGAAGAAGTAATACAGGGTAAATATGTTCTACTAAACCGTGCTCCAACATTACATCGTTTGGGAATTCAGGCATTTCAGCCAGTACTAATCGAAGGAAATGCAATTCAATTACATCCATTAGTATGTGCAGCTTACAATGCTGACTTCGACGGTGACCAGATGGCTGTGCATCTTCCGCTTTCAGATGAAGCACAGGAAGAAGCAAAAACCCTTATGCTTTCAACACAGAATCTAACAAAGCCTGCAACAGGAGCTCCAATAGTAAATCCAACACTAGACATGGTGCTTGGATGTTACTGGCTATCTAAAATTAAAGAGGGCGAGAAAGGAGAAGGCGATGTGTATGGATCTCTAGATGAGGTTGATTTAGCGCATAATTCTGGCTTAGTTAGCCTAAAAGCTAAAGTTAAAGTTAGAGTTAATCCTGAAAATCCTAAATTCAAACAAGTTGCTGAAGGAGAAAATTATATTGAAACATCCCCAGGAAGAATCATATTTAATAATGCTCTTCCCGAAGATTTCCCATTTGTAAACGAAGATCTTACATCCAAAGTTCTAAAGAGCACGATAGGATCTATATTAGATAAGTATGAACGAGACGAGACAGTAAAAGTTTTGGATGAGATAAAGAACATGGGATTCCTTTATTCAACTTTATCGGGTACTACTTGGGCTATGAGTGACTTGCATATTCCGGAAGAAAAAACAAAGATACTTAAAGAGGCTCGCGATAAAGTTAGCGAAATACACGACCAGTTTGATGAAGGTCTACTGAGTGTGCAAGAAAGAAGAAATAAAGTAATCGAGGTTTGGGCACATGCAAAAAATGAAATATCTAAGCTTATCCCTCAACAACTTGATCCTCATGGGTCTGTTGCATTGATTGTTGAATCAGGTGCTAAGGGATCTTGGGCTCAGCCTGTGCAGATGATGGGAATGAAAGGTTCGGTAGTAAACCCGGCAGGGCAAGTTATTGAAATGCCCATCGAAAGTAGCTATAAAGAAGGATTTACCGCATTGGAATACTTTATCTCTACACATGGTGCACGTAAAGGTACTGCTGACACCGCTTTGCGTACTGCAAGCGCAGGATATCTAACCCGTAGATTAGTAGATGTTACACAGGATCTTATAGTGCGATCTGAGAAGTGTGATGATAAAGACGGTATAACCATTAGCCGCAAAGATACAAAAGAAACAGGTCAAACTTTCCAAGATAAAATTTACAGCAGGGTTGCTGCTTCAACCATTAAAAATTCAGATGGAGATATTCTTGTTAAAACAAATAGTGTTATAGACCAAAAATTAGCTGGTGAAATAGATAAGGATGAAAAAATAGAGGAGGTTCAGGTCTTTAGTCCACTTACATGCAAAGACGAAAGTATTTGTTCGCGTTGCTATGGCGTAGATCTAGGAAGAGGAGGAATAATAGAAATGGGCGAAGCTGTAGGAGTTGTTGCCGCCCAGGCGATTGGCGAACCAGGAACTCAGCTTACTATGCGTACTTTCCATACAGGAGGTGTGGCTGGAGCAAGCGATATTACACAAGGCCTTCCTCGTGTAGAAGAAGTCTTTGAAGTAAGAACTCCAAAAGGTAAGGCTATTATATCTGAAGTTGAAGGCAAGATTGAAGAAATAGTAGATAACGATAATCACAGAGTTATAAGAATAAGAACAAGCAATAACGCTAAAACTAAGAACAAAAAAACTAAGAGTAAGACAAAAGATCTCAAAGAATATAAAGCACCGCTGAATCTTGCTTTATGGGTTGAAAAAGGAGATCTAGTTGTGCCTGGAACACAGCTTACAGAAGGACACATTGACCTTAAGGAGTTATACAAGCAAGTTGGTAAAGATGAAACTCAAAAATACATTATCAAAGAAGTACAAAAAGTATATACTTCTCAAGGTGCTACAGTGCACGATAAGCATGTAGAAATAGTTGCTCGACAAATGTTGTCTAGGGTAAAGGTTGCTGATCCAGGAGATTCAGAGTTAAGTCATGGTGAAATAGTTTCTTATGCTAAATTCCAGGCTATAAATGAGAATTTAGCAAATGGTAAAAAAGAAGAAGCTAAAGGAAACACCCTAATACTCGGTATAACAAAAGTTGCCCTAACCACTGATAGCTTCTTATCTGCAGCAAGTTTCCAGGAAACAGCAAGAGTGCTGATAAGAGCTGCAGTTGAGGGTCGAAAAGACGATCTAAAAGGTTTGAAAGAAAACGTAATAATTGGTAAAATGATACCAGCGGGTACTGGTTTCAAAGAATAACAAATATTACGCAAAATAATATAAATCACCCGCAATATTGTGGGTGATTTATATTTGAAAAGAATATATAAAATATGGCAAAGAAAAAAAGAAGAAAAAGGAAAAAGAGCAAAAAAAGTAAATTCAAAGAAGAATTAAAACATATAGATTCTGAAGTTTGGAAAGGTGTTTGGAGCGTTATATTAATTACCACCTCTGTTTTGAGTATCCTGGGCTTCTTTGGTAAGGCTGGATCATTTGGAAGAGGTATCAATAATTTTTTTAGTATTCTATTTGGTTGGGGTATGTATATAGTGCCGTTTGTTCTTATGGGTGTTGCAGTGGCTTTTATATTATCTCTGCACAAAAATACTCCCAAGAATATACTATTTTCAGCCTTTTTATTTTTAATTAGCGTATTAGGCTTCTTTGCCCTCAGTAGCTTCTCTGTGACAGATTTAGCCATTGAGAGGGGTGGGTACCTAGGATATGGATTTGTGTGGCCTCTAGCCCAGTTTTTGGGCTCTGTGGGGGGAGGAGTAGTCCTGTTTGCCTTTATTTTGATATCTATTATATTAGGTTTTCATATTAGACTAGATGAGATATTCCATGGATTTTTAGAAAAGAGAAGAATAAAGAAGAGTGCGCTTGATATAAAAATATCTGGCAGGAAGAATAAAAAAGACAAGAAAAAAGATAAGTCAGAAGATGAGGAAGAATCAGAAGAAAAAGAAGAGCAATCTGAAGAGGATGATTCTTCACTTGAAGTTAAAGACTATAATAAAAATAAAGACGATAATAAGGATTCATCAAAAAAAGACGAGTTTGTCGGAAGTACTCGAGATGATTATGCTAATTTTGAATTGCCAGATACAGATCTTCTTGAAAAAGAAACAGGCAAACCTACAAGTGGTGATATTATAGCTAATGCAAATATAATAAAGAGAACATTTCAAAACTTCAATATAGATGTCGAAATGGGAGAGGTTAATGTTGGCCCTACGGTAACGCAATATACGCTTAAGCCCGCAGAAGGAGTAAAGCTTTCCAAGATAACATCTTTAGGAAGAGATCTTTCCTTAGCTTTGGCTGCACATCCACTTAGGATAGAAGCTCCAATTCCAGGCCGATCTCTTGTCGGGATAGAAATACCCAATAAAGCTACTACGTGGGTTCGTTTAAGAGATTTAATTGATGATCCTAGATTTTCTGGAGGTAAGAGCAATATGCAACTTGCTCTAGGAAGAGATGTAAAAGGAGCCCCCGTATATGCGGATCTTTCGAAGATGCCCCATCTTTTAGTTGCGGGTGCAACAGGTGCAGGAAAAACAATAGCTCTTAACGCTATTATAATGAGCATGCTTTACAAGAATCCCCCTCATACCCTGAGAATGATTTTGATAGATCCTAAGCGCGTTGAGTTTTCTGTTTATGCAAATATACCTCATTTGTTGTCTCCCATCGTTGTTGATAATGGTAAGGCGGTTAATGCTCTAAAATGGGCTGTCCAAGAAATGGAACGTAGATTTGAAGTTTTATCTGATGTGAAAGCTCGGGATATCCATTCTTATAACAAGAATAAGAAAGTTATCAAAGAAGGGGAGCAATTGCCATTTATTGCAATAGTTATAGATGAACTTGCGGACCTTATGTCTTCAAAAGGTAAAGAGGTAGAAACGTTAATTGTAAGAATAGCGCAGATGGCAAGAGCTGTTGGTATTCATTTAATACTCGCAACACAACGTCCTTCTGTTGAGGTTATAACAGGATTAATTAAAGCAAACATAACAGCTCGTATGGCGTTTCAAGTTGCTTCTCAGGTAGATTCTAGAACTGTTCTTGATATGTCTGGAGCAGAAAAACTTCTTGGTAAGGGAGATATGCTATTTCTTTCGCCTGAAAGGTCTCAACCTGTGCGAGTTCAAGGGGCATTTGTAAGCGAAGAAGAGGTGAGTAGGGTTGTCCAGCATTTACTAGAACAGAAAAAGAAACTTGTTGCGGAAAACGAGGAGAAAGAAATAGAGATGGAAGATTTTGATTCAAAATCAGTTTCTCCAATTGACCAAACCATAGATTTTGATAGTATTAGTGAAGCAGAGGAAGAAGATGAATTATACGAAGATGCTATGAAGCTTGTTGTTGAAGCAGGCAAGGGTTCTGCATCTTACCTACAGAGAAAGTTGCGTATCGGGTACGCTCGTGCCGCAAGTATACTGGATATGCTTGAGGACAATGGTGTTGTTGGCCCCGCAGAAGGATCTAAGCCAAGAGATGTATATCTCACAGAAAGTGATCTTGCAGGACAAGGTATAATTGAACAAGGAGAAGAGTATGTAGAAGAAGAGGATGAAGATGAGTAAGTTAAGCTAATTCTTAGTTTACAAAATTAATTTACAAGTTTTAGCTAAGTATTATGATTATGGGTAGTTTAGGTGAACAACTAAAACAAATAAGAGAGCAAGCCGACTTAACTCTAGAGGATATATCAGAAAGAACAAAAATACAGCTCAAGTATTTAGAGCGTCTTGAAGCGGAAGAATTTGATAAGCTACCTAAACTTGTTTACGTGCGTGGTTTTATACAAAAATGGGCATCTGCGTGTAATGTTGGGTCTGAAGAACTGATGCTTCAGTTTCAAAGAGAAAATCAGGCCTTGTTAAGTAAAAATGATGATGAGGATAAATTAACATCTTTATCTGCTCCGTCTTTTGTGCTTACCTCTAAGCATGTTATCGGAATATTGGTCTTAATGGTTACCTCTTCTTTGTTGGGGTATTTTTATTATAATCAGCGAGTTTTGAATCAAGTACCGCAAATAGAAGTGACTCAGCCCGCTGAAGTTAGTAGTGCTTCCGAAGAGGGAGTTGTGACTATAAGAGGAGAAACAAAAAACATACAAAATATTACAGTCAACAATCAGGAGGTTTCAGTAAATAGTGAGGGTTTGTTTGAATATCCATATAAGCTAGAAGCTGGATTAAATACCATATTTATATCAGCAAAGGCAAATAATGGAGAAACCGTAGAAACTGTAAGAAAAATATTGAAACTAGGAGATGATAATGTACAGGAGGTTGATGTTGAAGGTAATGATGAAGAGTGATAAAATGTACAAACGTGGTAAACATATTAAGTAATCTTGCTAATACTTTATTTAATTCCAAAATTAATTTGTAATATTTAGCAAAAGAAAACAAAATGGCAACTAAATCAAAAAAGAAAAAAAAGGAATCTAAAGACAAAAAAGAGGACAATGCTTTAGACGCTGTTATCGATGATATTAAAAAGAAATTTGGAGAAGGATCCATAATGCAAATGGATCCAAGGAAGAAAACAGAAATAGGACGAATATCTACTGGATCAATATCTTTGAATATAGCTTTGGGTGGCGGTGTTCCTCGTAGTAGAATAACAGAGGTTTACGGACCCGAGTCTTCTGGAAAAACGACTTTAACACTCCACGTAATAGCAGAAGCACAGAAAAAAGGTGGATTGTGTGCTTTTGTTGACGCAGAGCATGCTCTAGATCCAGAATACGCAAAGAGAATAGGTGTAAAGATGAAAGATTTATTAATATCTCAGCCTGATTCAGGAGAGCAAGCCCTTGATATAGTGGAATCCTTGGTGCGTAGTGGATCCCTAGATCTAATAGTAATAGATTCCGTAGCTGCCTTAACCCCGCAAGCAGAGATTGAAGGAGAAATGGGCGACCAGCAAATGGGGCTCCAGGCTCGTTTGATGTCAAAAGCAATGCGTAAGTTAACTGCCATAGCGCAAAAGAGTGATACAGCAATTATATTTATTAATCAGACAAGAATGAAGATTGGCGTTATGTTCGGCAATCCAATGACAACGACAGGTGGAAATGCGCTAAAATTTTATTCTTCAGTAAGAATAGAGGTTCGACAATCAGCAAAGATTAAGAGCGGAGAAGAGATAATCGGAAACAGGGTAAAGGCTAAGGTTGTAAAGAATAAAACCGCACCCCCTTTTCGAACTGCTGAATTTGATATTTTTTACAATGAGGGTATTTCTTACTTGAGCGATTTACTTAATACGGGTGTTAAGTATGAAATTGTTGAGCGTGCTGGTGCCTGGTATTCTTATGGGGAGGAAAAACTTGGACAAGGATTAGATGCCTCACGTGAGTTTTTGAAAGATAACAAAAAGGTAGCTAACGCAATTGAAAAAGAAATACTAAAAAAGACACAAGCTTAAAAAATACTCATAAGTAAAAAGACCCTTGCAAGGGTCTTTTTACTTATGAGTAGGGAGTTTTATTTTTCTATTAGGGAAGTATATGGAACAATTCCCATGTGGCGTGCTCGTTTTATAGCTTTTGCAATTTGTCTTTGGTGTTTCGCACAAGTGCCTGTTGTTTTAGCACGTAATATTCGGAAATAAGAATCCATGAATCGCTTTAGCAATTCATCATTTTTCCAATCTATCTTTACTTGATTTTTACAAATGTAACAATGCTTTGTCATGATGTTTAAAATGGAATATCTTTAATATCAACTTCGTCATCTGAATCAGTAGGAGTATCTACATCAACAGTTGGTAAATCCTCATCAGCATCAGATGAGTTATTTTTTGAATTATTTTTAGGTGAAGATGCTCTTCCACCACCGGAATTACTTGAATTTGAACTACCTCTTGGGCCCATCTGCATATTTTCAGCTATTATTTCTGTTCGGTACCTTTTTTGACCTGTGTTTGTGTCATCCCAACTTCTTGTCTCTATTCTTCCCTCAACCATTAGAAGTGATCCTTTTCCAAGATATTGTTCTGCTATTTCAGCAAGGCGTCTCCATGCAACAACATTATGAAATTCTGTTTTTTGCCTTTTTTCTCCCGATGCTCTATCGGTCCAGATTCTATTTGTTGCAACACTAAAATTTGCAACTTTATCCCCCGAGGGCGTTGTTCTGACTTCGGGATCTGCGGTTAAATTACCTATGATAATTGCTTTGTTTAAATTCATATTTTTATTTCACTTTGTTTATAAAACTTCTTACGAACTACGAAATTACGAAAATATTTTTACATGTGCTTCATTTTTCGTAATTTAGCTATTTTTCGTACTTTCGTATGAAAGCGAACGCAGTGAGCTTAATTATAGATTACTCATTATTTCATCTAGCTTTTTGTCGATATTTTCTATAGTGCTAGATTCGTCATCATCTTCATCACTTTCCTCTTCTGTTTTTTTCTTTGCCTTAGATTTGCTTGTTTTATTGTCTTGATCATTACCTTGATCTGTCTTTTCTTCTTTGGCTACTTTTTCTACCTTCTTTTCAACCTCTTCCAATTCTTCTTCTAGTGAATGCATCTTTATTGTATCTTGGGTGGTGGTTTTTTCTTCTGTAGATACAACTATCCAACGCAAAATATCGATATCGCTGTTTCTAATATCCTCCTTTATTGCTGTAACCTTGTTGGGGTTCACTACAAAATAAAAACTTCCTATATAAGCAAATAAAGTTTTTTTAATAGGGTAGGCAAGTTCATTCTTTGCGAATCTTTCCCTTCTTTTCACTTCTGCTCCATGCTTTACTAGAATAGATTCAAAAACTTTCTCTATTTCTGAAGAATTATCGTTTATTGCTTCGGGGCTTACTACTAAATAGAATTCGTAGTAGTTTTCCTCCGTTGTTTTTGTTTTCTCGGCTTCTTTAGCCGGTGTTTTTACTGTATTCATACCTCTATTATGTTATCATACATTTAATTAAAGTCAACATAATTAAAACCATGAAAATAAGTAAAAATATTTTTCGCAAATATGATATAAGGGGGCGTGAGAATGCAGAGGAGTTAAACAAAGACTCTTTAGAACTCCTAGGCAAAGCCTTTGGAGTTTATTTAATCGATAAAGGAATAAAAAAAACTATAGTTGGAGCTGATTCTAGAAAAACCTCTAAAGAGTTTAAAGAGGCTGCAATCAAGGGATTACTTTCTTCAGGAGTAGATGTAATTGATGTTGGAATGATACTAACACCAATGATGCATTGGGCACAGCATCATTTTAAAGTCAAAGGGGGATTAATGGTAACTGCTTCACATAATCCCAAAGGATGGAATGGTTTAAAGTTGTCTGCAGATTATTCAAAGACGCTTAATCAGGATGAACTTCTTTCCATATATGAAATGGTAAAAACCAATAATTTTGATTCTGAATTGTCTTTAGGAGAACGAAGTAAAGAGGATATAAAAGATGCATATATCAAGGATCTTTCTGATAGGGTTAATATTGAAAAAAAATTCAAGCTGGTGGTGAACACAGGAAACGGTACAGCAGGACCTTTCGCGGGGGATCTTTTTAGGAATCTTGGATGTGAGGTTATCGAGCACAATTTTGAAATTGACCCAGATTATCCCAATTACACACCAAATCCAGCTGAAATGGATATGATGATGGATACAGCAGACGTGGTAAAGAAAAATAACGCAGACCTTGGAATAGCGCTTGATGCCGATGGAGATCGCTTGGGTGTTATTAGTGAAAAAGGAGATATAGTGTGGCCAGATATATATGCCATATTTTTATCTAGGCTTGTGCTAGAAGAAAGCCCCGGAGCCACTCTTTTATTTGATGTAAAAAGCTCTAAGGCTTTAGAGGAGGAGATTAGGGCCCATGGGGGAAATCCGATTATGGTGCCTACAGGACACACAATCGTTAAGCAGAAAATGCAAGAAAATAATGCGGCAATGGGGAGCGAGCTTAGTGGACATATATTTATAAAGCATAGATTCTATGGTCATGATGACGCATTATTTGCAGCAGCTTTATTGCTTGAGTACCTATCAAAATCAGAAAAAATGATGTCTGAACTAGTTGGTACTGTGCCAAAATATGTATCAAGTCCAGGGTATAATGCTCATTGTCCTGATGATAAAAAGTTTGATGTTATCGAAGATTTAATTGCAGAATTTAAAGACGAAGGGTATGAAGTTATTGATATAGATGGTGCAAGGGTTGAGTTTGAGAATGGGTGGGGAATAGCAAGGGCTTCTAACACGACGCCTAATATAACATTGCGTTTTGAGGCAAACACAAAGAAGAGGTTAGAAGAGATACAGGATATTTTTAAAGAGAAGCTATCAAAATATTCGTTTGTAAGCGAAGAATGGATTGCCGGGTAGGATTATAAGCCCTAAATTTAATTGACGACAAAAGCCCCTAGTAGTATATATAAAGTAGTACCCCGAAAATTAAGGAGGTGAGCTTTTGAAATGGATCTCCCAACTTATAGAGAGTGGCGAGAAAAATATAAAGAAATCTTACCCAACTGCTTTAGTGCCGAAACCGCCTTTCATGTTTTTTCAAAAATTCAAGAAATTTTTATTAAATATACTTCCATAGATTCCACCATTGATTTGGGAACCCCTCTTCGTGCTTCATGCGTAATAAGTGAAATATTTATAAATGAAATAGAAGATTCCGACTTTGATTTAACTAAGGCTGTTGTTGCTTATGCTCTGTGCATGGTAGATAGCGAAGAACAAGAAACGTATACTTTCGGCTTAGAAATTTTAGTCTTAGCAGTGAAACTTTGGAAAGAACTCAATATAAGTGGTCCGTTAGCTTGTTATGTGAACAAAGCTGTAAAAGCAGGAAATGTAGACAATATTAATGAAACTTATCATTTAGCCGCAATAAACATAAAAAGTTGGCTTGATGCTGGTAGAATGTCCCCGTTTCTTTATTGGCATTTTCGGGCCTTACCTCCTTCTATTGTATGAATCCAGGGTTTATAAAAAAACCGCCCTATTGCGTTTAGCGCAGAGGGGCGGTTCTTTATTTTGAGCCTTGTTGGGCTTATACAACTATTATTACTGGCAATACCATTGGTCTTCTTTCTGTTTTTTTATATAGAAGCTTTCCAAGATCTTCTCTGATTGTATCTTTTACATAGTCCCAATTAGCTGTTTGTTCTGTACTAGTTGCATGTTCAACAATTGCTTTTGTTTTCTTCCTGATTTCTGCAAGTAGTGGTTTTGACTCCCTAAGGTATACAAAACCTCTAGATATTATATCTGGATTTCCTTTAACCTTGCCGCTATCTCCATCTACTACAGATATTACCACTACCATTCCATCTTCACTAAGTACTTGTCTATCTCTTAGGACAATTTGGCCCACATCTCCAATTCCCAGTCCATCAACCATTACATAGTGTGTAGGCACCCTTTCTTTTGTTATTGCAAGATTGCCATTAGGTGTTAGATTCATAACCCTTCCATTTTCTACTACAGCTATGTTTTTAGGTGACATTCCCACAAACTCAGCTACTTCAGCATGAGTTTGAAGCATGTATCTGTGACCGTGGATAGGTATTAGATTTTTAGGTTTTACAAGGTTAAGCATTAACTTAAGATCTTCTTCTTGTGCGTGTCCTGATGCGTGTATGTCCATAAGCTTTGAATGGAATATCTTAGCGCCCTGCATCATAATCACATCTTTCAACGATTGCACAGAGCGTTCGTTACCGGGCACTACAGATGATGAGAATATAACTGAATCTCCTTTTTGGAGCTGTATGTGTCTGTGCTCTTTATTTGCGATTCGCATTAATACGGCTCTGTCTTCTCCCTGAGCTCCAGTACAAATTATTAGCATTTTTTTGTCAGGATACTTCTTTAGTTCCTTCATTGATACAATTGTTCCTTTCTTGGCTTTGACATACCCAAGCTCCTTTGCGATTTCGTAATTTGTTCTCATGGAGTATCCATCTAAAGCTACATATCGGCCTTGTCTCTCTGCTATGTTGATAAGTTCCTGTACCCTTGTAGTTAAAGATCCAAATGTTGCTGCGATTACACGTCCTTCTGCTAGTTTTACTATTTCTTCAAGATTTTTTTCAACTTCGCTTTCACTGATTGTATATCCAGGACTTTCAGCATTGGTTGAATCCTCTAATAGTACATCAACCCCGGGTTTTGCTAGTTCTACTATTCTAGCTATATCTGCAGGGTCATCTCCAACAGGGGAGTGATCAAATTTAAAATCTCCTGTATGCATTATTCTTCCAGCTGGAGTGTCTATAACAACTCCGACACTATCTGGGATGTTGTGGTTAACGTGAAAAAATTCCAGTTTAAACGGAGATAGATTTAATTTGTCATTTTTATCAAATTCATTCACTTTTATACCTCTTGTGTTTGGGTATTCGGATAATCTTTTTTTTATAAGAGCGTTTGTAAGCTTAGTTCCAAAAACTGGTGGATTTCCTAGTTTTGGAACAAGATGAGGAAGTGCTCCAAAGTGGTCCATGTGGCCATGGGTTATAACCACACCTACAACTTCTTTATTTTTGTTTTCTGTTAAATAAGATATATTAGGAATTATGTAATCAATTCCTGGCATATCTTCTTCTGGGAACTGCAGACCCATATCAACAATTAGAACCTTATTTTCATATTCAAATAAGGTCATGTTTCTACCAACCTCTTCAAGCCCTCCAAGCGGAATTATTCGCAATTCAGGCTTTTTTTTGCCTCTTCGCGTATTCTTACCAGAGGGTTTTTGTTTTCTTTTTCCGGAATTTCCGGATGTCTTTTTCTTTTGTGCTGTCATGTTTAATGCAAAGCAAAAACAGAATTAAGAATCTGGAACAAAGAATCCATTACCTCCAGACGAAAGTACAAAATGGGGTAGGAATTCTTTATTCAGTATTTTGCTTGCTTAATTATAAATGAGTACGATAGTTTCATATCGCGTAGATAGTATTTTGCATAAATAAATACCATTTACGCAGTATTAAACCTGTAAAGAGTTAGCTATAATAAGCCTTTAAACTCTTCTATGAGATCTACGGCTTCAGATTCCACATTGTTTTTGGAAGATAAGTAATAGGCTAACCAATTACCAAAGAGTATAAGTGAGAATGATTTATTATACCAATCTTTATCATCTGTGTCAATTGTATATACGGGGTATCCTCTTTCTTTTATTAGCTTTGATGCCACATCCATTCTTTTTTTAATTTTTTTGTGATCATTCAAATCTTTTAGCATAACTACCGAAATATTGTTTCTATTTTCATTTTCAAATCCCTCTAATTCATTGTGATTCATTTCTGGAAATATATTAGAGAAAGCATGTTGTTTTGCTGTTTCATTAATAAGTATTTTCAATATATAAGCTATCTTCCCCAGTTTTTCCGATGAATATATTACAGGCACAGTTCCATGTATTTGATCTGCTAAAATCTTAGCTTTATCTCTGTATTTACCTGTGTTTAGGTTTTTGCTTAAGTTTTCAAGTTTTTCTTTTTGAGAATTTATAATTCCAGCATTGCTGAGCACTCCAAGCAGGGCAGATAACTGGTAGCCAATAGCCATTCGAGGCTGTACTCCATCTGGCACAATAACACCTGGGTTTTTGTCGTCTTTGGCCATTTTAGCCAATTTTCCGCCAGTGGTAATTACTACAAGATGAGCACCTAGTTTTGTTGCTTCTGTGTAGGCGGATAATGTTTCTTCTGTGTTGCCCGAATAGGAAATCGTCACAATCAGACTGTTGGAGCTTGCTTCGCGAGGGAGATTATAATTTTTATGAGTTATAACAGGTATATTAATATCAAGAACTTCACTTAATACTTCTGTTACATTTCCGACTAAGCCTGATCCTCCCATGCCCGCTAAAATTATATTTTTAATTTTAGCATCTTTGTATTCAAGGCCAGCAGTATCTGCTAATTTATATCCCTCAGTAAGCTGCCTTGGAAATTTTTTGATTTTATCCTCCATGTTTTTGTTATTTAAAGACTCTATTTGTTTCTATATACCAGTTTTCGACATCAACGAATCGGTGAGATGTATCAACTATAAATGCGCTATCTATACCCTTTATTCTATCATTTACAGGATAAAGATACAGGGGATCATATAAGAATATTGCAGGAATATCATTTGCGACTAATTTTTGAAACTCATTGTACGCTGTAATTCTTTCTTCTTTATTAATTTCTTGGCGTCCTGTTTCTAAAAGATCATCAACATCCTCGTTGCTGTAATTTGCTAAATTTAAGCCTGGGTCGTTTACTTGGGTTGAGTGCCAGAAAGAAAATGGATCGGGTATCGAGCCTAATATTTGACCAAACATTAATAATTCGTACGAACGTGATTTTATAGTATCTTGTTGCAATTCTCCTAATTCTTGGGCTACCACGTTTAATTGAATACCAACTGTTTTCCACTGTTTTGCTAATAAATCTGCAACATGTGTGAGTTCTGGAGTGTTTGCTGTAATAAGAGTAAAAGATAACTCTTCATGAGTTCCTTCTTCGGCGCCTTCTATTTGCCTTTCTAGTATTCCATCATCGTCTAAATGGGCCCATCCAGCTTGTTCTAGCAGTAAGCGAGCTTGCTCTGGATTATGTGGTATATTTTCTACGTCCTGATTGTGGTATTCCTCGAGAGTTGGAGGTATTGGGGTATCAGCTACTCGGCCATATCCAGAAAGAACCTCATTTATGATTTCTTGTTTATTAGTAGCATGAGCTATAGATTGGCGCACTGTTTTATCTTCAAGAAGTTCATTGTTGTCTTGATTTATAAAGATTGCAAAGTACCTAGGCATATTGAATGTGTGAAGATTGAGTGCACTTTCGTTTTTTAAATCACTTATATTTGTGAATGATACAAAGGCTACCCCATCTACATTTTTTGCATTGTATGCCCTTATAGCATTTCTCTCAGAATCATAAAATCTGAATGTTAACTTATTGATGTATGGTTCTTTACCGTGGTAGTTGTCATTTTTTTCTAGCGTGTATGAAGAAATAAATCCATCGTTATTTTTTGTGAATTTTTCCACCTTATAAGGTCCGGAGCCTACTGGTTGTATATTCAAATCGGTAAGAGCAAAATTCTTTGTAGTAACATCTTGCCAAATATGTTTTGGCAAGATGCCCAGAGTTGCATTTTCTAAAAATGGGGGATAGGCGGAGGGGAGTGAAAACACTATTGTTCTTTCGTTTTCTACCGAGACATCAACTCCTTGCCATGCTTGGAATAAGGGGCTTGAATATTGGGGATCTTGTATCAATTCAATTGTAAACACTACATCCTCTGCAGTTAGAGGGGTATCATCTTCCCAAGATAGATTTTCTCTTAGGGTGAATTTATATTGTTTGCCGTCTTGCAGTACTTCGTATGATTCAGCAAGATCAGGCTGAATCTCTCCATTTTTATCATACTTGACCAACGAGGAATACACTAGAGAAGATAGATCTCGATCAACATCACTAGTTATAGATAGTGCGGGATTTATGAACCTTGGTAGTCCTATTACAGCTTCTCGGTATTCACCTCCATATGTGGGAACTATTTCTGTTTGGTTAATATAAAATTGCAAACCAAGAGCTATTAGTGAAACTAGAACAACAAACGCAAAAAGACCCACGATATATTTTTCGTGTGGTCCAAATCTTTGAAACACCCTTTTGACCAAGGTAAAAAGGGGTTTAATCGGATTATTTTTTGGGATCTTCATTGTTTAGTTTCCTGAAGAAAGAAGTAGAATAGCAAATGCTACACCGACGAACAAAATTGATAGTACAATAGTTGAATTGTATAGAATCTTTTCCGCGCCTCTTTTCTGATAGTAAACATTACCTCCACCTCCAAAGGCTCCTCCAAGTCCTGCGCCTCTTTTTTGTAACAAAATAGTTACAATAAGAGATGCGGATAATATTATCTGTGTTATTAGTAGTGCGTTTCTCATTTTATATTATAGAAAAAATAATAGTGAATTAATTAAAGTTACAATAGCGGTTGTCCATGCTAGGGGTATGAATCCAGCTATCTCCATTTGGGGCAATATTATATCTACAGCCCACAAAATACCCATATTTATAACAACATTGAACAATCCAAATGTTACAAGAATGAGAGGAAATGTCAATACCTTAAGCAGGGGACGTATTATATAGTTTCCGAACCAGAGGACAAATCCAATTAAAGCTAGAATTCCTAAACTTTCTGCGTTGTTTAGTTCTCCTGCTTGTATACTTACTCCATTTACGAATAACGAAGCAATATATACAGCAGCCGCATTGGCTGCTATTTTTAGAGCTATTTTTACTATAAACATTATTTACATAATAACAGAAAAAACCCTTGCTGGAAATAGTTTTCTCTGGTATATAGTATGTAGTTCTTAACGAAAGGAGTTAGCGATGTGGCTATTTCAGGATAAAGAAGAGCGTCGTCGCGCGAAAAAAGCTCAACGTAAGCTTAGTGCGGCTTATAGATTTTTAAATGAAGCGCTGAAAAATCATTCAGATGAGTGCGATATTATAAAAGAAGCAAGAAAAGATATCTCTGGATTTAGAGAGATGGGTGCCAGGCCCTTTGTTGTAAAGCATACCGCCAAAGCTCCAAATACTGACTGTACTTGTTCTTAGTTAAAATCAAAAACCGCGTAATACGCGGTTTTTCTATTGAAACTTTTTCCTCCTTCTGTACCTGTGTTGGTTTATAGCAAAGCGGTGCGCTTCGTCGCGAATATATTTTAATAAATTTTCAACATGTTTTGGCATCTCAGAAAGCGGAATAGGCTTCTTCTTACTAGGAATATAAACTTCCTCTTCGCGCATAGAGAGCGTTTTTCCTTGTTTACGAGCCTCTGTTTTGGCTTTCGATAGGGAGATGGTTGGAATTTTTAATTTCATACTTTCTAGCTCAGCGATTACTGTATTGAGTTGTCCACGACCTCCATCAATAAGGATAAGGTCCGGGTAAGGCCACTCATCGTGCTTGAATCTTCTTTTTATCACTTCGCGCATCATGAGGTAATCATCGGGTTCTTCTTTGGAATGTATATTGAATTTTCTGTACAGAGACTTATTAGGTGTGCCTTTGTCAAAACGAACCATGGATGCTGTGGGTTCTTTCCCTTGAGTATTTGAAACATCGTATCCCTCAATTGTATATATAGGTTTTTTGGTTCCCGTTATCTTAGATAGATACTTTGCTACATCTTCAATAGGAAGTTTTTGTTTTGGCGGTGACCATGAATTGAGAACAAACTGATGTGAGAATATGTTTTCTATTGCATCAATCATATCTCGAAACTCTGCTGCCTTTTCAAAATCTTTGCCTTTTGAGGCATTTTTCATATCTCTCTTGAGTTGATTAATAACAGAGCTTTTTCTTCCCTTGAGTACATTTTTTATGGCACGAATATTTTTTCTGTACTCTTTTTTATCGGGACTTGGCCCTGGGCATAAACCAAGGTGACACCACGAGCAGGGTAGAGCCTTGTGTTTCTGTGCTCGCAAGGGCCTCTTGTGGTTTGTTGTGTAATAAGGGAAAAGTCTTCTAAGGTATTTTACTGTCTCTTTTAAGGCCTTTCCATCTGTATAGGGGCCAATATATTCAATTTTCTTATTTTTTGTTGGTTGATGCGTAATAAATATTCTTGGAAATTCTTCCTTTGTTACTCCTGCGTAAAAATACTGCTTGTCGTCCCTAAGCCGGATGTTCATCTTCGGCTGCAATTTTTTAATATAGTGCGACTCTTTTAAAAGAGCCTCTATTTCATTTGCTGTTTTTATGTATTCCACGGAATTTATAACCTCGGGCTTAAAGAGAGAATCATCGTTAGCGTGTGTTCTAACTCTACTTTTTATGTTTGTTGATTTTCCTACATAAAAAATTACCCCCTGTTTATTTTTTAGGAAATATATGCCTGGAGATTTTGGTAAATCTTTTATTTTATTTAGTGATAAAGACTTTCTCATAGTTGGCAGTATTATAATACACCTTGATTAGACTGTAAATATATAGTATACTATATCGAATCTTAAAAATAAGAACTCATAATAATAAGTTATTTATGGCTAAAAATAATCTAGAAATAAAGGGTGCTAAGACCCATAATTTAAAAAATATCTCGCTAAAAGTGCCAAAGGACAAGATGGTTGTATTTACTGGTGTTTCTGGTTCTGGAAAGAGCTCACTTGTTTTTGACACAATATATTCAGAAGGGCAGAGGCGTTATGTAGAAAGCTTATCTAGCTATGCTCGTCAGTTTTTGGGTGTGATGGATAAAGCCGAAGTAGATTCTATAGAAGGAATATCTCCCGCGATTGCAATAGATCAAAAAAGTGTTTCTAAGAATCCACGCTCTACGGTGGG
>JAWWAH010000018.1:0-19756 GCA_033721415.1 Candidatus Spechtbacterales bacterium | reverse complement strand
GGCTTATGTTGACTATCCGGGACCTCCTATAGAGCAAGCAGAGAATATAGCACTTATAGTAGAGGAAGAAACTCGCGAAACCACTCCTCAATTAGAATATATGGATCTTAGGTTAGGTAATAAAGTATTTTATAAATATAAGGACCCCGAACAGGATGATTAGATAAGTCACTAATAAAAAAGCTCCCAATTGGGAGCTTTTTTATTAGTGCTGTATTCTATTGAATTTCAGGCGGTATGTAGTAGACAAATATAGAATATCCTAAGATTTCGACTGGCTCATATTCGTTTAACCAGTTGTAATATCCAGTTGGCTGGTCATAGGTTGGATGAGGTTCTCCTTTTCCTCCCATCAATTCATTTACTGATACTGCTAGCCACCCTGTTGGACGCTCATCTTCTCTTGGATTGTATTTAATATATTTATCTCCTAACCAATATTCTGGATCTTCTCCTCCAAAATAATTTAAGTGTACTTTCTCTATATTATTTTCTTCTACATAAGAAACAAGTTTGTAAAAATCTTGTCCCCAGTCATAGTTTGAGTCTACGGCTACTTGGTAGCCATCATCAGTGCCACCAGCCAAGGCGTTGTAGTAAGGAATGTAGTGCGGAAATACTGAAAGAGAAGAAAGTCCATACCACCCGAAAATCACCACCACCAAGGAGTAAGCGATAGTTCTGTTTCTTGTAAAGTATGAACCGTTAAACATTCTTTTCGCTCCAAGCACTACTAGAAAATACATAAAGGGGAATATAGGCATTAAGTGTCGTATACCGAGATTTAAGTTAGTATTTATACTTGCAGCCCAATATATTGCGATAAACAAGAAGAAAGCAGAAATATCGAAATTATCTTTTATCCATGTAGCTCCTCGCTTTATTTTTTCTGATTTTCGTGAGGCTCTAATTATGCGACGTATTTCCCACAAAGCAACCATTCCTGTTAATAGGTGGAATGCGATTGGGATTTTTGTTGCATACATTACCGGGAAGTAATAGAACCAACTCGAGGATCTCATTTCGCCTAGGAAAAAAGTAGTATTACCAAATTGACCTCTTTGAACAGCCATTAATAGGCCTCTTGCATATTGGCCCCAGGGACGGAATGGCTCTTTGTCTGCCATCCACACAGCGGCGCTTTCTGGTACAGTGATACTTTCTGGCTGTAAGTCTGCTACAGTATCTCGTAATTGACGTTCAGCTGGATAGTTTGCAATAGCAAATTGATATACTGGCCAAATCAATAAGACTCCTATTATTCCTGCAAGCGCTCCTTTCCCTATGTATTCGAGTAATTTCTTTTTCTTATCTCCAGGAGAAAGCAGGGGATAAGTGATTGCTAATATTCCAAAGAAAGGCACAAGAAGTATTAGCGAAAACTTAAGCAGGAGCGCAAAAAGAAAAGCAACACCAGCTTTTACCACATTTATCCATGAAGGGTTTTTTATAAATTTAATCCAGTAGTAAGTTGCAACAACGACTCCAAGTGCTGCTGCTATGTCTGTGTTTACAAGTCGTCCGTGTGCTAGAAAAGTAGGGGAGAAGCTAAATAGTGCAAGTACACCAAGAGCAACTTTATTACCTCCAAGCTCTCTTGCCCACCGGAACAAGAACCATCCCATAAAAACAAGCATTCCTATCATTGCAAAACGAGACCAAACAATTATTTGCCTAGGGTTGTTTCCTGATTCGTATAAAAACTCTCTACCTAAATCAAACTGTACCCACCATGCAGGAGGATTATTTTCCTGTGTCCAGTTTGGGCTATCTGTTGGAAAGTTTAAATCAAGAAATATTAAAGGAAAGGCACCTATAGACTTTGCAAGGGGAGGATGCTCGGGATTAATTCTGTAGTCTTGCTGGGTTAGATAAGAATATCCAGCAGGAATATGAGCAAGCTCATCGTATGTTAGAGCTGCTTGCTTCATGCTGAAGAAAGCAGTGGTAAACATCGTAACCAAAAGAAGCCCAGCTATCAAAAATGTTATTTTATCGGATATGTTTAGTTGCATATAGTTATATAGTTATTTAATAGAAAGCATATAGAATCTTTCAAATTCTTGTATTTCGCTTTCGGGGTAGCGTTCCAGGATTGGATCGAAAAAGCTTGCGTCTTTGTGCATTGTTAGAACAAAGCTTCCTGATTCAAATTCTATGTCAGCTGTTTTGCTTGTATCTATGTAGATAGTATTATCCATGCCCTCTGCGCTCTGTAAGAATTTCGGTACCTCTGTAGGAAGGTCTCCCTCGGTCTTTAATACATATTTTGGAGAGCCTTCGGGAAGTTCGTTAAGAGTGTAACCTACGTCCATAAAGCGAACAGTAAATGAGCTTTCAAGCTGTGGATGATTTGCCCACAAGATAAAGTATGAGTAAAAAGTGGTAGCAACTACTAGAACAGCCAGCACAGCTACTACTGTCGGATAAAACTTCTTTTCCATATTTCTTTTCTCCATTAAGGAGAAAAGCTTTGAGAGTGCAAGATATGCTCCATAGCCAGCAAATATGTATGCTATTGGTATAACTCCTATAACACGCAATGCATGTGGTATTCCCTCATAGGTGAGCACTCCAGGTAGTAGCATTACAACAAACCATGCAAATAGAAAAGCTCCTGTAATAAATCCATAGTAATTATCAAGAGTTCTTTTTGCCCTATCTCTCAAAAGATTAAAGAATGTTTTTATAGAGCTTTTTCCAACTACTAATGCGCCCACAAGAAAGAATAGGCTGACTATTGGCTGAAGTTGGGGAGCGCCCCCTAGGTTGTGGCGCCAATTTCTATCTCCTACAACGTTAAACATTCCTAAATGCTTAATCCCGCTTTCCAAAAGAGCAGCCATGGCCCCGATGTTTTCTTGTCCGAATACAGAAACGCCGCTTGCTCTGACAAAAAAGTGATTTGGGTTTTGCAGAAAGTATATTCCTATGGGAAGCGCTGTTACAATTGTTGCCAATCCATAAGCAAGAGATAGCCCGAGTAATCTCTTCGTCCATCCTTGCTTTATAGCTAGAACGAGCCACATTAAGAACATCAGTCCCAATACAGCCACCATTAATCTAAAGCTTATATATGTGTGGAATCCAAGACCAAATATAGCCCCTGCTATAATAGTATCCAAATAGCGCTTCGTCCTAAGTCCTCGCAACATAAAGTAAAATGAAAATACAAGAACAAGGGGCATTAATATAGCGCGGAATCCTATACGGCTAAAATTTATATGCCAAAAAGAGGTAGCAACAAAAAAACTAGATAGCAAAGATATGTACCTAACATTCCTTGCTTTTATTTTTTTAAAACGTCCCCATAGTATCATCACCTCTTTTGTTAGGAAGTATTGGCCGATCACGGTTAATGCACCTGCTATTGCTCCTACAAGTTTGAAGGTGGTAATACTTATTCCAAAAAGTGCAAATGAAATAGCTACTAGGTGAAAGTACAATCCTTCGCGCCCGTTATTATCGGGATAAAATACGCGAAGATCATTGTCTTCTAGTATGCTAACAGCAGTATTTGCGTTTATTGCTTCATCAGGCCATAGACCAGGAGGAATAGACTCTAGTTGCCAAAAGCGAAAAAATATAGCTATTACACTAATTAATAAAAGCAAGGAAACCATGCTTTTTTTGCTGTTTTGAGAAAAATTTATTTTATTCATATAAATTAATTATATCATTTTTAAATATAGTTTGTGGTATAATAAAAAGTAATAAGCCTTAATCTGTGGATTTCTTTAATTTGAGGTCTACTCTTTAATTTATAAAAATGGAACAAGAAAACAAAACAATTGAAGCATCAGAGCAATCATCTGTACATTTCAGAAGAGGAGATATCGTAGGCGCATTAGTTATAGGGGAGCTTGTTGCTTGGCTTTTATTTGTAATGGCGAAAGTAAATGCACATGAACTACCAATACCAAAAGGAGTTGCAGAAGCTGTAACATCAAATATGGCAGCGATGGTAATGGCTGTAGCATTACCAATCCTTTCTGTTATTGGTCTCTATGTTGCATACCTACTAGCTAAAAAAATTTCTGCAATATATCAAGCTGCAAAATTTGCACTTGTTGGCGCCTTGAATACATTTGTAGATCTTGGTGTTTTGAATTTATTGATATTTGTAACAGGTATAACAACCGGAAGAACCGTTAGCGGTTTTAAAGGTATTTCGTTCATAGTGGCTGCAATAAATAGTTATGCGTGGAATAAATGGTGGACATTCGAGAGTAAAAAAGAAAATATAGGAAAAGAATTTACGCAGTTTATGGTAGTTAGTACAATAGGATTTTTCCTCAACGTGGGAACTCTTGATTTTTTTGTAAATGTGATTGGTCCTCAGTTTAATATAGCACCTGCGTTGTGGGCCAATATCGGTGCGCTAGCAGGAACACTCGTAGTGCTCATTTGGAACTTTGTAGGATATAAATTCTGGGTATTTAAAAAATAAATCTCTGCATTGATAATTTAACAATGAGATTTTTACACACCTCAGATATTCATCTGGGTGCAAAATTTGAAGTTTTGGGCGACAAGGCACCAAAACAAAGAGAACAGATTAAAAAAACCTTCTCAAAGATAGTTGATATTGCGCTTGAAAAAAAAGTGGACTTATTTTTGCTTGCGGGCGATCTTTTTGATTCTAATCATCCATCTCAGAATGATATAGAATTTGCACAAAAAGAATTCTCTCGCTTAACAGATAAAGGAGTTAGGATTGCTTTAATACCCGGTAATCATGATTATGAGCTTGGTGATACTCAAACTCTAGGGAAGAATTTTGACGGCCTTGAAAAGGAAGGCTTGTTTTTGTTTACCGATGCCGAAGGTTCAAAAACTTATTTTGAAGATATAAATACAGAGGTTTATGCAAAAAGCAATACAACTAACAAGTCTACTGCAAGCCCAATGGTGGTTGTAGATGATGATCGCGATACATTTAAAATAGTTATGGCGCATGGTGGTGTAGTTGGACAAGCTAAAAATCCATCGTGGCCCATTCAGCCAAAAGAAATAGAGAAATCAGGAGCTGATTATGTTGCTCTTGGTGATTGGCATTCTCTTAGGGAGGAAAGCCAAGGAGATGTGACTGCTTATTATCCAGGATCTCCTGAAATGATATCTATTAGGCAGATTGAATCGGGCTATATTATTTTAGGTGAATTTTCTGATGGCAATTTGAATGTCGAACCTCTAAAAGTAGGAGAGCGTGAGGTGTCGCAAATTGAAATTAACCTAGGTGATATTAAGAACAAAGAAGAGTTAAAAGAGCGTATTGCGCAACATGCTGGAGAAGATGTAGTTTGCCTAGTTTCCATAACAGGTGTTAATTCAAATAAGATTATATTTAATACTGATGATATAGAAGAAGAGCTCGGGGATAATTTTTGGCGACTCAAAATAGACGATACATCCCGTTTACCATTGGAAGATTTAGATGAGAGCGATTACCCATCAATGTTTATAAGTGGTCAGTTTGTTCAGTTAATGAAGAAAAAAATAAAAGACACAGAGAGCGAAGAAGAGAAGGCCCTCTTGGAAGAAGCTTTAAACTTCGGCCTATTAGCATTTAAAGATCCTGACGTAATCCAATAATATGCATATCAAAGGAATAGAAATAAAAGATTTTAAAAAATTCTCCGGAACACATCGGATAGATTTTCCTGCTGATTTCACCGTTGTAAGAGGGAAGAATGAAAGCGGTAAATCTACTCTATTAGAAGCTCTATATGCTGCATTATTTTATGATCCTACTATTGCATCTACTCCGCAATATATTAAAAACCTAAGCAATTGGAATGCAGATAAACTCTATACTATAAAAATATTTTTTGAAGCAGATGCTGAAAATTACATATTAGAAAAAGATTTTGAGACAAAAAAAGTTATTTTACAAAAAGAAGATGGAGATGTTAAGTCACATGATCCACAAGAAATAGCTGATTTTCTAAAAGAATATGGTGGCTATGATAACAAAGACTTATTCGCTAATATATCTGTTATAAAAAAAGATGTATTAGTGTTATTAGATGCAGATAAAAGAAAGATTATGGAGAGTTTGCAAGATATGGTGTCGGGGGCTGCATCAGTTTCTGTATCAGCGCTACTAAAGAAACTAAAAACTGCAGCTGACCAAATGGAAAAGGGGCTTGATCCTTCACGTCCTGTTAAAAACCCAGGCAAGATAAAAATGCTTCAAGAGCGAATAAAGGATATCGAGAATAATGTTGCAAGTATGCGCGACACCCTAAAAACCAAACAAGAAGCACAAGAAAAATTGCGTGAGTTTAAGGATAAGCTTGATAAGTTAGAGGAAGAGAAAGATGTGCTTGAACGAGAATACAAAGCAAACGAGGAATACTTTTCAGCCAAAAATGAAATAGAAAAAATATCAAAGCAATTAGATGCTGTAATGGGAGATATTGAAAAATATGAAGATCTGGAAAGTGAAAAAATAGATTTAAATAAAAAAATAAAAAAAACTAAGCTTCCTTCTGAAAAAGACTTAGATGCAATTGAGGAGAGAAAACTTAATATTCGCTTCAATGCAGATAAGATAGAAGAACTAGATAGAATATTAGGCGACCTTAAGGAAAAGCATAAAAAAGTTTACCGTCCTACAAAAAAGATATTCATACGAGGATCTGTTTTCTTGGGCATATTGGGTTTAGCGGGATTTGTTTATGAGATTTTCTTCTTTGCTTGGGTGTTTTTGCTTGCTTTTGCCGCTTGGATGTTTTTCTCAGGAAAATATCAGGAGTCTACGGGTATTAAGTCATTGGAAAACGAAAGAGAAAAAAGAGAGAAAGATTTAGAGAAAGAAAGAAAAGATTTAAATAAACATCTATCTAGTTTTGGTGTCGATGATGTATCAGAGTTAAAAAGCTTAAATAAAGATATCCACGAAGCTAAAAATAGGGCAGAGGGCATTGAAAGAGAGCAAAAAACATTGCTTCGAGGTAGAAGCATAGAGCAACTCAAGAAGCAAAATAAAGAATTACACAAACAGCTTGGGGTGCAAGAATCAAAAATAAAGGAAGAGTATAAATCTACCCCTCCCGAACCTAAGCGTCAGCGAGAGATTGAGCATCGCTTGGATAAGCTCAAAAAAGAGCTAGAATCTACCAGTAAAAAATATAACGAGACAAACGCCAAGGTTAATATGGCTAATGTTTCACAGGAGGATATATCGGCAGCTGAAGAAAAGATAAGCGTCTTGCAAGAAAATCTTAAAACACAAAAGAGGCGTGCAAAAATATATAGGATTGTCCATGAGGTTCTAGAAGAAGCAAGGATGCGATCATTAGCTAAAACAAGAGAAGCCTTGGAGGCTACAATGAGCGAATATATAGGCGAAATAACTAGCGGCAGATATACATCACTACGCCTTACTGATGATTTTGATATAGAAGCACACAGTCCCGAAAAGAAAGACTATGTATCATCTGAAGAACTTTCTACGGGCACTATAGACCAGCTTTATGTTGTTGCGCGTTTTGCTTTGGCACAACTTTTGTATAATAGTGGCGCTGAAAGTGAGGAGAAGAATGAGGGCCTATCCAGTACTCGACCTCTGATAATTCTAGATGATCCATTCGGTAACTTTGATGAAGAAAGGCGCTCAAACATGCATAATATATTAGAGCGCTTAAACGAAGACTTCCAGATAATAATGCTTACATGTGTACGAGCATATGATGGTTGGGGTGAAACCATAGAAATAAAATAAATGGAAAGCAAAAAATTACTTTAAAATTAATAGCGCCCGTACGGGCGCTATTTTATGGTAGTATATATGTAACATCTACCAGGGAGGTTAAAGTGAAACCTTTAAATAAAGATGAAATCCGACAAGAGGCAAGAATAGTACATACCTTTGAAGAATGTTATGGTTTCTCAAGTTGTAGTGCTTGTAGCTATATATTATGGACATCTGATTTGAATAGTGCCGCATCAATACCCAAAGAATGTCCTGGTTGTGGGGCCTTGCTTTTGAGTTCTTTTATCAATGATCCAGGAGGATCAGATTTTAATTAGTACATTTATAAAACCCCTTAAATAAGGGGTTTTGTTTTATTAAGAAAAATAAATAAAATCTTCATTTTTTCTTAATCTACTATTTAGTATACTTGTTTCAGAACCTAATAGGTGCACACAAAATTCGGACTTAGGAGGTCCAATATGGCACATTCAGTATTACGGCGTTCTGGTGCTCCAGATGCGTTAAAGGAAATGGTATCTGAAGCTCTGGATCAGAATTGGCGCGTTGAGAGAACGGGTAGTGGGCATCTGAGATTTTTATCTCCAGATAGAAGCGTTTCACCTGTATTTTCTCCGACGACCCCCTCTGATGTGCGTTCTGTAAAGAACGTTAGAGGCAAGCTTCGCAGAGCAGGGCTTAATATTTGAGAAAGCACAGTTCTTTATTTTAGTCCCGCTTTAGCGGGACTTTTGTTATACTGGTTGGTTGCATTTTTAAAAATTATCATGTATACTATGTATCGTATGTTGAGTATTTAATTGTTCGTAGCAATTTTTTCGACATAGTGAAATTAAATGATTATATTTAAATTCGAGCAACACCGAAGTTATCGAGTTTTTATAAAAAGATAGATATGCCAAATAAAACTTTTGCAGTTATTAAAACAGGCGGAAAGCAGTACAGGGTGAAGAAAGGCGATAAACTAAATATAGAAAAACTCTCTAAAAAAGAGGGTAGTAAGGTAGCATTTAAGGATGTTTTCCTTTATGTTGATGGTTCTGATGTAGAGGTAGGTACACCTACTGTTTCTTCGGCTAAGGTAGAAGGTAAAATTATAGAACACGGGAAAGGCGAAAAGAAGATTGTTTACAAATACAAGAAACGAAAAAGATACAGCGTAAAGAAAGGTCATCGACAACAATACACAACAGTAGAAATCACAGATGTTTCAAAAGGCAGTTCTAGTAAAAAGAAAACTGCAACTAAGAAAAAGACCGCAACAAAGAAATCTACAGCAAAGAAAACAACAAAGAAGAAATAAGTTTCTTAAAAGCAAATAAAAAGAAGCGAGGAATTCCTCGCTTCTTTTTATTTGCTTGTGGCTGTGTTCTAACTTCTATTTTCCAAAGCATTCCTAATTGTTTCTTCGTCTGCGTACTCTAATTCACTCCCAGTAGAAAGCCCCCGCCCAAGACGCGTTAGTTTTACATTGGGTAAATCTTTTTTCTTAAATAATTCTTGTATATAAAGTGTTGTGAAATTACCTTCGCGAGTATTGTTTAGGGCGAGTATGATTTCGTATTTATCTTTGCTGTTTTCCACTCTTTTAACCAAAGAAGACAATCTCTTCTTTGGGATAACCGATTTTTTCAATGGTGAAATATTTTCTCCTATTATTAAGTATTTTCCATTATGTATCTTTGTTTTTTCTAGATTTAACGCATCGCTTTCTTTTTCCACAATACAAAGAGAAAGATGGTCTCTTTTTTCATCTGTACATACTGAGCATTTTGAACTCTTAACATTTTCTGTTGGTAGATAGCAATCATTACAAAGAACAACTTCTGTTTGCATATCTTTCAAGTATTCAGCTAAGCGTCTAACGTTTTCGGGGTCCTCCTTTAGTAGGTGGAATACAAAACGACGAGCCTGTCTTGGCCCGATTCCTGGAAATCTTTGAAACTGCTTTTGTAGTTGCTCTAAATTCTTGGGTAACATTGGTTATTATTTATTCTGAGCTACATGACTTTTTATTAGCTAGGTATATCATCTAGCGTTATATCGTCTCCTTCTGGAGAATCTTCCCGCGGATCTTCTCCTACGTCATTGCCAGGATATTCATAAACCTCGCCATTGTTGGGTCCTGTGTGATGCTTATCTAGACTTTTGAATGTTGCTGATTTTCTATCGAAAAATAATTGAATTTTTCCTATAGGACCATTTCTATGCTTAGCTATGTGAATTTCTGCTGTATGGTCGTCGGGATCTCGTGGATCTCTAGCAATAAAAAGAACAACGTCAGCATCCTGCTCTATAGATCCTGAATCTCGCAGGTCCGATAATTTAGGTGTTTTGTCCGGTCTTTGCTCTACAGCACGAGAAAGCTGGGAAAGTGCTAATACAGGTATGTTTAATTCGCGTGCTAGTGCTTTTAGTGATCGAGAAATCTCTGTTATTTGCTGCACCATGCTGTCGCTGGAAGTTTTTGGTTGTATAAGTTGCAGATAGTCGACTATCAGTAAACCAAGGCCCCTCTCTGCCTGGAGACGACGAGCCATTGCTCGCATCTGTAACACCGAAGATGTTAATCCATCGTCTATGTATACTGGAGCTTCGGATAAACTTCCTAGTGCATCTTGTATTTTGACGAAATCGTTGTATTCTCCACTAGAAGATAGTTTACCAGTTCTTAACCTCCATAAGTCAACTCCTGCTTCAGCTGCAAGCATACGGTCTACTACCTGGTCTCTGGACATTTCTAAGCTGAAAATTCCAACAGGAACTTTATTGTTTGCAGCTGCATTTCTTGCTATATCTAAGGCAAGAGATGATTTTCCTAAGGATGGCCTAGCTGCTAATATAACAAGATCAGATTTTTGCATCCCCGAAAGATAATTGTCTAAATCTGTAAAGCCTGTAGATACTCCACGTATTTCACCAGTATTTTTGTGAAGCTTATCTATTCTTTCAAATGCTTGGCCAAGATCGCCCTTAAGGGATGCAAAACTTTGAGAACTCATTCTTTCAGATATATTAAATATATGGCGTTCTGCCTCATCCAAAAGAACCTCTACATCTTCTTCTTCTTTGTATCCTAGTTGTCCAATTGCATGTGAAGATTCAATAAGTTTTCTAAGCACAGATTTTTTATGAACAATATTTGCGTAATGTGTGACATGCGCTGAAGAAGGTACAGAGTTCACCATTTGAGTTAACGTGCTTTTGCCACCAATATTTTCTAGGTGGCTTTTTTCTTTGAGTTTGCTTGATACGCTTAAAATATCTAACGGCTGTCCTTTCTCAGATAACTCTGTCATGGTTTCGAAAACTCTCCTGTGAGCATCTACGTAAAAATCATTGGGATGCAGTACATCTATGACTCTAAAAAACGCTTCCTTGTCCATTAAAATAGACCCAAGAACAGATTGTTCCGCTTCTATATCTTGAGGAGGAAGACGGTCTATATTTTTTATTTTTTGATTCCCAGCCATAAAAAAGAATTTAAGTTACTAATAATATAACATACAAAACGATAGTTCAAAACTTTCCTATTTGGAATAATTGTGGTAAAAGAGTGGATAAGTTCTTTAGACAAAAGGAAGGCCTAAATGAGAAAGGTTGTGGTTGCATCACATAACACGATGTTTATGTCTAATCGAGATATTTTACTTAGATATTATGGAGAAATTCAACAGGAACATGGGCTAGATATTCTTTGCTTGCAGGAGTCTGTTTTACAAAAGGAAGACCCAAAGCACACAGAGTTTGTAGCTGAATTTTTAGGTCCTGGGTATAGATTCTATTATCGCAATGCTTTTTTGAGTCCAGCTATTATTTATGATTCTCATAAATTTCAGCCTATTCAATCTTTTAGTATTCCCATTGGGAAACCTGATATGCGAGATGTCCCAATAGTCTTAAGGTGGCTAGCTGTATCCGATCCTCCAATAGAAAGATTTACTACATGTGTAATGTTGGAAGATGCTTCTGGAAGAATTTTCACTGTTGTTAACTTTCATCTGAGTCCTCTTGGTTCAAATCTGTTTTGCTTTAAGCAGTTGCGCAGGATAAAGTCTTTTTTGGCCGCGTATGGGATAAGGTCTAATATTGTCTTTGCGGGAGATACGAATATATTTCATCTTAGACCACGTACTCAAAGAATGCGATTAGCGCAAGCACTTATGTATTTAGGGGTAAGGGATCCTGATTTTTATCGCCCAACTCACTTTTTTTCTAGGTTTAGTGCTAGTGATCGGTGGTATTACAAAATACCACGCATACTTGGATTAGATTTGGCTCAGCGCTTGGATGTTATTGCAAGCGATATGCCTTTTTCTGAATTTGGTGCTATTTCTATTCCTGAGTCTGACCATGATCTTGTGTGGGGTAAACTCAAAGTTCATTGATTTAAAAAAGGAGCCTTTAGGCTCCTTTTTTTATTTTTTCCTTATTTCTGATCCATTGTCCGTATCTCGGATGGTGTATCCTTTTTTCTCTATTTCCTCTCTGAACTTATCGGCATCTTCCCATTGTTTATTTTTTCTCGCTTTCTCTCTTTTTTCCGCAAGATCTTTTATCTCTTTAGGTATCTCAAATTTAAGATTCCTCTTGTTTATTACTGAAAATATATTATTAAGTTTTTCAAGGAAGCTCAGTACTGCGTTCTTATCATCCGGGGATAATTTATCTTGCTTGTTTACGTAAGATATCAACTGGAATAATTCTGCAAAAGCGCGTGGGGTGTTGAAGTCGTCTTCTAAGAAATTCCAGAAATCATCTAAGTGTGTTTTTATCTCTTTGCTACTTTTAATATCGTCGTCTACGTCTTTTTCTTGAAGATTAATCCAAAACTCTATTAAGCGCTTTTCATTCTTCTTAGATTCTTCTAAGCCCTCTTCGGTGTAATCAATAGGGGATCGATAATGTTTTGTTGTAAAAAAGATTCTAAGTGCTTGTGGAGAAACAACTTTTAACGCATCTCGTATTGTTGTAAAATTTTTTAGCGATTTAGACATTTTTTCTCCACCAACCTGAAGGAATCCAGTATGCATCCAATATTCAACCATAGGCTCTACATTATAAGCAGCCTCCATTTGAGCTATTTCAGCTTCGTGATGGGGGAATATAAGATCCCGTGCTCCACCGTGTAGTTCGTATTGAGCGCCAAGTTCCTTTTCTGCTATTGCTGTATCTTCTATGTGCCATCCAGGCCTTCCAGGGCCCCACGGACTATCCCATTGAGGCTCATTCTCTTTTGCTTTTTTCCATAGGGCAAAATCTTTTGGATCTTCTTTTGTTGTGTCTTCGTCTATGTTTACGGCTTCATGCATTTCATCCAATTTTTGGCCAGATAGTTTGCCGTATCCTTCAAATTTTTTAACACGGAAATATACACCGTTATCGGTTGGGTATGCGTAATCATTGTCTATAAGATGCTGTACTTGATCGATTATTTCTTTTATATATTTGCTAGCTGGAGCGTACTTATCAACACTATCAACTCCAAGTGAATCCATGTCTTCAAAATATTTTTTAGTATATTCTTTTGCTACTTCTTCTGCGGTTCTTTTTTCTTCCCAAGATCGATTTATTATCTTGTCATCTATGTCTGTTATATTCTGAAGGTAGAAAACATTCATTCCATGCTTTAGACGCATGTACTTTACAAACATATCAAAGGCAATATATGTTCTTGCATGTCCTATGTGCGAGTAATCATATACAGTCGGACCACACACAAAAATACGCAATTTGCCATCGCGTGCCTTTAATTCATCCTTATCTTTTGTAAGAGTATTATATATTTTCATAGACTACTTAAAACCATTTTTTAATTTTGAAAAATATAAGCATAAATGCGCTCAGTATTACCATTAGACCTATAATAAGCCAAAAATCAAAAGGCGATCCAAATTCATCAACAAATGGAGTATACTCTGTGTTCATGCCCCAAATACTACTTATTAAGGTTAGAGGGAATACTATAACAGAAAATATGGTAAGAACCTTAATAATCTCATTAATTTTCATTGATAGCATTGAATCGTTTGTTTCTGCAAGAGCTTGTACGGTTTCGCGTTGATCTTCTACAGCGTTCCATACTCGCCCATAGTAACCAAGAAGGTCGTCAAGATAAGGGCTCATAAAATCTCCAAAGAAAGATGTTCCCTCTCTGTGTAAAGACTCCATTATAGGTATTTGTGGTGCTAGAATCCTTCTAAAGTTTAAAACATCTCTTTTAATTAGAGATATTTCACGCACCATTTCTTTTTCTTTTCCTTCCTCAAATATTGCTTCTTCTATTTCATCGATATTTTCTTCAATTAAGACAAGCTTGTTTAGCGCGCTATCGAGTAGGCCCACTACAAGATGGTACAAAAGCATCCCTGGGCCATCTTCCATGTATTCTCCACGTTTTTCTTCATTAGCGCCCAATTCTTCTCTGAGTTTGTTTAGAGGTAGAATTGTTTTATAATGAACAGTTATTATATGGTCTTTTGTAATAATCACATCCAGTTCTCGTGATTGTGTTGTTTTGTGTCGAGGATCAAAAATAGGATAATACAAAACCATAAAGAGATATTCTTCATGTCTTTCTACTTTTGCCCTGTGCCCTGGTGGTATAAGTTCATTCAAAACAGGCTCGTGGATAAAATCAAACTTTTTCTCAAGGTATTTAACAGCTTTATCTCGAGGGTTTTTTATATCTATCCAAGTTATGTCTTTGTGTTTTACTCGTGTAATCATGTGCCAATTTTGCCCAAGAGCGCAGCGATTGGCTGCAAAATTGAGCATCCCCTGAGGGGATTACGTTACTTATTTGCCCAAGAGCGCAGCGATTGGCTGCAAACAGGGCATCCGGCGCTAGCCGGGAACATTACTTAACTTATTTAAGTATAGCATATTTGCGAAGATGTTTTTTATAAATTCCTGCTAAGGTTGCATTTTTTGTATTTTTTATGTATATTAGCAAGTAAGTTCTTTACCACCTTCGCGTGGCACAACCTGATCAAAGGAGATCAAGTATGAAAGAAAAATTCGCCGTTCTTTTCGCTGCAATTCTCGGGCTCTTGTCTTTCGTTGCTGGTGTTCAGTTTCTTCTTTTGGATGCAGCTGGGTCAGATGCTGTAGCGCTGTCCTACTTTCTGTGGGGCGTAATCATGACCCTTCTCTCGGTTAGTATTTGGTTTCGCAATAGTAAGAATTAGTGATAACTAGAGAAAAGTAAGGGTTAGATCGAAGAAGGTGACAATCCTGATTAGGACCTCTAAATCCCGCAATGCGGGATTTTTTATTTTTAAAAACTATGATAGTATGTTTGCTAAATAGCTCTTTAAAAGAAAGGAGACACTAGTGTCTCAAAGTACAACTAAAGATTCTATATTATCTATACGTAAAACCTTGGATGAATTTATTTTAATTAAAGAAGCAGATGGGTACTCTTTGTTTAGGAGAAATCGCATAGGAAGTCCTAACCCAGATAATTTTTCTTTAGACGGAGAGTTAAGTATTTTTGATTTGCCCACATATGTTAGAGAATTTGTTGACGATGCACCGAATTTAAATATATTAGCGGAGCAAGTTCAAGCAAGCCACTATATACCAGGAAAAGAAGAGTTTATAGAAGCTATGAAAGAAATAAAGAATAGATACGAAAAGCAGAGAATTAATGGATTATCCGATGAGTTATGTTTTGATGATTACCTTGTCCCTAGTGATTATGAGATGGGTTTAGAGGACACCACGCCGGTTGTGCTGTGCCATGCCTGTAAGGGTGTTAGGATTTTTTACAATTCTGAATGTCCTTGTTTAATATTATCACCTAATGGAGAGGCAAGATCTGATTGCGAGAAATGTTTAGGTCAAGGCGTGTATGCTGTAAAATGTCCTACATGTGAAAGTTCAGGTATTCTTCAAGCGAAATATCTTTGCAAGTTTGTAAATGACGAAACGAGTGAATCTGTAGCAATTATGCTAGACGCCCACAATCCACCACCGTGGTTCTTGGAATTAAATTACGACCCCGAAGATCCAAGTGGATACAAGGAATGGAAAGAAAAACTTCCCTTAGGAGATATATTGGAAGAGGTTTGCGAAAGACTAGGTGTCTCAAAAGAAACTCATTTCATGTACTATGATGGGCGACCTGTACTTGACTGGGGAATCCCTTTCCGCAATAGAGAGATAGCCTCATGGCAGAATAGGGATAACATAGTTAAACAAACTGATCATAAAACAGGTCAACTTATGACTAAGATATTAGCTAACTATGTGAATCCAGGCGAGTGGCATTTTAGGCCAAGAAGAACGCTGGACGAGCTTCTGGACGATCTTTTCTGGAAGGCTGAAGTTAGGGGATATACATTTGCTATATCTGTAAGAAGTGGCAACATAGAGTCTGGAAAGGCAGGGTGGCAAGTAGTTCTTGTTGATGCCCAAAGCCATGTATTACACGGAGAGATCGGAATTTCGTACGATCTCGATGCTGCCTTGCAAGAAGCCTGGGATAATATAGATGGCTTTATTGACGAATTAAATAGAGAATAAGTACACAGAAACTTTTTTAGCACTCTTGACACAAGAGTGCTATTTTAATAAAATGAATAAAGTGCAAATAATGTTATGGGAAATAAGGAAGAAAGAAACGAGCGAATATTGCTCGACATAGTGGAGGAGTACATAAGGACCGCAGAGCCGGTTAGTTCTGGTTATATGCTAAAAAAACATAAATACGGTCTAAGCTCAGCCACTTTGCGTAACATTATGTCCGATTTAGACGAGGGAGGATTTCTTTATCAACCCCACACCTCAGCCGGAAGAGTTCCGACTCAAAAAGCATATCGTTTTTATGTAGATAAAGTAGCTCTAGGCTCAAGAAAACCGTTGGATACTCAAAAAAGAAAAGAAAATGAAATGCGTGCTATTCAGAGAGATATAAAAAAAGCCATGCGCAAATCACCTGAAGATGCAGGGAGAGTTCTTTCTCAGTATCTTGCAGAGATGACAAATTCCTTAGCATTTGCAGGTTTTGTAAATATAAATCGTTTTTATAGGGAAGGATTATTGCATCTATTGGATGAGCCCGAATTTTTAACCGCAGAAAATATCCGCCATCTTGTTGAGTATGCAGATTCTTTAGAAAATAGACTAGAGCGCCTATATCGTTCTATAGAAGACGATATTAAGGTATTTATTGGTGAAGAAACAGAGGAAGAAACATCAGATTTTAGCCTAATGGCCTTTACCTCAGAACTCCCCACAAGAGATAAAGCAGTGTTTGGCATTTTAGGCCCTATGAGAATGCACTACACAGAAAATTTACACTTATTAAATGAAATTAAGAAATTATTTGATGAACTTTAAATTATACTAATACATTTGCATAAGTATTAGTAAGCAAAATATTATGGCAAAAGATAACGAAGAAAAAAACGAATATATAGAAGAGCTTTCTGAAGAAGTAGAAAATAAAGTTAAAAAACTAAAGAAAAAGCTCAAAAAGTTAAAAGAAGAAAAACAGGAATACCTAGACGGATGGCAGAGAGAACGTGCAGCATTTGCAAATTATAAAAAGGATATTCAAAAATACATAGATGAATCGCGCGTAGTAGTCAAAGAAGAATCAGTAACACAATTTTTAAACATAGTAGATAATTTAGAGTTAATGGTAAAACATGTCCCCAAAGCAATAGAAGAATCAGATTGGTATAAGGGTGTTGGGCATATTGCAGAACAAGCTCGCCAGACGATGAAAAACATGGATGTAGAAGAGGTTAAAGCAAGTTCGGGAGATGATTTTGATCCGGAACTGCATGAAGCGGTAGAGGGTGAAGGAGAAGTAATAGAAGAAGTAGTACAAAAAGGATACAAAATGAATGGCAAATTAATAAGGCCGGTTAAAGTAAAGGTTAAAAAATAAAATAAATTTTAATTATAAAATTAAATCTTAAATCAAAAACATGGGAAGAATAATAGGAATCGACCTAGGTACAACAAATTCGGCAATGGCTGTTGTAGAAGCAGGAGAGCCGAAAATCATAGAAAATAAAGAAGGGAACAGAACAACCCCTTCAATTGTTGCTCTAGCTAAAAATGGAGAGCGCATTGTAGGCCTTTTAGCTAAGCGCCAAGCAGTTACAAACCCAAAAAATACAATTCACTCAGCTAAGCGTCTTATTGGGCGTCACTTCGACGATGCAGAAGCTCAGGAAGTTGTGGGTTCAGTTCCTTTCGAAACTAAGAAAGGGGATAAAGGCGAAGTAGAAATCAAACTTGGAGACAAGTGGAATCGACCTGCTGAAATTTCAGCAATGGTATTACAAAAACTAAAGCAAGATGCAGAAGAGCGTCTTGGAGAAAAGATAACAGAAGCTGTTATCACTGTTCCTGCGTACTTTAACGACGCACAAAGAAAGGCAACTAAGGATGCCGGAACAATCGCAGGCTTAGAAGTAAAAAGAATCATTAACGAACCAACCGCAGCTGCATTAGCCTACGGATTCAACAAAAAGAAAGATGAAAAAATAGTTGTTTACGACTTCGGAGGTGGAACATTCGATGTTTCCGTGCTAGAAGTTTCAGAGGATACAATAGAAGTTAAAGCAACAGGAGGAGACACACACTTAGGAGGAGAAGATTTTGATCGCGAAATCATGAATTGGATAGTAGAAGAATTTAAAAAAGCTGAAGGAGTAGATCTTTCTAAAGATCCTTTGGCAAAACAACGACTAAAGGATGCAGCAGAAAGCGCAAAGCACGAGCTTTCCAGTACCACAGAATCTGAAATAAACATTCCGTTTATAACAAGCGATGCATCAGGACCAAAGCACTTAAACCTAAAACTAAGCCGAGCAAAACTTGAAGAGCTAGTAGCAGATTATATCAAGCGCGCTGGCGATAAAACAAAGCAAGTTGTTAAAGAAGCTGGTTTTTCCGAAAGCGACATAGACGAAATAATCTTAGTGGGAGGTCAGACAAGAATGCCAGCTATCCAAGATAGTGTAAAAGAAATCTTTGGCAAAGATCCACACAGAGACATCAACCCAGATGAGGTTGTTGCAATGGGTGCGGCTATCCAGGGAGGTATCCTAGGAGGAGATGTAAAAGATATCCTTCTTCTAGATGTTACTCCGCTAACTCTAGGAATAGAAACAATGGGTAGTGTGATGACGCCAATGATAGAAAAAAATACAACTATTCCAACAAGTAAAACTCAAACATTTTCTACCGCCGCAGATAATCAGCCATCCGTTGAGGTTCACGTCCTTCAGGGTGAAAGATCAATGGCAAAAGACAACAAAACCCTCGGAAGATTCATGCTAGATGGTATCCCTCCGGCACCACGTGGAGTTCCACAAATTGAAGTTTCCTTTGATATAGATGCAAACGGTATATTAAATGTTTCTGCTAAAGACAAAGCAACAGGTAAAGAACAATCCGTAAGAATAGAAGCTTCAAGTGGCTTAAGCGAAGAAGAAATAGAAAAGATGAAAAAAGAAGCTGAAGCACACGAAGAAGAAGATAAAAAGCAGCGCGAGCTTGTAGATCTTAAGAATCAAGCAGAAACTTTAGTTTATTCAACAGAAAAGGCTCTTAAAGATCACGGCGATAAAGTAGAAGATAGCGTAAAAGAAGACATTAAAGAAAAGCTAGAAGCTCTAAATAAAGCACGTGAAGGCGAAGAAGTTGAAGCCATCAAACAAGCAGTAGAAGACTTGAGCCAAGCATCTCAAAAACTAGGCGAAGAAGTTTACAAAGCTCAGCAAGAAGAGATGAACAAGCAAGATCCATCAGAAGAAGTAGAAAACGTAGATCACAAAGAAGCAGATGCAGAAGAGGGTGATAAAGAAGAAGGGGAGAACAAGGAAGAATCTTCCGATAAAGATAAAAAGGAGTAGTAATTCCACAAGAAACTCGATACAAAAACACCGTTTACTGACGGTGTTTTTGTATCGAGTTTTTTGTGGGCTATAAGCTAAATAAGATTTACACTCCACATAGGTCTATTGTTGTTTACAAATGGAATTTTTTGTGGTATTTTGTGACCAATCCATC
>JAWWAH010000017.1:0-20393 GCA_033721415.1 Candidatus Spechtbacterales bacterium | reverse complement strand
TTGGTTGCTGGAGCAAAGAAGATAAATCAATCTCCTGTTCTCGCTCAACTTGGAAGCGGTATTCTTCTTGCCACAGTGCTGATCTTTCTGGAAAGAAACTACGCAATACACCTTTATTCGGACATTATGGAGAACCCATATATCGAAGGATTTGCTGAATTTGGTGTAGTTATACTTCTTTTACACATTGGGATGCATTCAACAGTGGGGGAAATGCTCAAAGTTGGAGGCAAGGCAACCGCGGTTGCTCTCGTAGGAGTTATTTTACCTATTCTTGGCCTTCTAGCACTGGCTCTCCCTTTTAATATAGGTGGTGGAGACTGGACTGTTATCCTCTTCTTTGGTGCTGCAATGACAGCAACAAGTGTTGCGCTATCAGTAAGCGTACTAAAGGAGCTTGGATTAGCTAGCAGTAAAGAAGGTAAGACTGTTCAGGGAGCAGCTGTAATAGATGATATCCTTGGGCTTGTACTGCTTGCGCTAGTTGCAGGAATGGCCACAAGTGGCAGTATTGATACGACCAGCCTTCTTCTCTTGCTTGCAAAGGCCGGAGCCTTTGTTGGGCTTGCCCTAGCATTTGGCGGTAAGTTCGCCGACTGGGTAAGTAAGGTTGTTGCTAAGTTTGTAGATGATATTGCGGGAGAAATCTCCCTTGTAGTACTGCTTGCATTATTCTTGGCTGGTGTAGCATTTGCACTTGGGCTTGAGCCAATCATTGGCGCATTCGCCGCAGGTCTTATTCTTGAAGAGGTTCACCTGGAAAGATTCAAAAACAGCTCGCTAGTTAGCGTCGAATGGGTTGTAGATAAGCTGATGGTATTCTTTGTGCCTCTCTTCTTTGTAAGAGTTGGTATGCTCGTTGATATCACAGTGCTAACACCGACTGTTCTAGCTATTGGTGGTGCAGTAAGCCTTGTTGCAATTCTTACAAAGTATGTTGCAGGATTTGCCGCTCCAGGTCTCGATAGTAAAATTATTGGCTGGAGTATGGTTCCGCGAGGAGAAGTTGGCCTTGTATTTGCATCGATTGGAGCAGGGCTCGGAGTCTTTAGCGCACAGGATGTCGCAATCATAATCACAATGGTTATAGTAACCACCTTTGCGGCACCGATACTACTAAAGCGCGTAGCGCAAAAAGCAGAAAAAAAAGTTCCTAGTTCTAGTAATACAGAAACAAGTTAAAAAAATAGTACTTTAATGGACCCAAGTTGGGTCCATTTTTATATTAAAAAACAGGAGAACTAGCTCCTGTTTTAAGCTTAAAATAGGCAGGATCGACAAGACAATAAGCATTCTCTTCTTAAGAGAGTAATCTTGTTGCGTATTTTTTCTATCTCTCTTCTTGTAAGGTACTTACGCAAACCCAAATTAACGCCTGATACTATTTCATGGTGTGATAAATTAAACAATACCGCACGCAATCTATTTATCTCCTCGTGAAGCTCTTTATCCTCTTTTTTTAATATATTTAACCATGCGTCACTCATATGGTGAGCTCTTATCTCGTGCGAGCGAGATCTGTATGGCTTTTCTAAGCAAAATTCTTCACCTTCAAATCGCCACAAAACATGGTCTAGCTCATGCAGGAGTGTTTTAATCATACGTAATCTGTTATTATTTTGATTAAAATAGAGAAACACTCTTGCGAGCATAGAGTCTTCCAACACATCTACATAGGTTGCCCCAAGAATATTAGTTTCTTCATCTTCCCAATCTTTTTCAATATCTTTCATCTTTATTTTTTGCGAAGACATAAATATGTGAAGTTTTTTTGACTCATCGAGCTCAAAACCATTATCTTTAAAACATCTATCAATTATCCTGATTAAGCTACCAATCGTAATTAATCGAAATGCTTCTTCGTGTTGACGTGATGGTACAAATACTTTTATAAATCGACATCTTTCATCATTAGAATCTATCAAGTCATAGCTTTCTGAGCCATTATGCACTTCTACCTCCTTTCAATGAACTAAATTAAAAATATCACATATTCTCCACTTTTCAAGTTTACAAAACCAAAAACACCGCTTTTGCGATGTTTTTGAAACCTCTCTATCTCTATACAAAGCATAGAAACAGGGAGGTTGCGCCGGGTTATCGTACCGGCCCAGAGCGTTGGTGCGTTACTCTGACGCCTAGAGGACACAGTCCAGGAGCTGAGGTATTAGGAGTCTGATCGCTCCTGCGTAAAGCGCCCATCCCGCGACTAGGGATGCGATATGCCTCGAGACATTGACCGTGAAGGCATGTGCGCACAGAAAAAGCAGGGACCCCATCTCAAACCTCATGTTTCGCATAAGATCTGGGATGGGGTGCCGAGGTTAGATTGCGATACGGTTCGCTTCTCCTTTAGGAGGACTCCCCGGCTTTAGCCCTTGGTACTATTTTTATGTTTATTTTTTCCTTTGATTTATCCGGGAACCGCATCCCGGAAGTAATGGCGGTACGAGCCCAAAGATACGTCTTTTGTCCCTGCGTGCGGGACGGAGCAACGTCGAAAACGCCTCCGGACGAACTAAGTCTTTGGGGTTGCCATCCCCGCAGACTTTTTGTCTCAGGGTGGCTTCCCTGCTAGCGGCCCTCTGGCTTTTTTTGGGTCGGGGGGAGGGAGCCCCCTTTGCTAATCGCGCTAGCTTAGGCTCGCACCGCGCTTTTAAACGATAGTGATACTATCAACTAAAAGCGTGGCACGAATTTGTAAGAACTGATAACGAGAGAGCTTGAAGTCAATATAACTGCCTGCTACCTCCTTATCAATTCTCAAATACTCCTGTATTATATCATATTATAAATATTTGTCAAGGGATAAGGACAAAAAAACCGCTTAGCGGTTTTTTTGTCCTAGGACTTATAGAAGATAACCATCTTTTACTTTTTTCTATCCAAAACCCTTTTCACCGCTTCCTTAATATGGCTTACTCCCATTTCGAATTTTTCAAATAATTCCTCTGGATCTCCAGACTCTCCAAATCTATCTCTTGTTCCAATAAATTCCTGTGGGGTGGGATGATTTTGACTTAGATATTCAGCAACAGCCGAACCCATTCCTCCTAATATATTGTGTTCCTCTGCCGTTACTATCGCCCCTGTCTTTTTAACAGACTTTAATATGGTTTCGCCATCTAACGGCTTAACTGTGTGATTATTTATAACCTCACAGTCTATCCCCTCTTCTTCTAGTTCACTTGCCGCTTGAAGCGCCTTGTAAACCAAGGGTCCGTTTGCCGCAATAGTTACATCCTTGCCTTTTGTAATCACATAAGCTTTACCAATCTCGAAAGGAGTTTTTTCTGTGGTGAATATTGGATATGCGGCACGACCAAATCTAATATACGCAGGCCCTGGGCGCTCTGCTAGAGCTACTGTTGCTTTCTGAGCCTCATGCACATCAGCAGGTACAACAACTGTCATGCCCGGTTGTACACGCATAAGAGCTACATCCTCAAGCGCTTGGTGTGTCGCACCATCTCGCCCTACAGAAACTCCTGCGTGGGCTCCAGCTACTTTAACATTAATTTCTCTACCTTTTTCTGACCCCCAGTTATTATAGCTAATTGTTGTACGTATTTGTTCATTATTTCTACCAGGAGAAAAAGCGGCATAAGATGATATAAAAGCTACCTTGCCCGCAGAAGCTAATCCGCTTGCTGTAGCAGCCATATTTTGCTCTGCAATACCTACTTCAATAAAACGCTCAGGAAATTTTTCTCGGAACCAATGTGAACGAGTACTCTCAGTAAGATCAGCGCACAAAACAACCACATCTTCATTTTTTTCTCCGGCTTCCACTAGACCTTTTCCATATCCATCGCGAGTTTTTGCTTTTTCTATTTTATCTGCATTAAGCAGATCTGAAATCAAATTTAAAGATTTATTTATTTTCATGTTATTCATGTTCACTGTTAATTCTTCCTCCTAATGTTCTTAAGTCGTGAAGTGCTTTACTTAGTTCCTCTTTGCTTCCTGGTGGCTTACCATGCCATTCAAATTTATCTTCCATAAATTCAACACCATAACCTGGGATAGTGTTAGCTATTATCATAGTTGGCTTCTCTTGTATTGAATCAGCTTTACGGCAAGCGTCTACTATTTCGGTGATATTGTGACCATCAATATCTACAACATGCCAACCGAATGCTTCATATTTTTCACGAAGTGGCTCAAGTGGCATAACATCTGAGGTAAAGCCATCTATTTGAATATTGTTTCTATCAATAATAACTGTAAGTTCGTTGAGTTTTTCTTTTCCTATAAACATAGCAGCTTCCCAGACCACTCCTTCGTTTTGCTCCCCATCACCCATAATGCAGTAAGTCCTCCATTTTTTCTTGTCCATACGAGCCGCAATTGCCATTCCTGCAGCAACACCTAAGCCACTTCCTAGTGGTCCGCTTGTTGCTTCTACCCCTGGTAAAGCTGTTCGATGTGGATGCCCCTGTAAACGCGTGCCCATCTTTCTTAATGTTTTAAGTTCTTCTTTAGGAAAATATCCGGCATGTGCCATTGTTGCATATTGGACAGGATTTATATGTCCATTAGAGAGCACTAATCTATCTCTCTCTTCCCAGAAAGGATCTTCGGGTTTGTGGTCTAAAACATGGAAATAGAGAGCGGTAAATACATCCGTCATTCCAAGGGGTCCAGCACTATGTCCAGAACCAGCCTCAAAAAGCATTTCCATAATGCTTTTACGAATCTCGTTTGCTTCTTTCTCTAGGGTCTTTACTTTTTGATCATGTATCGCGTGAATAGGCATAAAACTTTATTTAGTGATTTTTATTATAATATCTACGAAATAGACTCTTCTAAATTCTTAATTGCCGATAATGCATCTTTACTCTTCCAAATATATCCCCCTGATACAATTAGATTAGCTCCCACATCTACAACCTTCGGAGCAGTCTCCGGATTCATTCCCCCATCTACCTCTATTATAAGATTGGGATAATTGCTCCGTAAAGTGGATATCTTGTCAATGGTTGTTTTTTCATTGTCTGAAAACTTACCCCCATAGAATCCTAGATTACCAGAAAAAATAAGTACAGAATCTAGCTTTTCGAGCAAGTCATCTAACACACTAATAGGTGTGTCTGGCAAGATAGCTATTCCAACCTCCTTGCCTGATTCTTTTATTCTTTTAACTATTTCTTCATGTGCGTCTGTGGACTCGTAGTGAAAATATATTCTCTGAACTCCCGAATCTTTTTCTTCTGATCTTCCAGTAAGCCAATCGTCGATAATTTTTTCTGGATTTTGAACCATTAAATGTACCTCTATAAAACAACCCGCATCGTAGTCATGTATCTGTACAGGATCTCCCCAGGCAAAAGCAGGCGCAAAATCACCATCTGATACATCAAGCTGTACCCAGTTAACTCGTTGCTCTACCTTGCGAATCTTCTTCTGAAATTCTTCAAATGAATCAACTAAAATTGCTGGTATTATTTCTTTATTCATAAGTTTATTAATTTAATGCTTTAAAATTCTTATAAAGTTCTACGAAATAAATAACCGAAAGAGGGGCCAAAAGCCAAGAAATAAGATCTATAATATTCTGTCCAGCCTCCTGATTGTCTTGAGTTAAAATAGCTACAAATATGGAAATAAGTATCAATGTTCCCATTAATACAAGGACCATAAATCCCCATCTTTTTATATAGCCCCACATATCTTTTTTAACGTATTCTTTGCTTTTTCTTAAGGCATCCATTCCGGTAAGATTTTCCATGATTACAATAACCATAGCCATGCTGTAGAATATGGCAAATATAACACCAGGTATTATGAGAAGTAAAAATCCTCCCACTACAATAAGACCAAATAGAACACCTGTACTTAAATATCCAACAAAATAATCCTTGGCCATTTTATATAATTTAAATACATCTCTTTCGTCTCTTTCTTTTACTGCTAAGATCATTGCGATTTGCTGAAAAATAAACAGTACCATTACTAACGAAAAAGTAATTACAAAAAATGTAACGTGGCGGAAAGAAAACTCAACTCCATTCACGGCGTTCTCATAACCCAAAAAGGAATCTCCGAAAACAAGATAACCAAGAATAAAGATGACAATTGAACCTAGAACAGGTATTGAAATTATTCCAACCAAAGTCCAGAACTTATCTTTATAGATGTTGAAACTTCTCTTTAAAAGTTCTTTGCCTTTCATTAAGCTGGTTGTTGAATATTCGCTCTCGGTTCCCACATTATTCATAATGCGCACCGCCTTAAAAGCATCATTTATATCCTCTTCCTTCCACCCAAGCGAACGCAAAGCGGGCTTTATTTCATTTTCGCCTCTTCCTTCTTCAAGCTCCTTTTTTATGTATTCAACTAATTCGTCAAATTGCATATATGTGCTCTATGTTAATCATTAAGCTTAATTGATATTCACCATTATTTTTTTACACAATATATAGGAGTACCCTCAGGAGCACCACTTGGATGATTCGCATTTGCTAAATCACACTCACATCCCCAGTCATCAGATGGCGTATCGTCGTCTGGAATATTTGCTTCTTCTTCAATAGCAACACCTAGTATATAATCATCTGCATTCGTGTCAACAAGGCCCCCTTCTCTAAAATTACTTGCACCATATATAAAATTCCAATCAGGGTTTGGGTCGGAAATATTAATACCAAGTGCAGGGAAAACATTTTCTTCAGCATTTTCGCACACTATGGGCTCAGAAGCACCTGGATATTCCCCATTCTGATCAAAATACGTCTCTAGTGCTGCCTGTGCCACGCGAATACCCTCTATGCGCTCAGCATCCCTATCAGAGACACTCCCATCAGAGGCACCATCGTAAAATACATAGTACGCAAGCACTGCAAGTCCAATAAGAACCACAAATATACCAATACCAATTATGATCTTTTTAATAGGTAATGAGGATTTTTTATCTCCTCCTAAAGCGGAATCAAAAGCCTCACTTATTTCTTTATCATTCCAACCTGAACCCATAAGATCCTTTATAATTTTTTCCTTTGAAGTTTGTTTAGAAAGTTCTTGTTTTATATAATCTATAAGTTGTTTATTTGCCATATTGAAAAATGGTTAATTTTATTAAATTAGTTTAATTTATTTATTCTTCTTACATGCCTGTCTTGCTCGCTAAATTTTGTCTCGAGCCAAATTTTTATGGCTTTTTTAGTTTCTTCTTCGTTTAAAAAGCGAGCTCCCAAGGACAACACGTTTGCGTCGTTATGTTCACGAGATAACTTTAATATGTCCTCGCTTCCCCCATAATACACTGTTGCGCGCACGCCTTGATACCTATTTGCGACCATTGCCTCACCTTGGCCAGATCCCCCAAGTATAATAGCTTTAGAATTTTCGGGATCATGAGCTACAGACTTTACCGCAGGCCTTATAAGATCAGGATAATCATCTGTTTCATTGTATTTATAAGCTCCCATATCTTCAAAATCATAATTCCACCCAGTAAGCCATTCTTTTATTTTTTCTTTTAGTTCGTAACCTGCGTGATCTGTTGCTAAATATATTTTCATAATATCAAGAAATATTTACTTTTTCTTTAACCTTTCTTTCGAAGAAACATATACAGCTTCTCCTTTTGGACGAAAACCATCAAGTAGCGGATACAGGGCAAATAGAAGAATGGTGGCGATTAAGCTTAGGGTTCCAGCGATTATAAAAGCGGTTGTGAATCCAAAACTTTCAACAACAACACCACCAACAGCCCCACCGAGTGCAGATGAAATAGTTAGCCCACCCACGCTAAACAAGCTCCACTCAAACCCTTGAGCTCCCTCATCTACATGATGAGAAAATATAGAGTAATAAGCAGCAAACAAAAATGCTGCTGAAATACCATAACCAATAGAAACCATATACAAGTGCCACACTTCTGAAATTAACGCATACGCATACGTACTAATTGTTGCAAAAACTGCTCCAACTATCATCACGTAAAAATCATCTCTTTCCCCTTTTTGCTTGTCTAAAAACTTTGCAGCAGGCACTTGTATAATTGATTTTACAATCGCATAAAAAGCTGTAGAAAAACCAACAATACTAATAGTTGCACCTTGTATAAAATCGGTAACAAAAACGGCTAACAAGGGCTGATACATGTATAGACTTATCTGAGTCGTGAACAAGAATAGGAGTAATATTTTTATTGCCTTATTAACATTTTTCATTCTACTGATGATCTATATGCTCAATTGCATAATCTAAATCGGAGTTAACCTTCTTACCAGGATTAAATATATTATTGGGGTCAAATATATTCTTTGTATCTTCAAACAATTTATAAATATCTTCTCCATACATTTGCTTCAGATACGGGCTTCTTATTAGACCATCATTGTGTTCTGCTGTAATTGATCCTTTGTATTTTAATACAAGATCATAAATCTTGTCGGACACCTCGGGTATTTTTGCTTTTTCTTCTTCTTTGGAAAGGTCCATCAATGGAATAATGTGGAAATTTCCATCTCCGGCATGCCCTGCAATTGTTTCTTTGATTCCGTATTCTTCAAGTATTTTATGAACCTTAGGCATTACTTCAGGAAGGTGTTCAGGTTTTACAACGATGTCATCTATGAATGGTGCGGTTCTCTTATCTTTTACGTGACTGCGCAGCAGCGCAAAGCTCTGACGACGAATTACCCAATATTTTTCTGCCTCCTGTTCTGTGTGCACAAGGCGCATATTGGAATTAAATGGTGCTTCTATTTCTGCTAACTTATTGAGTTTGTATTCGGCATCTTCCTCTTTTTCTTCAGCAAACTGAGCAAGAACAACTATCTTGGGTAGGCGAAGGCCGTTTTTTAGAACCATTACACCCTCCGGCAAAAATTTCCACAAAAGAGAGATAAGGTTTTCTCCCGGTACTTTTTTAGCAATTCCAGGAAAGAATTTAAGTGCAAGTTTTAACGTTTCATCGTCAAACATTTCTAGCGCCTCTGGCTCAAGAGGTGTAATGGCATTTACCAATTGGGGAATCTCGTCCACATCGTTTAAAAATATAACAGCTAGTTTAGTAAAGTCTTCTGGGTCTATCAATTTCATTTTTGCTTCAGTCATAATACCTAATGTGCCTTGTGCACCAACAAATATCTGGGCCATATCAAATACTCCTTTTTCTTTATCCCAAACATCCCATAGTTTATACCCTGCTGAATTCTTTGTTACATCAGGTTTTGCAATTTTTATTTTATCGTAATTGTTCTCCAAAAGCTCATGCATTTTCCTATAAACTTCGCCTTCAAAGTCTTCTTGCTTCTTCTTTGCTTCTAATTCTTCCTTATTTAATTTGTGGAATGCGTATTCATTACCGTCTGCCAAAACCATCTTTACTTCTTTAACATAATCTTCAGTCTTTCCATGACGAAGTGTTTTTTCTCCTCCTGAATTATTGTTTACAATACCTCCCATTGCAGCAATTGAGCGTGATGCAGGATAACTTGGCATAATAAGTTCGTGTTTTAAAGTTTCCTCTTCAAAATCACGATAATAAACCCCTGGTTGAGTAATAGCAGAGTTATTATCCGGATCTACTTCCATATGATTCATATATTTAGTAAACCCAAGTACAATGGATTCGCTAAGTGGTCCACCTGACATATCGGTTCCTGCAGCACGCGCTGTAACGGATGCACCATTTTCTTTTGCATAATTCACAGCTGTTTTTATGTCTTCAGCATCTTTCGGAAATACAACCACCTCGGGGCGCACCTTAAATAAGCTTGCATCAGTTGAATACTCCTCTACTACATCATCGTTAACATGTACATCTCCTCTTATTCTCTTTTTTAAATCTTCAAAGTTCATCTTTGAAGTTACTACCTTATTCATATTATTTTTTTAATTTTATTGCTAAAAATCTATATTCATCTCCAAAAGCTGAATCTTTATTGGTTAAGCGTATCCCTCTGCCGTTCTCCGTATAATATGCAACAGGTACAAGATCTATATCTCGTTCCTTGTCGTGAAAAACAGATCCCAAAGCAACAACTGGCCACTGTCTTTCAAAATCGGGAGCCTGAACTTCAACCAAAAGTAATTCTTCTAGGGTGCCCGGCTCTAAGCCTTGTAATTCCATGTCCGCTAAAACACTTTCTGCATCAATCATTTCTCTAAATCTTAATACAGAAAATTCTAATCCCTCAATCTTCTCATCTTTTCCAGAAAAATTATCAGAATTTATTCTGCTATCCACATTGTACCAGCTACCCCGCTCAAGCAAGTCTTCAATGCCTCCCTTCTGTTTAAGAGAGATTAGCTTATCTTCCTTAGGAGAATATATCTCTGGCTCATTTTTCTTTGCCTTATATTTTTCGGGATCCATATTAATGTATAGACAAATTTTAGAGAACTAAACTAACTTGCCTACTTCTACTACGTGCTTCATAAGAGCAGAAGTGTATCCCCATTCATTATCGTACCATGCCAGCACCTTTACTAAATCTCCATCTACCACGCGGGTAAAAGAAAGGTCTGCAATAGATGCATGCGGATTGCCTAGTATATCTGTAGAAACCAATGGCTCCTCAGTAACAGTAAATATACCTTTCCAATGATCATTCTTTGCGGCATTTCGAAGAATATCATTCACTTCTTCTACTGTTGTTTTTTTATCTGCTAAGAATACAAAGTCTACAATAGAACCTGCAATAACAGGGACACGCATAGCTACAGCGTCAAACTTACCTTTTAAGCTTGGATTGCTTTTAGCAGAAGCAACGGCAGCTCCCGTATGGGAAGGCACAATATTTACAGCTGCAGCCCTTCCTCGTAAATGATCTTTAGGATTTGGGCCATCCACAATGCTTTGCGATGCTGTATACCCATGAACAGTCGTCATCATGCTTTTAGAGAAACCGAGCTCTTTTAAAAATATTGCTGTTAGTGGCACAACAGCATTTGTAGTACAAGAAGCATTAGATGTTATTTTTGCTAATTTCTCGTTAAAGTCTTCTGCGTTAGAACCTACTAACTTATTTGGTGTCTCTTCGTCTTTGGCTGGTGCGGATATTACAACCCTCTTGGCGCCTGCCTCTAAATGAGCACTTGCTTTCTCAGTTGTAGTAAATACTCCTGTAGATTCGATAACAACATCCACATCAAGGTCACCCCAAGGTAATTGTGTTGGGTCTTTTTCTGTTAGCAAAAGATATTTTTTACCGTCAACTTCTAAATAATGCTTGCCGTCTTCTTCGACAGCCTTAACTTCTTTTTCATATGGACCGTGAATTGAGTCGAATCTCAGAAGATACGCTAAATTATCTTCTGTGGTTAAATCATTAATCGCAACCACTTCAAGTTCTTTGTTTTCCAAAGCTTGTTTAAAAGCGGTACGACCAATACGGCCAAAACCGTTTATTGCTATTTTTGTAGGCATAATATTTTATAATAAATTAATTGTCTTTTTATATTGTACCTCACTTTAAAAAGCGAACAAAACAAAAAACTGTGTATAACCTACGCTAAAAATACATTCCTTGCCAAATAAAAAACTGCCCTTGGGCAGAATAAAGTTGTTGGGGGCGGCTCGAGAACCTCGAGCCGCCCCTCTGTTGGACGTGGGTCGTCTTCCTACGCGCTTGCACGCGCTTCCTCCAGCTCTCTCCGGTGGTATACAACCCCGGGAAAAACCAGAACAGCTGTGAGGCTCGCCAGAACAGAGAATACCGCAGCATGAAGCGCGGCCTCCTCTTGAACAGATACGAAAGCTGCCCAAACGAACAGCCCCAGCATCACGATGAACGTAGCGAACATAGCTTTTGCAGGCACATTTACCCCTGTCGTTTGTGGTGTGCTCCACATATTATACCATATAATATGCTTTTTAGTCAATAAAGATTTAAACTGCTGCTCCGTTGATAAGAGTTCTTAAAACAGCTCCTATTATATATGCTATGGACGCAGCAGTGCCACCCATTATCATCATCTCTAATCCTCCTTTAAACCAGTGGCTATCTGCAAAAACAGTGCGCGCCGCCCCAACTATAAACAAGGATAAAGCAACAAAAATTGAAGCGACCAAAAATGCTGTTCCACTATCTTTTATAAACATATATGGAGCAAGCGGTATAAGGCCTACCGTAAGAAATGAGATAAATGTGATTAAGGAAGCTCTAAAAGCTTCTCCTTTTCCTACGGGATCAATCCCAAGCTTTTCAAAAAGAAGAAAGTCCAAGAAGAAATTTTTATTCTTTCCTACAAGTCCCGTAAGTGTGCTTATATCTTCTTCGGAATAACCTTTGCCTTTAAATATGTTGGCAACCTCTTTGTGAGCTCTCTTTGGCGAAGAGCTTAAAATCTCTTCTTCTTTAGCTCGATGATGCTTGTACTGATCCCCTTCAGACTTTGTGCCAAGGTAGTTTCCAGTTGCCATCGAAAAGCCATCTGCAAATAAATTGGCTACACCTAATATTAAAACCACTACGGGTTCCAAATTGGCACCAATTACACTTGCGACAACTGCAAATGTTGTAACTATTCCATCATTAGCAGCATAAACTGCATCTTTGATATATTTTGAACTAAGCTTACGTAATTTTTTGATCATATATATTCATACTAACACGAAAAAGCCCCTCCAACGGAGGGGCATGTGGATTAGTTAAAAATCTTCTCCACTAAAGAACTGAACTCTTTTTCAAAATCATCAAACATAACTTCACTAAACTCTGGAACCTGATCCACGAAGTCAGCATGACTTTTTGATTTAGATAGAATAAAACGCAAAAGGTCTAACAACAACTCGCGCCTATATTCATGCTGAAAAAGGAACGGATAACTTGGGTAAGCTTTTTCTATGCCTCGATCGCTGAGTTCGCGACCTTTTTCTTTGTAGGCTCGAACACCGGTCATACTGCTTTTGACATCTATGCCAAACCTGGCATAAAGTGGGTCTCTTCCACGAATCTCTATATCTACACCCTGCTTATCTCTGTGGTCTCCCCTTTTAGAGGAAATAATAATAATGGGCACATTATAATAATCACGCAATTGAATTAATGCTTGATGCACACTATCCTCGGAAAATCTACCTCTCTCTTGTGCAATCCTACCAAGCTTCTTATTGATTCGATGCCTTTTTCCCACTAATTCAACCTCCTTTAAGTTGGGTCGGGGATGAGTTTTTATCCGACACTCCGATTCCCGCAGAATTAACCTATACCAGATAAAAACACTCCTTGCAAGGAGTGTTAGCGTGGCTCGCACACGACTTATTAGTTTTAAGCCGTGCGGGCGAAGAAGACGCTTGCATTATGCTATAAAAGTATCGCAAAACAGTCAACGGATCTTCTTTGTGAAAATATTCTTTAGTAATCTAATTCAGATTTAAGTGTGTTTCTTAGGCCAATGAATCCAATAATCAACATTATAAAGCCAAGAACTATTGAAAAGACTGTCATAGGAGATGCTCCTGTTTCACCCAAAACCTCTCCATCGCTATCACTAGATGTTCCTGATGTCGATCCGTTATCGCTTGATGTCGCTCCGTTAGTGCTAGTGCCACCTGTTGAGCCACTATCACCAGTAGTGCTAGCTCCTAAAACAGAGCCCTCAACTTTATAGACGCCAAAGTTTACATTGTTAACATCGGAATTAGTAATAGTTATATTGTGACAATTGTCTTCTGCAGGATAAGACTGAACCCAATTTATCTCTGGTGTTTGGCAAACTTTATATGTTCCTGGAGTAAGTCCAGTAAAGGAATATACACCCTTATACTCTGTTAACGTATTCATGTTTACAGGTCCTTCTAGTGTAATAGTCCAGCCCTGCATCAAAGACTCATATCTTATCTGGATTCTATCTTTATTAGCATCATGCCAAACAACACCTGAAATATCGTAAGTCCCAGTCTGTGCATCAACGCTTAAAGCAGGCAGAAAGATCACTGCTCCAAATATAATTAATATTGATATTTTAGTTGTTTTTTTCATATTTTTACTCTCCTTATTATTTTTATATAATAACATAATTATTTAATTTTGTAAAGTATAATATACTCTCCTCGCCCAGAAAAAAAGGCCTTGCAGTATTGCAAGGCCTAGAATATATTAACGAGGCTTATTTACTCTTTGTGCCCACAAGGGAAGAGCGCATCCTCCTGGAACATCGCGTGGAGGGCCTGTAAAAGGCTTGATATCAAGAATTGGAGTACCGTGAAAGGCATCAAGGCCCTTAACGATAAGTTTAGTACCTTCAACTTTAGATATTAGTACAAGGCTACAGGCTATGAGATTCGGCCGTTGGCGCATGCGCGTAGCGAATATACCCACTGGGGGTAAATCTTCAAAACCATAGGGTTGCAACTTGCCATATACCTTGTCATCTTCAGACAACTCACTAAAATAAAAAAGTATGTATGCATGAGAATAGCCATCTAAACCATCTAGAGAGCCTTCTAGGTCTTCGTTTAAAACAATTTCAGAATAAACATCTCTCCACTTTAAGTCTTTGGTTCTTGAGAAAATATCGTTTTGCACCTCTCCTATGGGATTCATTGTAATCACTTCTGAATCTGGATTAGAGGTCTGATTATTCTTTCTGTAGTAATATTTCTGAAACAGCACAATACTCGATCCCATCACCCCTATAAGGTAATTAATTGAGATAGCAATATGCGTAGGTGTTATTATAGAAACAACAAAGAATATTGCTAATCCTGCAAACAGACATACAAAAGTAATTGTACTTACACCTTCAGCAGACTTTCTCTTATAATTGGCATATATTTGAGCTATTGTTGTTGGAGTTAAAACTACTATTGCAACAATTGATAAAATATCTGCTAAATCCACAGCGTCTCCTTATTGTTGTATTTAGAACTACCTTTCTTATACACGAAACCTTAATGCGTGTAAAGAAACTTGCCTTATACAAACAAAAATGCGCGATTAATCGCGCATTTTTGTTTTATTTTATGCAAATTCTCTCTTGAGTCCTCTAAATCCTGCTATTGCTGCAAATAGCCCTAATATCATACTAAGCCATGCCCAGTTACCTGCTCCTGTTTCTCCAAGAACTTCCCCAGAGCGGGCTTCAACCGTATAAGACGCTTGAAGTTGTCCTGCGTAATTCTCTGCATTCGCTTCAACGACATTTACATGTTCTTTCATTTCTATATCTTCTGCAATATTTACAAGGAAGGATGTTTCCCAAGATTCACCAACTTGCAATGTAGGGACAGACCATGAAACTGTTGTGCTTCCATCTTCAGCAAGAGTAAATTCAGCTGGAAGGGTATCTGTTACAACAAGATTAATTGCAGTAGCCTCCCCCACATTTGTGATTGTCACTGTGTATGTTATTTGGCCTCCAGGGTTAACAAACTCTTTGTCTCCTACTTTAGTAATCTGTAATACTGGCTCTGCTGTTTCTCCAAGAACTTCTCCAACTCTCACGGAAGCTGTATCGCTTCTTTGACCATGGTTAGTTGCAGAAACAATTGCTGTATTTACGTAGTCCCCCGGCTCTACGCTTGATCCAACTTCTACATCGTATGTTCTCGTGATGCTATCTCCCGGAAACATATTACCCAAATTCCAAGAACGAGTATTTGTTCCTGTTTCTAGATATGTAAATCCTGCAGGAAGGTCATCCTCAAGCAGTACATTATTTGCACTTGCATTACCGATGTTAGTTACGACAATTGTATAGCTGATAACAGCTCCGGGCTCTGTAACCTCTACGCTTACTGATTTATCAATGGTCAACGTAGGGCTGGATGGATTAGAAGGAGGTGTTGGATTGTCATTATTTGTAATGGTGCATGTAACTTCTTCTCCTTCTCCAATTGTAACTGTTCCTCCAGAGTCCCCATTAGTACATACGATACTTTCTTGCGTATACCCAGAAAGCTGAGTTTCGCTAACTGTGTAAGTTCCTGCATTAACTTCAAGGGTGTCCCCTGTTGAAAGTTGTGTGGAATCAACAAAGAGATTAAAGTCTTCAGGAGTTGCATTCCTTCCATCATCATTCACCACTTCTTTAACAAGTGTTATGAATGCTGGCTCAGGTGGTGCTGTATAGCTATTAGTAAATGTACATGTAACATCTTCGCCCTCTTGGAGATTAACTGTCACAGTTGAACCACTTACTGCTATATTTTCTGTAGCTGTGCCCTCGCAAAAAATTCCTTCAAGACTCCAGTTGTCTGCAAGAGATCCTTCAGTTACTGTGTAGGTGCCTGCAGAAAGATTGCTTGCTATTTCTGATGTATCAGAGTCTGTAAGAGTTGTTATAATATCGCCTGTGTAATTGAAGCTCCAGGTTTCTACTGTGTCTCCTGTTACAGTTTTTTGAATTGTAAGGCTTGCAGGATCCGGCTCAGGGATAGAATCATCATTTGTTATAGAGCAAGTTGCATTTTGTCCATTAACTAATGTGATTTCTCCGTTAGCACTACAATCTCCGCTCCAATCACTTGCTGTGTATTGTCCGGTTAAGATTTCGCTAACTGTATAGGTTCCCGCATCAAGAGAAATTGCCTGAGACCAGCTCACCTGTGTTTGGTCTACAAATACATCAAAGTCGCTTGCTTCCAGTGTGCCCCCATCGTCATTTATAACTGTTTTCTCGAGGGTTAGTGTTGCTTGAATATCTGTGTTAACTATTGTACATTCTACATTTTCAGCAACACCGAGTGTAAATGTATCTGTGTTTTGACCTCCACAATTAATACTTACTTGTTCATATCCTGATACGTTCATGACTTCACTTATAGTGTATTCTTCTCCTGCAGGAAATTCGTTAGATTCTCCGCTTATAACTACAGTGTTGTTAACTTTAAGAGTAAAGTCTGATACTGCTCCTGTTCCTCCGTTATCGTTTACTACCTCCTTTGTAATTGTAATAGTTGAAGCTGGAGGATTATAGGTATTTGTAATTTCACAAGTTTGAGTACCACCATTTACCACAACAACATCTGTACAGTTGTTGTAAGTTGTATCGTAGTACTGAACAGATGGCTCTGTAACTGTATATTTTCCTGCATCTACCGCAAGTTCGTTTTGACCATCTGCTTCAAAGTTTAATGCGGTGTCTCCATTTACGGAGAATGAAAAGTCTTGAGCTGATTTGTCTCCACCTACTACTGTTTTTGCAACTATAAGAGTTCCGGGGTCATCATCATTAGTAATTGTACAAGTTACATCATCTCCCTCTTCAAGAGTAACGGTTCCGCCTGTTTCCCCGTTATCACAAGAAATACTTGTTTGTGTGTACCCTGTAACATTCATAATCTCGCTCACTGTGTATGTCGCTGGAGCTAAAGTTTGAGTATCTCCGCTTGTAACTTGAGTTGAATCAATAAATAAATCGAAGTTAGATACTGTTGCTGTTCCCCCATCGTCGTTAACCACGTTCTTTACTACTGTTAAGTAAGCTTCTGGTTCATCCGGTTGTTTATCAAAAGTAGCACATACGGGATATATACTATTTGGGCTATCTGTTGAATCAGTTGCATGATAAACCTTTATCATATCTGTGTTTATAGATACAACAGCGCCAGTATTCACTAACTCAGTAATATAATTATCACTATTTGGAAGATCGCTAATATCGTTGCTTGTAAATACTGAAGTGGTTCCATTTAGTAATTCAAGGTGCCACTGCTCCTCTAGCTGAGTTTGGTGTAGTTTGTCAGTGTGGTCATCAAATGAAGCTAAAGTTATATTATAAGTTCCTGCACTTAAACTAAATGGAACAGGACCGTGCTCTCTGTCAGATTCCTTATCTGAACGCAAAACCCAGGTTTCAGGAAAGTTTACAATTACTCTATTTTCTGCGGGTTTCAATGGGCAAGCAGGTTCCTCCGGAACAAAATTATCATCATTTGTAATTGTGCAAGTTACATCATCATTTTCTGAAAGTGTAAGTTCGTTTGCAGTTAAGGTGCCTCCATCACAACTCCAATCACTTGCTGTGTAGCCGGAAGGCCCTCCTGATTCACTTAATGTATATGTTCCAGGCTGTACAGTGGCATCCGTTACAGAAACGCTTCCTGTTGTTCCAGATATAGTATCAGGGCCTGAAGCTTGAAGTGTCCAATCTGTGGCTACTGCAGTGCCACCGTTATCATTTGTTACTTCTTTAACTAAAGTTAGGTTCGCAGGATCAGGAACAGGTTCACAATTTGGACCTGGTACTTCTATAACATCCAGACCATCTGCATTATTTTTAAGACCGTATTTTATTATTACTAGCGCTGTCCCTGTTCCATATTCATCATCAAGGGTTATTGAAAAATTAGCACTGTGGCTATTATCAACACCACTTTCCCATTTTATAACGTCATCATAGCCAGTTGAGCCATCCTCGCCAATACTCTGAATGCTTGGAGAAGCATCCGTTAGAACACCATCCCAGGTACTTAAATTACCATCGGGATTAAGTTCTGAAGAATCAAAGCAAGTCTGAAGGCTAATGTGGCTTATCTCGCTAGGTTTTACATCGTTAGAATCATCCAAGAAAACACTGTAATTCCAAGTTTGACCATCTGTAGATGTGTTAGACGCATTATAATAATCTGTTGTCGCCAAGCCGGGCATTGCCATAAATGCAAAACCCAAAAGCACTCCAACAACGAAACTCTTTGTAAAAGGCTCGAAAAATAAACTATAAGTTAAGTTTTTCTTTCGAGGTGGTAATGAGTGTTGCTTGTTCGGAATCGACATCTTAGCTTGTTTTTGTGTTGCTTTAGGCTTATTTAGCCAAGCAAAATAAAATATCTTCATAATTTTAATATGAGTTTTAAAAAGTTTTATTATCTTGTAAAAATATTTATATAGCGCTTTGCAGCACTGAAAGAACGAAAAATAAAGAAAACAGGGATAAAGAACTATGCACAAAAAACTCTGTATCTACTTATTTTTTAAATTATAGATATTATCTAGTAAAACACTAAATTATGAGTTTATCATGAGGTCTAATAATACACTTAATTTTATGAAATGTCAAGAAAAAAGCCCCTGTTCGTCAGGGGCGCCCGGTTAGATTTTGGGGGGCAATCTAACAAGCCTTTGAAGCCATGAGCTTCTACTGCTTTGAGCTTTTTCGGGGCTCTACACAGCTGGGGCATGGACTCGGCTCGTCCTCCCACCATCGGCGGAAGACGATATTCATGTCCTTGACCCCATTGCAGTTCTCACACTCTTCGAACTCGATGAAGTTCTCGAGGCGAAGAGTGAAGTTCTCAGGCAGCTTGCCGCTGCGAAGAAACTCTTTGGCTTCGTTGTGTGTTAGGAGATGCACTCCTATTCTCCCTTGTCTCGGCAACACATCCGCTCCGGATGCGTTAAATGGTGCGAGTATGCCTCGCGATGCTCCGAAGCTAAACAAAGACGGCGCCGAGATAGAGAAAACACACAAAGTTGTACTTACAAAGAACTAAATTTTAAATGATATCTTCTGGAGACCATTCTCCTTCTTCATTGAAGGGTCGATTGCCACATGCGCAACGAATACGATGCGGCAAAGATCCGTCACCACTTCCACCTTGATTCTGAACAAGAGTGCGAACCATAAGCTCTGCAAGAAAATCTGTGCCCTGCCAGCCAGTCACTTCTTCTATGAGTTGTTTAAACCTATCTCTACAGCTAAATATTCTGTCTCTTTCTGCCTGATACAAGCTCTCTACAACATCATCTATATCGGGAACTTCATCATGTTGGTCGTCATCAGAGCTCACTAGCTCTCCTTTCTTCTCGGGAAGACTTAACGCTCTAAAAAAGACTTCTCAGAGCGTTGGCATTGTCACTCGTAAGAGCTTTTTTAAAATCAACGAGAATAAATCTATCTTCTTGCGAAGGAAGAAATCTTATAGGATCTTCATTGTCATCATCGAGAATAGCAAAGCTTTTAACTTCGGTGTGCGTATCCAGCCAAAACTGGACTTCATCGCCTCGACAAAAGTTACTATTGGGATCCCAGATACCGAAGTTTGGTGTGCAATCAATAATTGGGGGGTTATCCCATCCGCAAATACCCATAAATTTGAGTACGCGTTCGCGCCAATCCTTGCGAAGCCTCCAATCAGAAGATATAACAATCTTTAAGTTGCAATCTTCTACAACTTCTCTAAGGCGCCAGACAGGGCCAGGCTCCATCCCAACAGGAGCGTCTTCAGCATTGAAACGCCTTAAAACTCCATCTATATCAAGAAAAAGAACTTTCACTGATTTCACCTCCTTGAGAATGTATTCAGTTCCGCAAATAATATCAGTAATATTAAAAAAAATCAACCTCAAGGCACAAAAAAGCCCCGCAACATGAAGTCGTGCAAGACTTTTTTGCGGGGCGAAGGTGCTACCCGGAGATGCCGTGATCATCCAACAGCGCATTGCGCGCAACTATGGCAAGCATCTTTGCCTGTGAGCCATATCCCTGCGCCT
>JAWWAH010000016.1:0-21243 GCA_033721415.1 Candidatus Spechtbacterales bacterium | reverse complement strand
ATTAAACCTACCATCCTGTGGAACTCTAGTTTCATCTAGTCGTAATGAAGACAATATTTTTATTCTGGCAACAATTGAATTGTGCACAGCCGAAGGAAGAATCAAGCTAGAGTACAGTATGCCATCTACCCTAAACCTCACTCTAGTGTGCGCACGAAGAGGTTCAATGTGTATGTCGGAAGCATTACCTTCAATTGCGTGCTTCAAAATCACCGCTGCTATTTTAGTAACAGGAGTTTCTTGAAGCTGAGCACTTGAACCAACCTGCTCTGCCTGGCCCCCACCCTTCTTTTTACTTTCTTCTGATAAGCTCTTTTCTATTTCCTCTAAGGCGCTTTTCACCTCCACCTTTAACCCTCTGTACATCGCAACAATCTTCTCAAAATCCCTTTCAGTTATAACAACGATAGAGGGCTCTATATTGCTCCGTAATAATATAAATCTTAAGGCTTGCTGGGTTTTTATATTTGTCGGATCAACCATACCAACCAACAACTCTGAATCTCCTTTCTTCTCTAAAGGAACCATCTTATACTGCCTAGCTGCTTCCTCGGGAATCATCTTTAATATCTCCTTAGAGACTGGATCATCATTTTCGCTGGTCCAGGAAGGAACTTCGGCAACCTTACTCTTAGCCTCAAGTAAAACTTCTTCCTTTATCTTTAATCTCCGCAACAAATAATCCTCAAAAGAAAAAGGAGAGGTTTCTAGCTTGTTTGCAACCTCTTCCACTTGTTTATCAGTCAATGACCCTGTGCTAACAAGATGTTCTAAAATTTTTTGATGGTAAAGCGTCATAGCTTGTAGAAATTGTCCTACTTATGTATAGATTTATATTTATTGAACTTCCTCCTCTGGCTCGGGGTCTGCTAGCTCTCTTCTATACGCTGAAAACGGATCATCACGACCCAATAAACTACTCTCTTTAATTCGCGTATAGGGCGTGAAACGTCCAAACTTAGATACAGTAAAGGATGGTGCTGCTGTATTCGTCTCAAATTCACGTACTTCACTTTCAATCCTACCAACCTCATTCTCAGCAACAACCTTATAATAATAGGTTTTACCAGGCTCTAATCCAAAAATGTCTTCTGAAAATTCATTATTGCCTGTTTGTATTTGATCACTTGTTTTAGTCTGTGAGGGAGTGGTTATATTTATCGCAACTCGACTTGTCCCCCAAACAAAGGAAACCCTAATGGTATCTGCTTCTCCTGTATCATCTATTGAACCAACTAGAGTTGCACTATTGCCAGTCACATTAATTGCATCTTCTTCTCCTATCTCGGGTCTATCAGACGCACTATTTGTTGTAAATGTCAAAATATCAGTCTCGGTCTTTTGCTCGGATTCATTAACCGCTATTGCTTTAAAATAATATGTTGTGCCAGACTTTAAATCATTAATTACAGCTCTAACTGGAGAGGGTCTTCTAATACTTACTGCATCTGTTTCTTGATCCAAATCTCCTCTACTTTCTCCATACTCGAAGTATACATCTACGGTATCAGCTCCTCCCATATCTGTTACTTCCGCAATTAGTGTAGCGCTATCATTTCCAACACTCAAAACCCTAACCTTTTTATCTTCACCCTCCCCCAAAGCTTCAAAAAGATCTCTTCGTATCTCTATAACTTCGTTAATCTGATTTACTCGTTGAGAAACATTAGCTGCCAAAGGTGCGGTAGATTCATCCACAGAAGAATCAAAAACTCCCCCTATAAACATTATAACTAAGGCTCCCGCAAGAAGCCCAAGCCCTCCAAATATAAGAGTTTTATTTTTTTTATTATTTTTTAAATTTAAAGCTGTCATTTATAAAATATTTTATATCTACTACTCAAATATTGAACTAGATACAGATTCTTTAGATGATTCTTTATCATGAGATAAATAATAAGCTTTTCCTTGAATATCAAATGAGTATACGGGGGGTCTTCTATCTTCGGGCTGATCATCAGATTCTATAATAACTGATCCCACATCGGTAATTCGCATGTTTTCTTCCATTGCAACAAGAAAACTCTTTAAAGCCTCATAAGATCCATCCACACCCATAATAATAGATACCTCTGAAACACCTGAATCATCTGAAGCAGAAGCTCTAGACGAAGATTCCAGCTCCACACTAACCCTATTAGCTATTAATCCATGTTCGGAAATCATTCTATAAATCACATTTGCTAAATTTATACGATCAGGTTCACCTGGGAGAGCAAGATCTAGTAAATGCCTTTCCGAAGAAGTCAACGAATCTAAAAAATCTGAAGAATTTTCTATGTTGCTCCTTGTCTCTTGTAGTATGGATTTTCTTTCTTCTGCTGCCTCGATTTTTAGCCTTGTATCCTCTATGCCTTGAAATTCAGGCCAAATAAAAAACCAGGAAAAAAGTATTCCGAATCCTAATGCAGAAAAATATACTATAGACTTAGTATTCATTTTATATAATCAGAATTAATTTCTAATTTTGCAGAAAATTCAACCTCTCCATTCTCGGTTCTTAGAAAAGAAGATAACTCCACATCATTTATATACAGGGATTCGTTTCTCCATACAAGAAACTGTTGCCCAAGAATCTCAAGACTTCCAGTAATTCCCGATACCTCCAACGCTCTATTGTCCACATCGAGTCTAAGAGATTTTATCTGTGTTTGTCTATGTATGCTTTTTTCAAATTCTGGAAACAGTTTGGAAACACGTATTTGTTCATCTATTATCCCACCTAAAACTCTTGTCTGCTCAGCAAAATTTTCTATGTTCTCAATTTGACTTAACTTGCGTCCTGAAATAATAGTTCTACTCTCGTTTTCTATCTCTTCTAATGTTCCATTAAGTTGGTTATGCCAGATAGCCAAAGCACCATAGGTTATTAAAAATACAATTACCAGAACTAAAGATGGAGCAAATTCCTTATGTTCAATTAAAAAATCTTTCGCTTTGCTAAGCGGAGTAGATCTTTTTTTCTTATATGGTATCAGAGATGGCATATAACTATTCTTCGTTGCGCAAGGCTAATCCTATTGCAGTGGTTAATTCAAGATAATTTTTTTTCAAGACATCTCCTAACTTGGATGGTGTTTTCACGAGCTGAAATGGATTACCTAATTCTACTGGGATGTTGAGTGTCTTTTGCATGTATTCAGGGAGCCCTATAAGTTTTCCCCCTCCTCCGGAAAGAATAATTTTTGTAATTTTTTTACCCCCTTCGCGCATGTAATCATCCATCATTTGTTCCATCTCTAAAATTACCTTATCTACGGTGGGTTGAAATAATTCAGATGCTTGACCATTAGAAGCATTAAATCCTTCAGTTCTTTTTATGTCTTCAGCACGCTCTGTGGCAATCGACATCCCCCTAGACAAAACTCTCGTAAATGCAGTGCCGCCTAAATCGATATTATGATGCATAACAACCATCCCGCCATCTATTATTCCTGCATTAGTTGTTCTGCCTCCAATATCCAAAACTAGAATAACCTCAGGTGTTGTAGAAACAAGTGAACGAGCTGCACTAAATGTTTCAAGCTCTAAAAAGGTTATTTCTATATTTAGCATCTTTGCTATTCTGTAATACTTGTTTACTATTTCGTGAGGAACAGCAGCAGTAAGAATCTTGAATGTCTTATCACTTGAAAGGTGGTCAATCTTTGCCCAATCAAATTGCACCTCTCCCATAGGTATTGGTATAAATTTTCTTGCCTCATAACGTATTGCCTTATCAAGCTCATCCTCACCTATCGCAGGAATTTCTATTAGAGTCGAGAAGCTAGAAAACACAGGGACAGATACCGCAGCTTTATTTGTATTAATATTTGCAGTTTTTAAAACATCTTTTAATATGGTGGCTATCTGTGAATCTAAAGTACCAAAAGGAGATCCACCTCCTGCGGATATACCGGATTTTGCTGAGAATTGAGCATAATTACTTAGAAAAACCGAATCTCCCTTCCACTCTAATTCAGCCACCTTAATAGCTGAAGTACCCACGTCTATTCCAACAGTGCGCTCACTTTTAGTTTTTGAGAATAATTTCATTCCTGACATATTTCTACTGTCATTATAGCACAGTAATAGCACAGCAATAAGGCCATAAATACACAATTTAATCCACATTGCACATTCTAGTTTGTAAAAAAATGACCACCATACCAAGACCTTGTCAACTTGAAAATTTAGTGTAATGTATTAAGTAATGAAGCACATATCTCCTAAATTCTCAGAGATGCTCACAGAGCGCGCTAAAAAGTCCATAGAGCGTTCTTTTGATATTGCAAAAAATTACCCTGCTGGGACAAAAAATAAAGTAACTGCAACTCATCTATTTTACGCCCTTTTTCTTGAAAAAGGTTCCCTCGCTAACAATATTTTGAAATCACACAACATCAAAGAAAAAGATTTTTCCAAGCATTTTGAAAAAACTTCAAAAAATAAAAAGAAGCAGCAAAAAAATTCGGTCATTACATTATCTGCATCGTATAAAACAGCACTTAAAAAAGCAGCGAAACAGGCTATGTCGCATGAACACCCACTTATAGGAACTGAACATTTACTTTATGGGGTAGTGACCAGATTAAACAGTTTTGACAATATACCAACTAAAAAAATCTTGAACATAAAAAATCATCTTGATGATGTGATGGCGCAATCAATACCCCTAAATAGCGTTCTAGGGATATCTCATGATAAAAATCCTTCATCTATGCTTTCTTTCGAAAAAGAAATCATGAATATACTTGAAGGCAGCGAAGAAGGTGATGAAGTAGAAACAGGAATAGAAATAGATTCAATTATAAAAACAAAGAAAAACGAATCACCTAAAGATTCTATTTTAGATAATTTTTGCGATGATCTAACAGAAAAAGCAAAAAATAAAAAATTAGACCCTTTAGTAGGCAGAGAAAAAGAACTGGCACGAATGATTCGCATACTTGCACGCAGAAATAAAAATAACCCCCTACTAGTGGGTGATGCAGGTGTTGGCAAAACCGCACTAGCTGGAGGGCTTGCACAGCGCATAGTAGACGGCAACGTGCCCAACCAACTAGAGAATAAGAGGGTCTTGGCACTAGACTTAAGCACTCTTTTGTCTGGGACAGCATACCGAGGAGAATTCGAGGAAAGAATGCATGAACTAATAGACGAGGCTTCAAAAGAAGATGTCATTTTATTCATAGACGAGATTCATATGATAGTTGGCGCAGGAGCAGCCCAAGGTTCCCTTGATGCAGCAAACATATTAAAGCCAGCACTTGTTCATGGCGACTTTCAATGCATTGGGGCAACAACTTATGAGGAATTCAAGAAAACAATAGAAAAAGACTCAGCCCTAGATCGCAGATTTCAAAAAGTACTCCTGAAGGAACAAACATCGGAAGAGGCATTCAAAACATTGAAGAAGCTTAAGCCTTATTATGAAAACCATCATGGAGTTTTGATATCAGACAAAATTATTAAGCTTTGTATTGATCTTTCGATTCGCTCTCTCCCCTCTAGAACATTACCTGATAAAGCTCTTGATATATTAGATGAATCAGCAAGTTATGCGGGAAGCGAAGAGACAGATCAGAAAAAAAATAAAGAGGTACAAAGTCTAAAAAATAAACTTAAAAAAACAAGGAAAGAAAAAGATAATGCTATAGATAAAGAGCAATACAAAAAAGCGCTTACTGCAAAGAAAAAGCAAGACGAGCTAGAGATTGAGCTAGAGAGAATTGAAAAAGACATTAAAGCAAAAAGAACAAAGAAAGAAATAAATGAAAAACATGTTCTACACGTAGTGTCCGACATGACAGGAATCCCAGTAAATGCCCTTGCTAGAAATAAAGAAAATGAGATTGAAAAAATCACTAAGGAATTAACTAGTAATGTCGTAGGGCAAAATGAAGCATTAGATAAAATAATTAAAACAATAAAAAGAAATAGATCTGGTGTAAGAAGTCATGCTCGTCCAACTGGGTCTTTCTTATTCTTGGGCCCAAGCGGAACAGGAAAAACATTTACCGCAAAAGTGCTAGCTAGTGCTATTGCTCATGAAAAACCTGAGGCATACAGAAACCCAGATACTTTGATAAAAATAGACATGTCTGAGTTTTCCGAAGCTCATTCAATAGCGCGGCTTATAGGCGCTCCTCCGGGATATATCGGACACGAAGAAGCTGGAATGCTCGTTGACAAGATTCGGAGAAACCCTTATTCAGTTATACTGTTCGATGAAATAGAAAAAGCTCATCCGCAAATTTTTAATGTATTATTACAGATGCTAGAAGACGGCAACCTGACTGATTCACATGGAAAAACTGCAGATCTAAAAAACTGCTTTATAATACTTACTTCAAATGTTGGAAATGAACACTCAGAAGGAGGAGATCTTGGATTTTCATCAGGAGATCATACACCTAAATACGAGGTGTCAAAATCTAGCTTAAAATCGATGCTTAGGCCAGAAATAATAAACAGAATGGATAATGTGATAACATTTAATCCTCTAAATCGGGGTTCACTAAGAAAAATAGCTAGAACCTACGCGAAACAACTATCAAAGCACCTTAAAGAGGTGGTCACTATAAAATACGATTCAAAAGTATACACATGGATAATTGAAAGAGCCGAAAAAGAAAAGCAAGGAGCTCGTGGAATAAGAAGGATAATGGAATCAGAAATAGAAGAACCTATAGCTGAGATAATCTTATCTGGGCCAAAGGATAAAAAAATTCTTGTAGGAATTAAAAAAGATAAGATACATATAACAAATGAATCTTAGTTTTAAAAAAACACCTTTGACTAAAAACCTTTCCGATAATTGGGAAAGGTTTTTAGTCAATACTATATTTCCTCCTAAATGTTATGGGTGTGGATCTCATAAATCATATCTATGCAATAAGTGCACGGATAGAATTCTTCTACCCCATTCTATATGTCCACACTGTAGCAAGCGATTACCTTTTGGTAATCTTTCAAAAACATGCAAGAAAAAATTAGGATTAAATCGCCTGTTTACATGTTCAAACTATAAAAATACAACCGTCAAAACTCTAGTGACAACAATGAAATATAAGTCTGCTTATGCGTTAAGTGAATGCCTAGCAGATATTGCTTACTCATTTTTATTACAAGAAGAAGTGATAGAAGATATCATTCTAGAAAATATAGTTATTATACCGGTACCTAGTTACTACAAAAAAACTAAAAGAAGGGGCTTCAATCCAGCTGATAAAATTGCTGAGCACTTAGCAGATTATCTTGAAGCTACTACAAATATTAAAACCTTGATAAAAATCAAGAAAACAAAAGCTCAGGTTGAAACTAGGTCTAAAAAAGAAAGGGAAGAAAATCTAAAGAATGCTTTTAGCACCAACAAGAATACCGACCTTAAAAAAAATGTTGTCCTGCTTGTAGATGATGTTATAACAACTGGATCCACCATGAGAGAGTGCTCCAAAGCACTTAAAAAAGCAGGTGTAAAAGAAATTTGGGGTATAGCAATAGCGCGTGATTAACCAAAAAATAAAACCCCCGACTTTTAAGTCGGGGGTTTTATTTTTTGGTATTTAATTACTTGGAGGCAGTGTACGCATTGTAAACGGCTTGCTTGTTTGATTATCTACTAACAATTTGACGTGAGCATTAAAGTTATCAATATTTATTAAATCGCTTTCTGTAAACTCTGGTGAAAATTGATTCTCAAGATATTCTGCGTCGTCTGCACCAACACGAAACGCAATCATCGAACCCACATTACCAAAGACAGCATCGCGAATAGAGTCTTCTAGTTGTTTTATAAATTGATGAGCAACAGTAAGATTCAAACGATATTTTCTAGCCTCTGATAATATGGATGCTATAGTATTTGTTGAAAAATTCTGGAACTCATCCATGTATAAAAAGAAATCATCTCTTGTTTCTTCACTAGAATCCACACGAGACAGTGCAGCTATTAAGAGCTTTCCAACAATTATAAGACCTAGTAAGTTAGCGTTAAGATCTCCAAGCTTACCTTTCGAAAGATTGGCAATAATTATTTTATTATTATCCATTGCATCTCTAAAATTAATAGAACTCTTCTTTTTACTGACTATGGGTCTAATAAACTCATCCGCTATTAAGCCGTTAATCTTGCTTGTAATATAGGGGGCAATATTTGATAATGCAGCATCTCCACCAGCCTTTTCGGCTTCCTCTTCCCAAAATCTTTTAACAATCGGATTTTTTTCTCTGCTTAATTTGTCGCTCCTATAACTTGCATCTGTAAGCACACGAGGTATATCCAAAATAGTTGGAATTTCATATTCATAATCATCTAGCAACAAAAGGGTTGCGTTTCTAAAGTATTGGTCAAACACAGGACCCATTGTTTCCTCGCTAAATAATTTCTTAAAAATACCCAAAAGTTCATTTACTACTAATGTTTTCTGCTCGGGCTTGGAAGAGTTAAATTCAAGCATGTTCAATCCAAATTCTTTAGAAACATCTCCTGGATCAAAGAACACAACATCATTTTTTCGTTCCGGAGGAACAGCTTTAAGTGCCGCTTCTGCAAGATCCCCATGTGGATCTATAATTGCAAGGCCCTCTCCATTAAGTATGTCTTGCTCTATCATGTTCTTCATTAGGGAAGATTTACCTGTTCCTGTCTGTCCTATTAAATACATATGGCGACGTCTATCTTCTTTGGATATCCTAACTTGTGTTGTTTTGCCGCGGTAATTGTTTTCACCTAAAATAATGCCCCTGCTCGAAAGATTTACGGGTGGCTCTACAGCCTTATGTCGCAGTGTCTTCATCTTGTGTGCTTTAGTAGAAGATGTTGGGAAGTGATAAAAACTTGATATCTCTTCTATAGAAAACACAGAAGCATCACGGGCATTTGGCACCCTAAATGAATAATTAAAAATAAATTTTCTCATTTTTCTAGATGAGACTCTTTTTGATTTGATGGAATTTCCGTTCGTAGCATTAAATTGAACAAAAGCAGCTTCAAGTTCGGATAGTATCTGTTCTGCCCTTATCTTTGTATCAGCTGATGCGACAAGTCGTATATTAGTTGAAAAGTGATGCTTTGCTATTTTTTCTTGTATATCCTTAATGGCAGCATCATCCACAGGACCTTTCGGCATATTATTTTCAGCACCATCTTGGTCTGGCCCCTTAATTAGTGTTGTTAGTTGTTTCCTTGTTTCATCATGTATGGGCTTGCTCAGAGCCTGTTGAACTGTTTTTCCTTGCTGAATCTCTTTTATTACTTTTTCAGCCATCTGACGTTGTACTTGAGGGTTCGTGGGGCTTGTTATAATTTGTACTGCAACACCCTCCCCTTCTGTTTGTATCTTGCTCATTGCATTTGCTATGTTATTTAGCGGATCAACGCTGAGATCTCTATAGGTTATAAGCGGGAGGACAGAAGAACCTTCTAGCTTTAAAACACTTGCTGCGGTTTCACCATTTGGATTGAAGATGTTGTAGTCTCTTATATTTTCGACTTCAGCATAAGGAAAAAAGCTATGAACTTGTTTTTCTAAAACACTCGCAAAAGCTCGAGGGACAGCAATGTATGTATGTATATCTTCTCCCTTGTGATGAACTGCCATTTCCAATGCAACGTAGGGCACTCCATAAATTAGCCTTTTCCACCAGCCTGCTTTTAGGTTCGTAAAGTAAGACAAAAATTGCTCCATCTTTGCAATTTTATCTTTCTCGTCTTTTTGGGAATCATCTTCATCTTTGCTTTCTTTGGGAAGGGTTACCAAAAAGAGAGACATGTTTAATGCCCTTGTTACAAGTCCTTTTTGCTCCATATGTCGCAAAATTAATAGAACCGTTACAAACAACCCTATAATTAATATTGCAAAAATTCCTATATAAAAATACATAAAATTATAATTGTTCTAATTTTCCTCTTTCGACAAGGTGATCATACAGATAATCTACAAGCGCATCGTGAAAAGCATCCAGTAACGCAGGGTTGTCTTCTTTTTTTGCTCGATCTATAGCTGAATTAATATCTTTTTCAAATGCCATATTTACAAGCTCTTGTACTTTATCACGCAACTCGGGGCTCTGGTAAGAAGGCTCTTTCCCTTTTGTGGGATGAGAACCCGAATCTCTACTATCAAGGTTTTGGCCTTGGCTCTTATCGAGGCGCTCTCCTATAGCTTCGTGTAAAGCTCTTCTTTCAGGAGAAGTTTCGCGCTCTACATTACTACCTTCATAACGCTCTTTCCGCCTTAATACGTCTTCGTGTAGGTCTTGGACCTGTTGTTCAAATTGTGGGTTTGGATCTGCCATGGTTCTTTTATATTAACATTAAAGTGAATCTATTAATTCCATTTGCGCCTCTACATCATCGTCCAATTCAATAAATTTACTAGTCGTTCCTTTACCAAAGGTGTTGTTTACTAAATCTACTATTGGCTTGGTTTCGCCGGCTAAAGCACCGCGTGCGAAAAGGTTAAACACATCTTCTTTATTCTTAAATTTACTCTTATTGCGTTCATACAACTTATCGATAAACGCACTTAAAACCTCTTTTTCTGCAGAATACCCCGACTCATAATCCCCACTTATCTTACCACTCATGGGTTTACTTTTTTCAATCTCTTTGAAAAGGCGTCTAGTTAATTCTTCTGTTACGGCCTCGTTCCAGCCATTGAAATATCGCCTACTCCCGTCTCTTGAAGTAGATGTTATGCCTAAGTTTCTAACGCGAACACTATCAGCTCCACGCAAACGCTGAAGTATTTGATGTGATTTAAAATGCAATAATTCATGCAGGATAGACTCTGTAAATACAGCTGCGTCCTCTTGGCCTACTATTGCAATTCCTTGTTCTTGAGCATTATATATCGCCTCAGTGTCTTTAGTTATGACACCTTCTTCTTGTAAAGATCTCCAAACTTCCTCTTTGATTATATGAATATTATTTACGGGTATATCCAATGGCTCAACCCCGTACTTTTCTAAGAGTTTGTTTGTTTCCTCATTGGCTAGTTTTATTATTACTTCTTCATCTTCAGTTTTAGCCCTCTCTAGTCCTGTTAAATAATCAAGCTCTTGATTATTAAAACGTTCTCTGTATTCATCTAAAATAACTCCTCCCTCATCAACATCAACGCCAATAACATCTTTAAAAACTCCTCTTTTTTCTTCTGTTTTAGAGATGTTGGCATCGTTCTTATCTATAAATTCTCTTAAAAACTTAACTGCTTTCTGAAATTTATCTTTATTCATTTTATCGCCGTATTCTTCCTCGATTCTTTTTTCAACATCACGAGTGTCTACCATCTTCTTGGATAAAAGCTCTTCCACTAGCGAGGCTTTAAAGTAGGCATCTTCATAAGCCCTGTTTGGGTTTAATCCATCTCTGTCTAGCCATTGCTTTCGCTCATCCATTCTTTTTTTGTATGTTTCTAATTTATCATTTAGCGCACTTACTATACTATCACTTCCTGATATTTTAAGCACATCTTCAGGCTCTCCTTCTTCAATATTGCCCTCGTCTAATTCATTCTCTCTTGAATCTTGGAATTCATCTTCCTCTTCCTGATTTGGGCCTTCATCTTTAACGGACTCAAGTGGGCTCCTTCCTGTTAATGGCACAACCGGAGGTGCTTCAACGGTAGCATCCCCAAGGGGAACTTCCAATTCTTGCTTGTAATCAATATCATACTCTGTTAGTTGTTTAAATTCGGGGTTATTTTCTTTTTCTACATCTGGTACATCACCTTCACCAGATTCACCTGGATCTAGTATAGTTTCTTCAACTTCAACACTTTCTATACCATCCCCTGAATGAGTAGCAAGAAGACGAACATTCTCTACTCCATCATCTTTACTAACAGTTTCTGCAACCTCTGCATATTTTCCATTAAATACGGCTCTTCCTTCGGGGTCTTTACTAAATAGCAACTTGCCCATCTCGCTATCTGGATTAATAATTGCTTCACCATCTTCATTTATTGGTACTTTCCATGCAAAATCCTGGGTACCCTTATCCATAGAAAACAACATGCTTAAGCGCCCCTCTTTTACTGCATTTTGAGCATCTATTGATAACCCATCAGTAAATGAACCCTCGGAAGTCATGCTACTTACATCTAATACATATTCTCCTTCTTCCCCTATCCCTGTTCCCTCTGGCCCTCCCCAATGTAGAGCAAGCTCATTTTTATCAAAAACTCCGGGAGTATCGTTATCATACCAAGCAACACGATGCACTTCTGTAAATTGCTCTTGATTTTCAGCAATAAATTCTTCTGTTGATATATTGCGTATAGATGTTTCTGCCTCACCTCCAATATTTGAGGGAACATCTTCTGCGGGCACGTCAAGAGTTTCTTCAGATACCTCTACAAAAGTGCCTTTAATATTAATATCGAAGCCAGCTTCCCTCATTGTTTCTAAAGATTCATTTGTAAGTGTTCCATCTATATTTAGCGAAACATCTTCTAAAATAACTTTATCTCCTTGTAAAATATTATAAGAATCTCCTGACTCTTCAAGTGCAAACCCGCGTGGCATTTTATATGTTGTTCCCTCACCTAATCCTAACTCCTCGGAGCTTAATTCATTAAACTCGGTTGCTTCAAATAATTCTGTCCTTGAATCGGGCGAAGGAGTATCAAACCATTGTCGCAATGCTTCAACAGGTGTTAGATTTCTAGATTCTTTTTCTATGCCTCTTAATCCTTCGGCAACTCCTTGTTGATCGCCGCGAATCTCCGCAGAAACTTCTTGAGCTGTCATTCCAAGAATTGCACCTATCGTACCCGCTTTTACTACAGCTTTTGCAACCTTCTTTCTTCTATATTTTGTGAAGGCTTGATCTACTGAATCGAGACCCCTCTCCCCTTTACGTATAGCAGAAGATTTTACCTCGATACAATCTGTAAGTAGTTTTTCAAAATCCTTATAAGATGAGGGTGCACCCTCATCTAGCTCTCCTTTTTGATCTAATTTTCTTAGGCGAACTTTTAACTTGGCTCTTGCAATATCAAGTTCTAGGCGCTCTTTATCTATACTTTCATCAGAAGAATAACCCAATAAATCTATACCTTCTCTATCAGACATTCTTATTCTGGCTTCTGCTTCTGATAAATCAGATACAGCATCCGTTAAATCTTTTGCTGTAAGATTTTCTTTTTTTAAATACGAATCTAATTTCTCCGTAAAAGATTTTGCGGGTAATATTTCATATGCAAATTCATCCATTTCCTTTCTTCGCTCTGCATCTTCTTCGAACTCTTCCCCTTTGGCACGCTCGCGCATATGTTGAGCTCTCTCTATTTTTAAGCGCCGGCTCTCTCGTAATCCAGCTACTCCACCAGCTAAGACAGCGGTTCCCCCAAAGGTTAAAGCAGCCGCCAAGCGACTACCTGCAATTCTACGTGAAGCACCTGCACTAAGTGAATATGCTAAAGATACAGCAGTAGCGATTGTAGCTTCGTTTGCAAAACGACCAACTTTTGTTTTTTGTATTTTGTCTATTATTTTCTCAACATTAGAAAGTGATGCTTCTGTTCTTACTCCTCCTCGAGCTTCACCTATTACAAACTCTAACTCATCATCTAAAGCATCTAAGCTTTTTTCATGTTTCACTCGAGATTCGAGATGGCGTGCCACATCAAGCAAATTATCGGCATAAATAGCTGCATCTTTTTCTCCTCTAACTTCCATTAATAAGCGATTTTTCTCTTCCATGAAAGATGATTCATCAAGATCACCTTTTGCAAAACCTAAAACAATACCCTTTAAGCCATCCTTTAATTTCTTTTCGGTTTCATCGTCCAAGCCCTCAAATCCTATTCTTTCTCCAGCTTCTTTATGTATTGCTTCTTCATATTCTGAAGCAAAGCGCTCTATGGCTGCTTCATCATTTTCATATTCATCTCGAATCTCTTCTTCACTTTTATATGTTTCCTTAGTTAAATAATAATCATAGAAAAGATTGTGCTTCCACACTTTCTTCAAAAAGCCTTTAAAGCCCTTTAGCTCTTCACGTGAAGCCGTCATATTGCTTAGTGCTCTGTCTCTGGCTTCGGCTTTTATATCGCGAGTTTTGTCTACTAAGACTAACTTCTCTTTATTTGCGCTAGACACCTCTACCTCTTTAGGATTTTTTGGTGGCTCTTTTTTCCCACGTGAGGCAAGGTCTTTTTCCATCTCTTTTCTTGCTTCTTCTTTTTGTTTTTCAGTAGCCCAAAAACTTTTTTTCGTAAATGTTCCTTTTCTCTTTGTATCACTCTTAATCCTGTGACCCTGCTTTATTTCCGCACCATCATCTAGCATTTTCTTCATTATCTCTTCCCTTTTTCTCTGTATCTCTTCTTGTTTTGGTGTAAGCTCGGGAGTATTCGATTCTTTTTTATTTTCGTTTTCGGAAGTTGGAGGTTTTTCTACACCTATGCCTGTTAAAATTGTTTTCCAAATCTTCATATATTTATTTATAAGCCAAGATATGTCTTTCGAAAATCAAGTAGTTCCTTGGCTATAATTTGATCTAAATTATCAATATTATCATGTGTAAATTTTTGGATTTTATCCATATCTCCAGTAGCTATGATGTTATCAAATTCCTCTAGCTTACCATCTGGCATATATTGAACTATACGGACATTTATTCTATCTTCCACTCTGTCCATTAAGTCCTCTTTTAATTGCTCCATGACATCGGCTTCGAGATCGGTTATCCCCTTTTCTTCTATTAGTTTGTCTACAAAAGCTTCTAAAGTTTCTTCTTGTGCCATATATATTTTAGTAGTTAATTCTTCTTTTATTATACTACATACTGCCGAATCAACTAAGAGCAAAATAAAAAATACCACCACATAAACGGTAGTATTTAAAATTTAGCGTCCTCGACAGGATTCAAACCTGTTATTTCGATCTTATTAATAGTGCGTCCCCGAGAGGATTCGAACCTCTGGCCTCAACCTCCGCAAGGTTGCGTTCTATCCACTGAACTACGGGGACACATAAGGCGCACTATTAAAAAGATCAAAATCCTCAGCCGTTCCGCAAGCTATCAATCTAGGGATTAATATAGGGGCTCTATCCTACTGAGCTACGAGGACATGTAAATATTCAATTATTTAAGGATGTAAAATAAAAACCAACACGCAGATTAGTAAATATTTAATATTCTATTAATAACTTCACCAAAAGTCTGTTCATGCTCACTTTCCCTTAGGCGCTTGGATAGAATATCTGTTATTTTATCTAATTCAATACTATCTGGGAGAGGCATATAGATTGCAGGCTCAGCACTTTTTGGCTTCAATACAAGAAAATCATCTAGTAAGGCGTAATATTCAAGATTTTTATACTTGTATTTAGAGTTATTTATCTTTGCAGACTCTTCATTTATTTCGTAGCGAAGTTCCCTTGGACCCTGTGTTGCAAGAATTATAAATATACCCGGAGCTATTCCAAAAAACGCTGTAGCAAAATAATTTTGAACTGTTGCAAAATAGGCTGCAATTCCTAACAATGCTGCAGCTAGCACTACAACAAATTTCCAATAGGTTGGTCTTTGTTCTTTTGAAATTTTCCAATTTATTTTCTGCATTACTATATATCATACCGCCCTCTATGTCAATTGACAAGCATCCCAAGCATTATTTAGCTGAATAATGCTCGATACTCGATAAATTGTATGATTATGGTTTTTAAGGTATAATTTATGCATTGATTAAGCGTCAAGATTGAGCTACAGGCAATACGCAACAGTCATATAGACTAGGCACAATAATTAAAATTTTATTCGTAACATACAAGCAATATGGACATTAAACGAAAAGAGCTTTCTACGGCTCATGAGTACACCAGCTTCGTAAGAGAGTTTGTGACCCTACTTGATAAACAACTCGCCGTGTGGGAAGACCGTGTAAAAAATAAAGAAAGTCTGCATGATCTGGCTAGGCAGATGCCGGCAATAATTTCCCTCGTCAACACTGTTGGTTATTTACGTGGTCAAGATGGTGTATTTTTGGACATAAGACCACATACAGAAAACCAAAGTGAGTTCTACAAGTATGAAGATCTATTTGAGAGCAGGCTCGTCAAACTTATCGATGTTCTTATGGATTCAAAAGAAAAAGATTATTATATGGAAAGACTCGAAAGCTATTTAGTTAAATCAAGAAGCAGGCAAAAACCAACAATATGGTAATACTTGCAATCGCAGATCGGCCTCCAAAATCAAGTATTTTGGATTTAATCACCAGGCATAATGTAGAATTGGTCTGTACTCTTGGAGATCTGGACTACTTTTCCCTTCAAGAATTGAAAAAAGTGACCAACATTCCAAAGATTGGGGTGTATGGTAATCACTGCTCAGGAAATTATTTTGATTCCCTCGGTGTTCGCAACCTACACTTAAAAACCTTTGAGCATAATGGAATGCGATTTGGTGGATTTGAAGGTTCTATTCGATATAAAAAATCAGCTTACGCCAAAATGTACACTCAAGAAGAAGCAAGGGAAATGCTCAAAGATTTTCCTTCCGTTGATGTATTTCTGGCTCATTCTCCGCCATACGGGATTAATGACGAGCCAGATAGTTCTTCGCATCAGGGATTTATTGCATTGAGAGAATATATTAAAAATAAAAATCCAATATATTTTTTACACGGTCATACATATCCAACAGAAAAGAACCTGATAGAAAAACAAGGTGATACAACTATCGTGTATGTGTACGAAGATAAGATAATTAAAGTATAAAATTTTTTGCTATACCGCATAACAGCATGTATGTGGTGAAAAATAAGCTTGAAATTATTATATGCGCAAAGAAGCCGCAAGTACTTGGAAAAATATAAAGTATAGTGTATAATTTATGCATCACTTGGAGAGATGGGTTGGACTGTTCAAAAAACAGTTCAACGGGCACAAAAGTGCTCCGGACAGCCATCTCAACATTTTTTTGACTGAGTTATTTGCCAATAGGTAAATAACGAGACCCTGGAGAGATGGGTTGAACTGCGTAAGTGGTTCAACGGGTACAAAAGTACCCCGGACAGCCATCTCAACATTTTTTTGACTGAGCGATTTGCCGATAGGCAAAGAGCGAGACCCTGGAGAGATGGCTGAGTGGTCTAAAGCAACGGCTTGCTAAGCCGTGCCGCATTTGCGGCCCGTGGGTTCGAATCCCACTCTCTCCGCCATTGTATTTAATAACATGTCTTTTGGCATGTTATTAAATACTGTATGTGGGTTGAGTGGGATGAGAAGGGAGTGCCGGGTGGCACTCCCCGGCCCGGAGGGGAATCCCACTCTCTCCGCACTAAAAATTCAATATAAAGACAAGGAGGGGTGCTCCGAATTGGCTAAGGAACCGGTCTTGAAAACCGGCAGGCGCAAGCCTATGTGGGTTCGAGTCCCACCCCCTCCGCCATTGATTACTTGGTATACTATTTTTATTATATTAAGGTAATTCCCATGCGCGAGTGAGACGGGACGAGAAGAGAGTGCCGGGCGGCACTCTCCGGCCTGAAAAGGAGTCCCACCCCCTCCGCCATTGATTACTCGCTATAATATTTTTCACTATACAAGTAATTTCCATATGCGAATGAAGTGGGACTAGAATGGGAGTGCTGAACAGGAGCCACTTAGCGAAAACAAGCCCCAAGGCGCAGTTTGATCTTAGTGAGCTAATGCCGAGGCCCAAAATAAGTAAAACCAGGTAAAACCTATCACCAAATGGACTTATCTACACCAATTGAAAAAATTCCCGGCATAGGGACAAAATATGCTTCTAAATTAAAGAAACTCAACATAAAGGAGGTTAGGGACCTTCTTTTTCATTTTCCTTCAAGATACGAAGACTACTCAACAAAAACTCCTATTAAGGAGCTGAAAAAGGGAGATATGGCAACCGTGGAAGGCAAAATAATCTACACTTCACAAAGAATGGCCAGAAACAGACCCTTGAAAATAACGGAGGCAATGGTAGAAGATTCAACTGATGTAGTAAAAGCTGTTTGGTTTAACCAGGGATATATTGGCAAGCAACTAGAAGAGGGTAAAGATATAATATTGTCAGGAAAAGTTTCTCTTGGAAAAGATGGCTTGTACCTATCAAGTCCTACGCATGAATTTCCAAGCACAGATAAAGCGCCTATTCATACAGCACGTGTTGTTCCTATATATCCAGAAACACGAGGGGTTACGTCACGCCTTGTTCGCTTTGCTTTAAGCAAAGCATTGCCACACTTACAAGACATTGAAGATACACTACCTAAAAAAATACGAGATGAAAAAGATTTTTCTTCTATCTTTAACGCCTTAACAACAATACACTTCCCCTCTAGTATAGATAGCGCAAAAGAAGCAAAAAGAAGATTTGAATTTGAAGAGCTTTTCAATATTCAACTTGCTGCACTAAAAACTAAAAAGGAATTAAAAGAAGAAAGCTCATTCAAGATAAAAACTGATGTTGATCTTATAAAAAAAGCTGTTAAATCACTCCCCTTTACACTTACTGATTCACAAAAAAAAGCTGTTTGGCAAATACTTAAAAACATGGAAAAGCCAGTTCCCATGAACCGCTTACTTGAGGGAGATGTAGGAAGTGGGAAAACAGTGGTAGCAGGGCTTGCAGCAGTAAATGCAGTACAAGGAGGATTTCAGGCTGCATTTATGGCACCAACAGAAATACTAGCAGAACAGCATTACAAAACAATTACTGAATTGCTTTCTAATGCGAAGATGCTGGCAACAGATGACGCAAAAAAATCTGGTGTGAATATAGCCCTACTTACAAGCGCTAAAACAATACTAAATGGTAAAAATGCTAAAAAACCCGAGCTTAAAAAGAAGATAGCAGATGGAAAGGTAGATATTGTTATTGGTACGCATGCGGTTATACAAAAGGATGTTATGTTTAGAAAACTTGGTTTCGTTGTAATAGACGAACAACACCGCTTTGGTGTTGGGCAGAGAGCAGCTCTTACTAAAAAAACTGGTAAAAGCAAAAAAGTATCTATACCGCACCTATTAAGTATGACAGCAACTCCGATACCTAGAAGTCTTGCTTTAACTGTCTATGGAGATCTCGATATCACCCTCCTTAAGGAGATGCCGAAAGGAAGAAAAAAGATTATCACAAAAATTATACCCACAAAGAAAAGAAAGGAGGCATACGATCTTATTAAAAAAGAGCTCGACAAAAACAGACAAGCTTTTGTTATATTCCCACTTGTTGATGAATCTAAAAAAATAGAACTGAAAGCTGCAACCGCAGAACACAAAAAACTATCCGAGGGGCCTTTCTCGGATTATAAAGTTGGATTACTTCATGGAAAAATGAAATCTGATGAAAAAGAAAAAGTAATGAACAAGATGAAAAAAAATAAAATAGATGTGCTTGTCGCAACGTCAGTAGTAGAAGTAGGCATAGACATACCAGAAGCTACAGTTATGATGATTGAGGGCGCAGAACGCTTTGGATTAGCTCAACTTCACCAATTCAGAGGACGTGTAGGAAGAAACGAACACCAATCCTACTGCTTATTACTATCAGAGTCAGATTCCAACAATACAATGAAACGCCTAAAGGCACTAACAAAGGCGAAGGATGGCTTTGAGCTTGCAGAATACGACCTCGCTTTTCGTGGCCCTGGCGATGTTTATGGAACACGCCAATCTGGTATACCGGACTTAGCAATGGCATCGTTAACAAATGTAGAACTTATTGAAGAGGCACGCGAAGCAGCTCAAAATATGCTAGATGAAGATCCGGAATTTGAAACAGCTCCCCTATTGAAAGAACGAGTGGAAGAATTACAGAAAAAGATGCATTTTGAATAAAAAATAATCAACTCATAATTAACTCATGTTCTTGAGTTAATCAGCAGAATCAACTCAACCTGCCTGCCGGAAAACAAAAATCGACTCATATATATGAGTCGATTTTTGTTCTTTATTTATGCTTAATTAACTAAAACATCCTATTTCCATTGTGGTCTATGTAAAACCATTCGCCATCTTTCTCTACATGAGCAATACCTTCGTGGAAAGAGCCTGCTGAATCATATGTTTCATCAGATATTCGTTCTCCTTTTTTATCTATAAAGAACCACTTCTTATCTTTTTTTACACGAGCAAAACCTTCTTGGAAAGGGAATGCATCATCATATGTTTCATCAGATATCCTCTCTCCGTTTTTGTCTATAAAGAAATATTTGTCATCTTTTACTACAAGGGCAAGGCCTTCTTGGAAAGAGCCTGCATTACCATATGTTTCATCAAATATTGACTCTCCGTTTTTATCTATAAAGAACCACTCGCCATCTTTCTCGACATAAGCAAGGCCTTCTTGGAAAGAGCCTGCATTACCATATGTTTCATCAAATACACGTTCTCCATTTTTATTTATGAAAAACCACTCGCTACCATTTCTTACAGAGGCAAGGCCTTCTTGGAAAAGAAGTGCATGATTATATCTTTCATCAGATATTCTATCCCCGTTTTTGTCTATGAAGAACCATTCGCCATCTTTTACTACACGAGCAAGACCCTCATGGAAAGAGAATATATCATCATATGTTTCGTCAAATATTCTATCCCCGTTTTTGTCTATGAAGAACCATTTATCATCTTTTTTTACACGAGCAAATCCTTCTTGAAAAGAGTATGTATTATCATATGTTTCATCAGATATTCTATCTCCTTTTTTGTCTATGAAGAACCATTTGCCATCTTTCCTTACAGAAACAATATCTCCTTGGAAGGGTTCTGCATAATCATATGTTTCATCAGATATTGGCTCTCCTTTTTTATCTATGAAGAACCATTTGCCATCTTTCCTTACAGCAGCAAGGCCTTCTTGGAAAGAACGTCCATCATCATATGTTTCGTCAAATACCCTATCCCCGTTTTTGTCTATGAAGAAATATTTGTCATCTTGATTTGCAAGAGCAACACCATCATGAAAAACTTCAATATAGTCATAGCCATGCTCTTGGGCAAGGCTTTTTCTTAGTTCTACATTATATGGATCTTGTAGTTCCTCTACTCTACGCTTAAGCTCACCAGTAAGCTCTTCTATTTGAGTTCTTAGAGCTTCTACTCTTTCTTTGTCTTTATCTTCTCCTGATTCTTTGAATACTTCTATAGCTTGGTCTAGTTCTTCTTTGAGGTCTTTGAGCTTTTGGAGCATTTCTTGAGCTTCCTGTTTTTCAGGAGATGGTTGATCCTCTTGTTCTTCTTGGGGTTCTTGAGATGCTTCTTGGTCCTCGGATGGGTCTT
>JAWWAH010000015.1:0-22099 GCA_033721415.1 Candidatus Spechtbacterales bacterium | reverse complement strand
TTTGCAAAAATAAAAGTTGTTGGCGTAGGGGGTTCAGGCTGTAATGCCATATCTAGAATGATCGACTCCAAGATAGAAGGAGTAGAATTCGTGGCAATTAATACTGATGCCCAAGATTTGCATTTCTCTAATGCACCTACAAAGATTAACATAGGCAAAAACCTAACAAGAGGCCTAGGAGCTGGTATGAATCCAGAGATAGGTCGCCAAGCCGCAGAAGAAAACCTAGACGAGATACAAGATGCAGTTAAAGGCTCCGATATGGTATTTGTTACATTTGGTCTTGGAGGAGGTACTGGAACAGGCGCAGGCCCTATTATAGCTGAAGCTGCAAAGAATTCCGGTGCACTTACTGTAGCGGTAGTAACATTACCGTTTACATTTGAGGGAGCTCAAAGAGGTCGCATAGCAGAAGAAGGCCTAGGAAATCTAAAGGATAACGTAGACACGCTTATTGTTACTCATAATGATAGACTTCTTCAGATAATAGATAGAAAAACATCACTGCTCAATGCATTTCAAGAAGTTGACGATGTTCTGAGACAAGGGGTACAGGGGATTTCTGATTTAGTTGTACAACCTGGTATTGTAAACGTGGACTTCGCTGATATTCGCGCAATAATGAAAGACGCAGGAAGCGCTATGATGGGAATTGGTCAGTCAACGGGCGAGGAACGATCCATGGAAGCCGCAAGAGCTGCTATTAATTCTCCTCTTCTAGATGTAGCAATTGATGGAGCTCGAGGAGTTCTATTCAGTGTAGCTGGAGGAGATGATCTTGCTATGAGCGAAATAAATGACGCTGCGAAAATAATCACTGATTCAATTAATCCTGATGCAAAGGTTATTTTTGGAGCAGTAGTTGACGATAAGATTAAGAAGGGAGCAATTAAGGTAACAGTTATTGCAACAGGATTTTCAGATATGCCAGTAAATACAACTGAAGAACTAGACTTCGGGTCTTCAAAGAAGAGTGAAAGCAATAATGAAAAAAGCGCGCCTAAGAAAGTTAAATTTAAAAAAGAAGAAAAAAGTAATTTCTACTCTGATAGGTCCACCAACGGAAACAACGGATCAAGCAACTCTAATGGGAAAACAAAAGATACGGAATCTTCACAAGAAGAAGATAAGGAAGATTGGGATATCCCAGCATTCATTAGGAACAAAATGAAATAATTTGCCTATTTTCATTTGCATTAAAAAGTCCCGAGTGCTCGGGGCTTTTTTGTAGCTTAAAATAAGTAAAAGTGTGGACAACTTTAGATTTTTATTACTTGGTATTTGTTATAATAAAAGTACAAATATAGTGTGGAAAACTTATGTGGGTTTGAATTGTGATATAATGAGGAACCCGGCAACGCAGTTGTCGTTTAAAGATAAAAAATAATTAATTTAACCTTGGCGAGACCGCTTTAAAACAAATAGCGGAATTTGGGAACACATTATTTCTGTGATTTTTTCTTCGGAAGAAGCTACAGAAATAATGCCAGCGCATGGCTAATGCGCACGTCAAAATAGTATAAGCATGGCACTTAAATCTCCTTTTAAACATTCCTTTAAACACGTACGCAAAAGAGACGGGCGTATTGTTGAATGGGATCAGAAAAAAATAACAAAAGCGATAGCAAAAGCAATGAAGAAAACAGGAGAGGGTAATTTAGAAAAAGACCCTCAAGCAATATCTGATAAAGTTGTTAAGCTTTTAGCTAAAAAATACTCATCAAAAGATGTGTTGAATATAGAGCAAGTACAAGACGTGGTTGAGGATGCTCTGATCTTAGGCGAAATGCCCGAAACAGCAAAAGAATACATTGTTTACAGGAGGGAGCGCGCTAAGGTTCGTGATGCACGTAAGGATGTTCCCGAACACGTGCAAAAGAAGGCAGAAGAGAGTAAAAAATATTTTCAAAATGATTTGGGTGAATTTATATATTATCGTTCTTATTCCCGCTGGATAGAAGAAGAAGGAAGAAGAGAAACATGGGTGGAGACAGTTGATCGCTACATGCAATTTATGAAAGATAATATTGGGGATGCATTAACAGAGGATGAGTATTCAGATATCAGGGAAGCTATTTTAAAGCAAGAGATTATGCCTTCTATGCGTTTAATGTGGAGTGCAGGTAAGGCTGCTGCTAGAACTAATGTTTCTGCTTACAACTGTTCATATATAGCGCCAAGTCAGCTCGAAGATTTTGCTGAAATAATGTATTTATCCATGTGCGGGACAGGTGTAGGCTTTTCAGCTGAAAGCCAAAATGTGCAGCAACTTCCAATAATAAAGCCTCAGACTGGAGAAAAAGTTAAAACCCATGTTGTTCATGACTCTAAAGAGGGATGGGGCGATGCTTTAACTCTTGGGCTGAAGACATGGTTTGATGGAAAAGATATAGAATTTGATTATTCAGAACTTCGTCCAGCTGGAGCTAGGCTAATGACGATGGGAGGAAGGAGCTCAGGGCCAGAACCCCTTAGATCCTTATTGGATTTCACAAGAGATAAGATTAAAGAAAGAGAAGGAAAGCGTTTACGGAATATTGATGTTCATGACATCGTGTGCAAGATAGGAGAAGTTGTGGTTGCAGGAGGTGTTAGAAGAAGTGCTTTGATTTCTTTATCTGATCTAGATGACGAAGAGATGCGTTCAGCGAAAGAGGGTAAATTTTATTTATATGAACCTCAGCGCCAAATGGCTAATAATTCCGCTGCATACAACAGAAAACCTACTGCTCATGAATTTATGGAAGAGTGGCTTTCTCTTGCTAAGGCAGGAACAGGCGAGAGAGGAATATTTAACAGAGCTGGTCTTAAGCATCAAATGCCTAAGCGTAGATGGGAAAAATTTGCCCCACATTGGGCACAAAGTGGTACCAATCCTTGTGGAGAGATAACTCTTCGATCAAAGCAATTCTGCAACCTTTCAGAAGTAGTAGCTCGAGCTGATGACACAGAAGAATCTTTGATGCGCAAAGTTCGATTGGCTACAATACTGGGCACATATCAATCATCTCTTACAAAGTTCCCATACCTATCTAAAGAATGGAAGAAAAACTGCCAAGAAGAGCGCTTGCTCGGGGTTTCTGTTACAGGGCAGTGGGATTCTAATTCTGCACGTGATCCAGAAATACTATCAAAACTAAAAGAAGAGAGTATACGAGTAAATGAAAAATACGCAAAGCGCATGGGAATAAATCCATCAACATCTATTACATGCGTCAAGCCTTCAGGCACCGTGTCTCAATTAGTGGATTCTTCTAGTGGAATGCATCCAAGGCACTCTAAGTATTATATTCGTCGAGTTAGAATAGCGGCTACGGATTCTTTGTTCCACATGCTTCGAGATCAGAAATTCCCGCACAAGCCCGAGGTTGGACAGGATGAAAACAGTGCAACAACATTTGTACTTGAATTTCCTATTAAAGCTCCAGATGGTGCTATAACCAAGGATTCCATAAGTGCCCTAGACCAACTTGAACATTGGAAAGATGTTAAAACAAGCTTTACAGAACACAACCCTTCCGTAACAGTTTCCGTAGGAGATGATGAGTGGATAAGCACTGCAAATTGGCTATATAGTAACTGGGAAATGCTTGGGGGTCTTTCATTCTTACCAAGAAATGATCATCACTATGCACTTGCTCCTTACGAAGAAATAACAGAAGAAAGATATAATGAGCTTATGGCCGAAATGCCTGATGTTGATTTTTCTCACATCGTTGGATATGAGAAGGAAGATTATACAAAAGGCGCTAAGCAATTAGCTTGTGTTGGTGGAACTTGCGAGATAGAAGAGATGGCTCCAGGAATGGATCCAAGCAAAGAAGCAGAGCACACAGAGTCCGCTTAGAATAAAAAAACACAGACCAGTAAATAAAATAATCGACCACGTGGTCGATTATTTTATTTAGATTTTATCTTGGTTTGTTAAGATTTTTTCATGTTAGCTAGCGTTTTAGTTTCATCATCATTAGGTTTCTTGGGAGGAGTTTTTATTGCCTCTATTTTTAGCATACCGCCTATAATTATTTATTTCTTTTTTATAATAACACCCTTCCTGCTAACTGTGTTCTGGAAGGATGAAAAAGTTAGGTATATTTCCTTGTTCGCTATTTTTTTCATTTTGGGGATATTTAGACTTAACACTATCTCCGCTATATTTTTCGAAAATGAAAATGCTGAGCATTTTCCGATTCATGCATCAATTGAGGTAGAGATACTGGAAATAGAAAATAGAGACGCAATACAGATTTTGGTAGTTAGACCTGCTTTGAATATTAATTTACACAAGGATATAAAATTAAAAGATCAGGATCGGATAAGAGTAGTTACAGATAAATTTACTACATACAGCGTCGGTGAATTTATTATTCTCCAGGGTGATATAGAGAGGCCTAAAAATTTTACAGAAGATTTTAATTGGATTGGTTACCTTGCTAAAGAAGGCATAGGATACATAATGAATAAGCCTTTTATAGAAAAAACAAATAAACATCCTATAGGTTCTCGAGCAATTATATTCAAGTATAAAAAAATGTTAGAAGAGGGAATCAATCAATCTCTCTTACCCCCAGACAGCTCTTTGTATAAGGCCATGGTAATAGGCGATAAGGCAGATCTAACAAATAAAGACAGAGAGACTCTTCAAAGAGCAGGACTTAGCCATATAGTAGCAATAAGCGGGATGCATATAGCTATATTAGTTTTAGTTTTGATTTCTTTTTTTGTAAGCATGGGGCTTTGGCGTCACCATGCCTTGTATGCTGCATTAAGTATTTTGATTCTCTATATTTTATTAATAGGTGCACCTGCTTCTGCTAGTCGTGCTGGAATTATGGCTACCATAGCTATACTTGCTGAGCGCATGGGTAGACCCAATTCTTCTTGGCGAGCTCTTCTTTTTGCAGCTACTATAATGGTTGCCCTTAATCCTCTTTTACTTAGACATGATATTGGATTTCAACTCTCGTATTTAGCTGTCTTGGGTATACTAATGTTTTCAGATAAAGTGCATAATCTTGTTAATATGATTTTCTCAAAGAGCTTTAGTGTGTTTTTTTCGGGGCACATTACAAAGGATAGACCCATAGCAATTAGCAGTTATAGCATGTTAACAAGCGGGATAACCGGGATAATCTCTATTACTATTGCTGCACAAATATTCACTCTTCCCTTGGTGATTTATCATTTCGGCTATGCTTCTCCTTGGAGTGTTGTCAGCAATCTTATGGTGTTGCCAGTTTTGAGTTATACACTTGGAGCTGGTGTGTTTATGGCAGTGTTGGGCCGTGGTGGAGGTATTATAACTACAATTGCATCTATGCCTGCGTGGATATTTTCAAAATACATTTGGTTCGTGGCTAGTCTATTTTAATTCTATGTTTACAAAGAATGAAAAAAATATTGTGATAGCATTAGGATTTCTTGCAATTTCTTCTATTGCCCTTGCGTATATATCTATCCCATCCTCAGCTTTAGAGGTTCATTATTTGGATGTTGGACAAGGAGATGCAATTTTTATACAAACCCCAGAGCATTATCAAATTATTATTGATGGTGGCGCTCAAAACTCTTTAGCTCTTCGTGGCGTTTCTAAAATAGTTCCATTTTACGATAGGAGTATAGATCTTGTGATAGCAACACATTTAGACGCAGATCACATAGGAGGGTTACTCCTTATTCTAGAAGAATTTGATGTCCAGGCTGTTTTAGTGAGTCAGGATGTTGCAAATAGTCCTTTGAGTGAAAGATTCTTTGAGATAATAGACGAGCAAGAAATTAAACTAATTAAAATAGTTGTTGGTGATAAGCTTGTTTTTGATAACGGTATTGAGCTTAATTTTATTTCCCCTATGCTTGATTACGAATATTTTTCTGATAACGATTCCTCAATTGTTGCTAAACTTGTTTACAAGAACGACTCCTTTTTGTTTACTGGAGATATAGAAAAAAGATCTGAAATTATGCTTGCGCAGAATGTTGATATATCTGCAGAAGTTCTTAAAGTCGCTCATCATGGAAGCAAAACCTCTAGTAATGATTATTTTTTAGATAGAGTTAATCCTAAGCTTGCTGTAATACAAGTAGGGGAAAATAGTTATGGCCACCCTCATGCATCTGTACTAAAAAGATTTAAGAATAGAGGTATAGAAATTTTGCGAAATGATCAAAATGGTGTTATATCTATATATAGTTATGGTAATTCAATATAATTTAATTTTTAGAAAAAACAAAATATGCCAAAACACCAAAAACAAGAACAAACATTAGTAATATTAAAACCAGATGCTGTGCAAAGGTCTTTAATGGGAGAGATTATTCAAAGACTTGAAAGGGTAGGATTAAAAATGGTTGCTGCAAAAATGATGGTAGCTAAAGAAGACCAGGTAGAAAAACATTATACTCTTGATCCTCAGTGGCGAAAGGTAACAGGCGAAAAAACAATAGAAGGATACAAGAAAAAAGGACTTGAACCACCGTCTGATGATCCGCTTGAAATATCTGCTAAAATTTTGGAAAATCTTAAAAAATATATGGCAAGTGGCCCAATTGTAACAATGGTTTGGGAGGGAGCGCATTCTGTTCAACTTGTACGTAAAATAGTTGGAGGAACAGAGCCTCTTACGAGTGATGTTGGAACCATAAGAGGAGATTACGTTCTGGATTCATATCAAATGGGTGACACTGATGGGCGATCGGTGCGCAACTTGGTTCATGCCTCGGGTTCAGTTAAAGAGGCGGAAGATGAGATAAATCATTGGTTTAATAAAGAAGAATTAATTAATTACAAACACGTCCAAGAAAAGATATTGTATGATGTAAATCTGGATGGAATCCTAGAGTAACCATGCCCGAAATAATAGAAGCAGAAATTACAAAGCAAAAACTTACGCTTGCACTAAAGGGCAAGCGTATTTTGCAATTTGAAACCGATTGGCCAAAGGGTCTTATATCACAAAAAAAGAGTGTTCGCCGAACTGCACGAGCTTTAAAAAGTTCAAAGATAAATAGAATTGATAGAATGGGCAAGGCTGTGGTAATGCATCTTGAAAAAGATAAGATTCTAGCGATACATCAAAGGATGAGTGGATCTGTTATATATGATCCCAATCGTTTTGATTTTAAGGATAAACATATACATTTTAAATTTAAGATGGATGATGGTTCAGAATTTGTTCTTCTGGATCCTCGTAAATTTGGGAAAGTTTGGTATGGCTCAAAGAAATGGTTTTTAGAGCAATCTTATATAGAAGGCCTTGGTCCCGATGCAATGAAGATAAGTAATAAAAGATTTTCTTCGTTGTTTGGGGACTCTTCTGCTTCTATAAAATCTTTTCTATTAAAGCAAGGTAATATAGCTGGTCTTGGTAATATAGCTTGTGATGAGATACTTTGGAAAGCCGGCATTCATCCAAGAAGAAAAGCTAAGGACTTAAATAAAGAAGAGATAGGTAATCTATATGAATCTATGTATACTATACTTGCTTCTGTTTTAAAACACGGTGGTACGAGCATGTCTGATTGGTATCATCCCGACGGCAAAAAAGGTAGATATCAGAGATACTTTAGAGTTTATAATAGAGACTTTTGTAGGCGTTGTAGAATCAGCATTGCCAAAGAAAAGATTGCAGGAAGAAGTACATATTTTTGCACAGAGTGTCAGGTTTAAAAAATTCATAAAAGCATCATGGTTGTTTTGTAACCTAGAATTACAGGCGACTGAGGCATAGTGCTTTTACTTTTCTTGGTTGCTTGGTATAATGTAACTGAGGAGAGCATGCTTTAGGAATTTGGGCTAAATAATTTTTTAAGGGAGCCTTAAATCGTTCGGCTCTGTGGAGTCGGGTTGCGGGCACCCACTTGGAATTTTCGCCAAATCTCCTCATGCTCCCCCTCACCCTTAACTATTATGAGTAAAGGGAAAAACCAATAAGCCCCCTTGTTTATCTTGGGGGTTTATTGTGGGACTGTTAACTTATGAGCAAACTAAAAGATAAGTATACTGTAATAGCTTTGGGTGGGTCTATTCTTGTTCCTAAGAACATCCAAATAGGCTATCTTAAGCGTCTAAGAAATTTTATTTTGGATGAAATAAAGAGAGGTAATAGGTTTATTATAGTCGTTGGAGGTGGAGCTACAGCACGCGATTACCAAAATGCTGCTGCAGAGGTTAGCGATATCACAGATGAGGATAAAGATTGGATAGGTATACACTCTACGCGTTTAAATGCTCATCTCTTAAGGACAATATTTCATGACCATGCTTATCCAGTTGTTCTTGATAACCCAGAAAAACCCATAGAAAAAAGTGATTTAAAAAAATATCCACTTTTTATTGCTTCAGGTTGGAGGCCAGGATGGTCCACTGACTATATAGCTTTTCGTCTTGCACATAGATTTGGTGCTTCGGAAGTGGTTGTTGCAACAAAAATAAAATATATATATTCAAAGAATCTCGATAAACACGAGGATGCAAAACCCCTTAAGGAGATAACATGGGAGAAGTACGAGAATATTTTACCTGATAAAAAATGGCAACCCGGAATGAAGGTTCCGATAGATCCAGTAGCAACAAAATTTGCTAAGAGAAATAATATTGGATGTATTCTTTTAAGAGGAACGAATATATCTAATCTAAAAAAATACACAGAAGGAAAGAGTTTCGATGGTACTGTTATAACTTAATTAAAGATAATTAAATAATAATAATTAATAAATAATAATAATTTTTATGAAAAAAACAATAGCATATTTTTCAATTTTTACACTTATGCTGATATCGGTTGTAAGCAGTGGGGTGAGCTTAGATGCCGCAAGTCATAACCAACCCCAGCGAGTCATAGTGTTATTTGACGAGCCTGTTAACAATGCTGCTCAAGATGCGCTTGAGGCTCATGGTCATGTTCTAAATACCTTTAATCTGATTAATGGAGCTTTGGTAGTTTTGCCTGATACTGCAGCTGTTAATGTAGTAAGCAATTTAGATGGAGTTGTTTCTGTGGAAACAGATTCTCTTGTATATGCACAAAAGCCACCTGGAGCTTGTGACCCATGGCCAGATTGCAAGAATGGAGGGGATGATGACGGTTCAACAGATCCTTCTCAGCCTGCACAAACAATGGAATGGGGCGTAGATAGAATAGACGCTGATTTAACATGGGGTACTAGCACGGGATCAGGTGTTAATGTAGCAGTTATTGATACAGGGATAGATCTTGATCATGCAGATTTGAATGTTGTTCGTGGAGTTGATTGTACAAAGGGTCCAAATTGCGATAAGGGTGGCAGTGGAGACGACGACAATGGTCACGGCACCCATGTTGCTGGAATTATTGGAGCATTGAATAACGATATTGGTGTTGTCGGTGTTGCTCCCGATGCAAATTTGTATGGCGTTAAAGTATTAAATAGTAAGGGATCAGGATTTTTAAGTGACGTTATAGAAGGAATTGAATGGTCTGTTAATAATGGAGCTGATGTAATAAATATGAGCTTAGGTTCAAGTAGTAGTTCTCAAGCAATGCATGATGCTGTTGATGCAGCATATAACGCAGGTGTTGTGATTGTTGCATCAGCTGGAAACAGTGGAGATGGAGACCCTAATACTAATGATGTAGGGTATCCTGCAAAATATTCCTCAGTTATAGCAATTTCAGCAACTGCTTCTGATGACTCAACTCCAAGTTGGAGCTCTGAGGGGGCAGAGGTGGAAGTAGCTGCACCAGGAGTGAATGTTAGGTCAACCTGGAATGATGGCCTGTATTACACTGCAAGCGGAACATCTATGGCATCACCGCATACTGCAGGGACTGTAGCTTTAATGTTATCTAACGGCGTTGCTTCATCAGACGTTAGGAGCTTGTTGCAAGCAACCGCAGATGACTTAGGCGCTACAGGATTTGATAATCATTACGGATATGGTTTAACAGATGCTGAAGAAGCTACAACTGGTATTGCAACAAATTAAAAAACAACTTTTTAAAGGCGCGCGGTATACACTGCGCGCTTTTTTTGTTATAAATAGTGTAATGTTTACTAAATTTTTAAAGATAGGACACAGAGGAGCTTCAGGATATGAACCAGAGAACACTCTACTTTCTTTTGAGAGGGCTTCAGAGCTTGGTGCAAATATGATAGAGTTTGATGTTAGATCTTGCAGAACAGGAGAAGTTGTTGTTATGCATGATTCTACCGTAAATAGGACTACAAATGGCGTGGGGCATGTTAGAGATTATAATTTCTTTGAGCTTAGAAAATTAGATGCTGGAAAAGGCCAAAAAATACCAACCCTAGAAGAGGTTTTGGATTTAGCAGAGGGCAGACTGAAGATGAATATAGAGCTAAAGGATGAGCGATCTGTAAAGGAAACCGCAACTCTTGTTCAAAAATATATATCAAGAAATAAATTCGATCAAGATGATTTTCTTATATCATCATTTGACGTAATTGCTTTAACAAAGTTTAAAGAGATTTTACCTTCGATAAGAGTTATGCCCTTGAGATTATTTTTTAGCTCAGCTATATATACGCTGACAGAAAATATCGATAGTCACTTTATAGACGTTAGTTTTCCATTTCTTAAAAAAAGTCGAATAAAGAAGGCTAGGAAAAGGGGTTTAAATATTCTCACGGGAGTTATAAATGACCCCAAGAAGATAGAATATTTTAAATCGCTTGGAGTTGATGGTATATTCTCTGATTACCCTGATCTTCTTTAGAAAAACATCAACCTCATAATCAATAAGAGCAGCTTTAAAGTTGCTCTTATTGATTATGAGGGGTGGCTTTGATATACTTTCTTTAGTTATTTAATAACAAGGAAGGAGATTTTATGAGCAGAGAGGTTGTGTATATATCTACACCTCTTGAAAGCGATAGACTAGATATTAGAGATACGAATATACAAAGATTAAAAAGAATATCCTCGAAACTTTCTAGTGCTGGTTATCACCCCATTTATGCTCCAATTTTTGCATACGGATTGGATAGAAACACATATCAAAATGTTGCATTTCATAATATTAATGTAGCAAGCAGGATACTTGTTGTGCCCCATAATACAGGCCTTTTATCTTGTGATGTGTGGAGAGATATTGCATATGCTAAGATGTCAGGCACCTCAGTTGTTAAATTTAGAAATGAAAGAGATTTATATAGGTGGTTAAATGTTAATATATTTACTTTCTCTGGTGCGAGTGGATCTGGAAAAAATAGAATAGCTAAAGAGATACTAGATAAACGTAGGTTTGATTTTAATATTGTGCCTAGCGTTACCACGCGCCTTAGACATCCATCTGATTTACCGGGCGAATACTTGCATGTATCTTTTGAAGAATTTTTATCTATGGAGGATAACGAAGAATTTCTATGGACCGCCGATATTGATGGGGGTATGTACGGGATTACTAAACAAGCTATTGATGTTGCTGTCCAAAGCGAAAAAAAATCTATAATGATTATACCTCCGGATGTTTTGGATGTGTTATATGAGTATGCGGAGGGAAAAGTTTGGTCTTTTTATGTATTATCTCCATCTGAAAAAACCTTATTAAAGCGTCTTGAGCAAGAAGGAGAAGACCTAAGTTCTGTAAGAAAGAGAATAAAAGAATGTAAAAGATTAGATAAGAAAGCTCGTAAGTTAAGAAATAGATATATTTATATCAGGAATGAAAAAGATTTAAGTGCTACGATAAGTGATATACAACTATACTTTCTTTAAAATCAAAACCGCCATTTTCGGCGGTTTTTAATATTGTAATTTTTATTTCAAAAAAAATAGCCCTGGCTGTCCAGGACCAGGGCTAGTATAGGACACGTACGTGTCTGTTCGCGAACAGAATTCAGAAAAAAGAGCGTAAGAGGTGTGAAGAGATTGTAGATGTTTAGGAACCCAAGCCTAGTTTTGTGCTTGCCTTCAATGAGGCAAAAGAGTGAGACGAGTTGCATATTTATCCCAGCTCTTTAGTATAATAGCAAACTCAAAAAATTTTGCAATCTTGTGTACTGTGGAAAAATGGTGTCTTATCTGTTTATTGTGCTACAATGTATATTACATACCATTATCTTAAATAAAAAGAATGTCTTCAAGAAGGAAAGATACAAAAATACCAAAAGAGCCTAGAATGAAAGAGTTTTTAGAAAAAGACGAAAAGGAAAGAGAAGCAAGGATTAAGCGAATAGAAGATGAGTTCCGTAAGGGCTTTGAGTTTTTGGCTAAATATGGCAAAGCAGCAACTTTTTTTGGCTCTTCCAGAAAAAACATGGAAGATGAGCATTATCGTGATGCGACTAAGCTTGCTGCCATGCTCGCTAAGGACGATTATGTAATTATTACAGGTGGTGGTCCGGGAATAATGCACGCTGCTAATAGGGGAGCAGTCGAGGGCGGCGGTAAATCTGTTGGATTAAACATTCAACTACCCATGGAACAACAGGTTAATGATTTTGTTGAAGAATCTGAAGATTTTCACTACTTTTTTTCAAGAAAAGTAATGCTGGCTTTTGCTTCGGAGGTTTATGTATTTTTCCCAGGCGGATTCGGAACACTCGATGAGTTTTTTGAACTTGCAACACTGGTGCAAACTAAAAAAATAGAACCCATACCCATAATACTTGTGAGTAGGGAATATTGGGAGCCTTTGCTTGACTGGATTAAAGAGGAGGTATACCAAGATCATAAAGCCATAGATGAGGAAGATATGGATATATATACCCTTGTTGACTCTGCAGAAGAAGCGTATAAGTTGATTAAAAAATTAGAAGAATAAAATTAATAATTAAGAAAATATATATGAAAATTCTAACACCAGAAAATACAAATCGTTTGTATTTTGGATTAGTCTTTATATTGTTTTTAGGCGTTGCTTCTTTTACCTTTGTTTTTACCAGCGCGACTAAAAGTTATATTTCCAATATGGAGAACCAAATCGAATATGTTGAGTTAGGGGTTGGGCAAGTTAGCGGTATCGACAAAAAAATATAGATATCTTTTGTAAGGGCAATAACTGCTCATTGTAGGCAATGATTAAGATTTATTCATCACATATAATTACAGCAGATGTCGAGGTAATAATAAACCCTGTAACAACTGATTTTTCTCACCTAGGTGAAGTTGGACGCCTTTTAATAACTACCGCGGGAGAAAAGCTCATATTAGAGCAAGAAAAAATAGGTTTAATTCCTGTGGGTGATTTTGCAATAACTACTGCTGGAAATTTGTGGGCTAAAAAAGTTTTTCACGTTTGCGTCTTTGATCATGAAAAACAGAGACCCATAACCTATGAAGAATTTGAAGATTCATGGCGAAGAGTTTTATATTGGTGTAGAGCTAATCATTTTAATACAGTTGCTGCACCAATGATAGGATCCGGTCTCAATCACTGGGACTCCAATCGTATAAAAGATATTATGTTGAGCGTAGCTGGTGATTTTGATGACCTGCACTTATTTATATTTAAAGGAGAAAAACATCATGAGAATACTAGCACCAGAAAATAAGAATCGTTTATATTTTGCATTAATTTTTATACTATTTTTGAGCGTTGCTTCATTCGTTCTTGTATTCACAAAATCAACTCAAGATTATATTTCTAATATAGAAAAACAAACAAACTATATTGAAGTTAGCACTGAAAGAGGTGAAAATATTGACGAAAAAATATAACTATGTTTTCATAGGGGCAATAAGCGTTCCTTGGGAAAGGATGAATATATGCCAAGATGCAGAGGATCCTGCAAGACACGTTTTAAAGAAATTATAGATTTCATAAATCATTCTAAAGAAGAATGTGAGAGAATATCTTCTGAGCAACCAGATAGAGATACCCATTTGTTTAGGCAGGTTGTTTCTGAGTTAAAGAGTAAGAGCAATGATGAATGTATTGCTTGTGGCAGGCTTGATGATCAAGAACACACCACAAGATGTGTTGCTGCTAGAGCAGAAAGACGTGCAAAAAGAACATCTTATATTAGAAAAACTGATGATACGAAATTGTTAAAGCAGGTTCGAGAACTACTTATTAATGAGAGCGGCGGTTGCACGGTGTGTGGTGGCCCAGAGAACAAGTATCGTGATGCTATAATACATGAGCCTGGCTGTATTCATGTTCAGGTAACGAATAGAATTGTTAGATTTCAATAAAATCTACCTACATACATAGTTCATTTTAAAACCCCTCCGGACAGAGGGGTTTTAAAATTCCTGGTTCTAGTTTTTATAGTCCAGTATTTACTGTTGCTTGTGATCTAGAATTTAGTCTTGCACTTGGTCCTAACTCTACATCAACTTCAGTTTCGGCTTCAAATTTATTTTCATCATCCTCTTCTTCACTCCCTTCTTCATCTTTTTCGTTCTCATCACTTTCATCCTCATCTTCACTTTCATTATTTTCATTATTTTCTTCTTCTTGCTCTTCTTCACCCTCATTCTCTTCTTCTTCGCTTTCGTCATCATCTAAACCTCCTCTAAGGTCAATTCCTAAATGAATGCTTGTAGCTATAAGTGAGTGTGCTTTTTGTGTACTCCTTAGAGCCTGATGAAATGTAAGAAATGCTTTTTGATAATTTTCGGCATCAAACTCTGCTTTACCTTCAGCTATCAACTCTTCTGCTGTTGATAGATAAACTTCAGCATCTTCGTTTGATTGAGCTTGTAGTCTAGTCTGTACTCTATTTTTGAACTGTGTTGTTCTTTTAAACTTGGATTCAGCTACACTCATCAAAGATGCGGCTGCTTGCATTCTGTTTTCATTATCTTCTGTTTCATTTTCCTCCTCATCATCACTATCTTCTTCGTTTTCATCTTCATCTCCTTCTTCTACATCTTGTGCATCAGATGCTGCTTTGACTTTATTCTTAATCTTTGCCTTGATCTTGATAATACTGTCCTCATTCTCTTCTGAGGTGTTTTCTATCTGGCTTTGTAGATTAGCAAGAATTATTTCATGCATTTCTAGCATAGCTTCTATTCTTGACTGTATTTGGCTTGCAGCTTCTGTGCGACCTTCTGCTTTAAGCCGTGCTTGTAGCTTTTCTAAATGTGATATCTTAGAATCGAAGCGTGTCTCTATTTTTGAAGTTGTTTCGTTGTCTAGCTCTCCCTTTATAGCGAGGGTTTCAGCTTCTTGAAGGCGAAGCTCAGCCTTTTCTAGAGCTATCTCTGCTTTGTTTTCGTTATCGAAAGCAAGCGCAGATTCAACTCTTTCGTTTACCCCGACTTTTACAGGGTACAATGCATCGTTAGGTAGCGCATCTTGAGCTGCTAACGATACTCCTCCCCCCATGGAAAAAATAAGTGCTATTGTTAGTAATAATGGCATAGGTTTAATTGAATGTGTTAATTGCAAATTGCTGATTGGATTCAGCGACCTTTGCAAGTTGTGACGTTTTGATTTTGATAATCTTACAGGGTGTTTTTCCATAAATGCAACAAGATTTTCGCGACCCGTATTTTTTTCTTCATTACTTAAGGTGGTTTTTTTAGCCTCATTGAACATTCTTTTTATAGCAATAGTATTTTTTATTTTTTGGTATATATTTTTCATAATTGTTTTTTAACTTTTTATTATTTTCTTTAGTCTTTTTTTCGCTCTGTATATCCTAACAGAAACAACATTTTCAGATTCATCTAGTATATCTGCTATATCTTTGACGCGCATATCATCTATATATCTCATTATTATTACCTCTTTGTCTTCTTCTTTCAGCTTATCTAGGCTATCTAATAATAGTGAGTTCTCAGCATTTTTTTGTATTCTTTGAGTTGCACTATCACTTGGGGCTTCGTACCCCTTTTCCTGTATGGCGCTTAAGGAAGATTCGCTATTTTTGCGATACTCATCTATTAAAAGATTTTTTGCTACTCTGTATACAAATGCTTTTAAATTTTTGATCTCATTACCATCTGCTAAATATTTCCAAGTTCTCATAAAGGCTTCTTGCATAACGTCATTTGCCTTTTCTCTACTAGATATTCTGTAGTAACAGTGCCTAAATACAGCATCTGCATTTGAGTTGTAAAACTTCAGAAACTCTTTCTGCATATATTGGTTTTGTTTATTCTCTTGTTTCATTATTTAAGACGTGTGTATGAGAAATATCTTACACCCCTTTATTGTTTAAGTAATTAATATCAGCAATATACTTAATGTTAACACGCATTGCATAGGCGTTTTAAGCAATATAAACAAATATTTGTCTGTGTTACAATAAGTGTAATATGCAAGATAATAATATCATACCCGAAATATTCGATATTGCATCTTTGGTTGGCACCCTAGATACAATGCTCTGGATCATAACGGCAGGAGTCTTGTTGATTTTTGCTGTTGTTAGTATTATTTTATATCATCACTGGAAAGAATACGGCGTTGAGCAGAAAAATGTTAAACGGCTTCTAATAATATACTTTAGTGTTAGTGGTCTATTATTGGCAACAATGATAATATCACTCTTAATTTGGATACTATGATAGAGCTATACGAGGGAGAGAAAATTTTACTTAAAAAAAGACGACACTGGTATGCTATAGCAAGCGAGAGTGTGGTGCTGGTTGTTGCTGCTATTGCTCCACTTTTACTACTTGCAGGATATTTTGCAAATCCTGGAATGGGCGATGCGCTATCACACTTTATACCAGTTGTAATTTTTGCTTACTCTGTTTGGTTGCTTATGCTTTGGGTTTTGTTCTTTGTTCTTTGGACCGATTATTATTTGGATATTTTTATAGTTACAAACAAGCGTGTTATAGATATTGAACAAAAAGGTTTATTTGCACACGATATCGCAGAGACTCGCTTAGAAAATATTCAAGACGTAAAAGTTGCTATTCTGGGTATTATTCCTTCCCTCATGGATTTTGGTGATTTACATGTTCAAACTGCAGGAGAAGCTAGAGAGATGGTTATAAAAAAGATACCTAAAGCTCATGAGGTTCGTGAAGTTATATCTCGTGAACTAAACACATAATCATAAATTAAAGATGCCTCAATTTTTCCCATTCTTTTTAATATTATTTATTGGGCTCTTTTTTTCAGAGCTTTTTTACCGCTTACATTTACCACTTGTTGTGGCTCTTATATTGGGAGGGATTATAACTGGTCCTTATGGATTGGGTTTGTTTTCTCCAGACACAACATTAAAATTAATAGGTGAGATTGGGCTTATATTTTTGATGTTTATGGCTGGGCTCGAAATTAAACTTTCTACCTTTAAAGAAATAGGCTCTGGGGTATTAAGAATGGTTTTTTTTAATGGTGTAATTCCTGCAATTCTTGGCCTAGGCTTAGGACTTTATTTTGGATATTCTCTAGCAGCCTCTTTTTTAATAGGAATCATATTTATATCATCTTCTATAGCGGTTGTAATTCCTTCTCTTGAAGCTAATAAGCTTATGGAAAATCGCCTTGGTAAGACAATAATAGCTTCAACGGTGGTTGCTGATGTGCTTAGTCTTGTTTTACTTTCTATTTTACTTCAGACCCAGTCCCCAACAGCATCTTTGCCTTTACCTTTGTTCTACACAGTACTACTTTTTGCTCTTATAGCGTTAAGGTGGGCATTGCCAAGAATAAGATGGTTTGTATTTAAGCATAGCCCTCAAGGAGTAAATTTATTTGAGTGGGAGTTCCAACTAATATTTGTTATTCTTCTTGGAACAGTTATAATATTTGAATTACTTGGGTTGCATTCCATTATAGCGGGGTTCTTTGCTGGGTTTGTGCTGTCAGAGTCTATTAAGAGCGATGTTTTAAAAGGTAAGTTGCGAGCTATAAGTTATGGATTCTTTATCCCTGTATTTTTTGTACTTATAGGCGCAGATGCCAACATTCGCGTATTTGGAGAGATAGGAGGAGCTGCGATTTGGTTTACGGTTGCGCTTGTTTTTGTTTCTGTATTTGCGAAGTTTTTTGGAGGTTGGATTGGAAGTAGAATAAATGGATTCAATATAAAGGAAAGCACAATAGCGGGAGCTGCAACTATTCCGCAGTTATCTACTACACTTGCGGCTGTTGTAGCAGGATTTGAGCTAGGTATATTAGATGAAGAGCTTGTTGCTGCAATGATAATATTAAGTATCATCACTACACTTGCGGGACCAATATTCTTGTGGCTTGCAAAGAAAAACTATTCACCCAATGTCTCGGACAACCTAAATGCAAGTATCAAAGCAACCTAAGAACTATGACTATAAATAAAAAAAACATCCTTAAAGCTGCAGTATTTTTTGTTTTTGCCTTTTTTGCATGGCTTTACATATCTGGAAACACTTCCTTTTTGGACAATATAAAAAACAAGACAGGAGAATTTGTTGTAGAAGAATTTAAGAGAGAAAATATAAGTTCAAACCCCTTGCTTGGACCAAAAGAGGAAAAGGCTTCTATGCTTACCAGGCAGGGTATAGTTGACTGGACAAATAGATGGCGCGAAGATCTTTTATTGCCACACCTTGCAACAAGTGAGAGATTAAATACATCTGCTCAGCTCAAGGCTGAAGATATGGCGGAGAGGGATTATTTTGCTCACGAAACACCGACAGGGGAGAATGTAGATGACTTTGCAGAAGAAGCGGGCTATGAATACATACTTATAGGAGAGAATCTTGCACTCGGTAACTTTAAAGACAATAAGGCACTTGTTCAAGCATGGATGAATAGTCCTGGCCATAGAGAAAATATAGTTCATGATGGGTATACGGAAATTGGAATTGGTTTAACAAGAGGTGTGTACGAGGGTAGCGAGGTTTGGTTTGCTGTTCAGCATTTTGGAAAACCAAAATCTGCTTGTCCTGGGCCCGATAAGGTATTGTTATCTTCGATAGAGAATAACAAGGAACAGCTTGATATCTGGGAGAAAGAACTAAGAGAAAAAGAAGAAGAGTTGAACAATACTCCAAAGAACAACCCATCCTATAACAGAAAAGCCAAGGAATATAATGAGCTTGCAGATAAGTACAACACCCTTGTAAAAGAGACAAAATCTCTTGTCGAGAAATACAATAAACAAGTTCAAAAATTTAATGCATGTGCAAAGTCTTAATATTCCAGCATTCGTTCAGTATTATAAAAAACACCCTAACTTAAGGGTGTTTTTATGTATAAATAACTTTATTAGCTTACAGCCAGCGCTTATGTTTATGTAATATCTTCCGTGTCAAATAGTTTACGGCTTTAATCCATGCTGCACCTCTAAGATCTGTTCTGTATTTACTCGCTGAGAAAAGCACCTTTTCTGTATTATTTTGGAGGATGTTTATTATCTTTTGCTTAGCTTTTTTATCTACTTCTGCTACATCTATATTGTGTCTTTCTTCACCAAAGCTGTTTGCCCACTCTTGGAATGATGCGGTTACGCCCCCAGCATTTGCAAGAATGTCAGGGATTACAGGAATCTTGCGAGCAGTAAAAATATCATCTGCTTCATCGGTTGTTGGGTGATTGGCGAGTTCTAAAATGAGACTTGCATCTACGTCAGCTGCATTTTTTGCAGTAAGAGAATTTTCTACAGCAGCTGGTACAAGTATGTCGCATGGTTTTTCAAGAATCTGTGCTGGGATTACGTGATTTCCTGGAATATTGGGGAAAGGGTCCTCTGAGTTTTCTGGAAGAGAGGCATAAGGTATTCCATTGGCATTGTATACAGCATCTACTGCATTTGCTATTCCAACGATTGTGTATCCAGCTTCTTCTGCTAACTTAAAGAAACTTCTGCCGACTTGGCCTACACCTTGTATTATAACTCGTGGCGATTCGGGCATTTTAGGAACATTTCCATGTTCTAATATATACTGCAGAACAGTAAGACCACCCATACCAGTTGCTATTTGTCGAACAGGAAGACCGTTGTATTCAACACTTACCCCTGTTACTGGAGTGCCTTCTGCACTTTCTGTTTTATAGATATCCCAGAATTTGTTGTATATTAGGTCCATGTGTCCCGCATTTGTTCCTATATCTGTTGCTGGAACATAGTATCTCGGGTGTATTATCTTGAGTTCTCTGATGAAGATTTCTGCTACAGCTTCTATTATTCTCGATACTTCTTGTTCTGAGTATGTTGGGAGTGGACGAGGAAGTACAATGCCACTCTTGGCTCCACCAAAGGGGAGTTCTACAACCCCACACTTAAGTGTCATTTCTACCGCAAGAGAGCGAAGAATATCAGGTGTTACAGTATGGCTCATTCGCATACCGCCCTTGTAGGGCATCTTTGAAGGATCGGGAAGATAATGTAGTACAGCAATTGCTGTTATACTTTCGTAGCTTCCATCATCCATATGCACACGAATTCTATCAGGTGTTAGCTCGCTGTACTTAAAGCGCTTTAATTCATTTTCTAGTATTTCTTGGGGAGTGTTTAAAATATTGCCTGCCCACTCTATTCTATCGAATAACTGACCCGTGAAAGAGGGCTTACTCATAGCCAAACCTCCTTTTGAAGGAACGGATTAAATTTATTGTGCACCTTTTATCCTTTTTACGCAACTTTACTTTTTTCAAAACATTATGCATAAATTAATAGACATTATTTATTTATTCCTTTATTATTCAAGGTAGTAAATTAAAAAATAGGAAAGGAGTTTAATATGGAAGATTGTATAAGATCAGAGGCTCGCCGTGTTTTAGAGAAAAACTATAACGCAACGGGCAAACAATATATTACCCCAGCTTGGCCACATTATAAGAACCAGTGGGTTTGGGATAGCTGTTTTCATGCTATATCTTGTGCTGAATTAGGCATGGAAGATATCGCAATAAATGAAATAAGAAAGCTATTTATGTTTCAAGATGAAACAGGATTTATACCGCATCGTATATACCATGATAATTTTGTTTGGTTTGATTTAGAGCGCCCGCTCTACAATAGAGGCGGATGGCATCCTACTTCAAGTTCGCTAGTTGGCCAGCCTGTAATAGCACAGGCAGTTGAAGCTATAGATAACGATGATTTTACGCGAGAAATAATTGAGCAGTTGGTAAAATTCTATAAATACTTTATAGAATTTAGAGATGCAGAAAATATTGTTTCTATAATAAGCCCAAGAGAATCGGGGCGTGACGCAGCTCCGGAGTTTGATTTTTTTCGACCCACAGCACCAAATAGTCTTAGGTTTTTAGAAAAAGTTTTGGACCCTTGGTATGTTCTAAGGCTTCACAATACCTATAGAAGAGATTTTAAGCGTGCAAATGGCGAAGGGTGGGACGAAAAAAAAATCCTAAGCTCGGGTATATTTAATGTGAAAGATATTGCAATACACTGCATATTTGTAGACGGGCTATACTCGCTTAAAAACCTTCTAAAAAAAATCGATCGAGAAGATCTTTTTCCTGATATTGGCGAAGTTATATCAAAATCAACCCTTGTGCTTTTTGAAAAGGCTTGGGATGCAGAAGATAAAACCTTTTATCCTATTCGAGTTACGAAAAATGGAGAGCAAAAAATAAAAGCACTATCTCTTGGCTCACTTTTTCCTCTACTACTGCAATATCTTCCTAATCAAATGCGTTTTGAAACCCTAAAGCATCTTAGAGATCCGGAGAAATTTTGGACACTGTATCCTATACCTGTTGTTCCAAGGTGTAATGATAAATTTGAACCAATAACAACCTTTCCAATTTGGGGTTCTGGTCAGGTTTGGGTCAACGCAAATTGGTTTATAATTAGAGGCCTCATGAGGCACAACCAGAGAACATCTGCGCGCCATATTGTAAATAAGACACAAGAAGCAATAGCAAAAAACGGCATATGGGAGTTTTATAACTCTAATACGGGCAAAGGGATGCGAATAAATGATTTTGCTTGGAGCACTCTTGTTGTAACTTTTCCGAAAATAGTTTCTTAAGAAAAATACCCGCTTTAAAGCGGGTATTTTGTGGTAAAATATAGGAGAATCAAGAATTAAAACTTAATATGCGATTCAACCCATTCCAAAACATAGAAGACCCATCCGAGGACCAAGAAGCATCTCAAGAACCCCAAGAAGAACAAGAGGATCAACCATCTCCTGAAAAACAGGAAGCTCAAGAAATGCTCCAAGAGCTCAAAGACCTCAAAGAAGAACTAGACCAAGCCATAGATGCATTCAAAGAATCAGGAGAAGATAAAG
>JAWWAH010000014.1:0-23064 GCA_033721415.1 Candidatus Spechtbacterales bacterium | reverse complement strand
TTAAACACAACCCCCCCGCGGCCCCCCAGAAACCCACCAATCCTAATTATTTATTTAATTTATTTAAAAAAAAATCTACTCATTTTTTTGATTTAATAAAAAAACTCGACTCAAGTACTTGAGTCGATTTTTTTGTAGATTCTAAATATACTTAGCCAATCATCTTTTTCATCCATTCATGAAGATCATTCTTTGATGAAAAATGTACAGCAAGGCGGGCTTTTCTACCATCCGTTTTAACGTTTGCTTTAGATATATTATATGTACTCTTAAATTGTTCTACCAACTGAACAAGTTCTGGATCAACCTTAGCCTTTCCTGATGATCCTGCTTGAGGTGACCTAGCTTTTCCTCCTAGCTCACGTCCACGAGCCTCTGCCTGACGTACATTTAAATTCTGGCTTACTATCTCTTTAAATAATTTTTCCTGTAGCTTATCGTCTTTTAGGCTCAATAAAGGACGCGTATGTCCTTCTGATATATCTCCTCTTGTTAAGGCATCTTTTATTTCATCTGGCAAAGAAAGAATTCGCAAAGTGTTGGCTACGTAAGATGGTGACTTAGAAACACGTTTTGCTATATCTGTCTGTTTTATATTAAACTCTTCCTGTAATCGCTGGAACGCATAAGCTTCTTCAAGTGCGTTAAGATCGTTTCTTTGAATGTTTTCTATAAGCGAAACCTCTAATTTTTGCTTACTCGTAGATCGATGTCGAATAATAACGGGGACGCGAGGAAGTTTAGCCATCTTAGAAGCACGTAGTCTCCTCTCCCCTGCTATAAGTTCGTATTCTACTTCTCTTCCGCCCGGAACATTCTTTTCAATCTTACTTACGAGCAAGGGTTGTATTACTCCATATGTAGATATAGATTCAGATAAATTTTTTAATTCTTCTTGGTCAAATTCACGCCGTGGCTGATACGGATTTGGTTTTATTAAATCTATGTCTATCATGAACACACTTTCTTTTCTGTCACTTCCATTTTCGTTGTCGTTTTTTTGAGGTATTAATGACTCTAGTCCCTTCATAATATTTATTTTGTTAATTCTATGACCTCTTTTGCTAAATATCTGTATGCATTAGCACCAGCAGAGGTTGGGTCAAATTGATATATAGTTTTACCATATCCAGGAGCTTCGGCAAGAGCAATGTTTCTTGGTATAACAGCATCAAATACGTGCCCTGGGAAATTGCGCTGTATGTCTTTTAGTACTGAGCGTGATAATCTATTTCTTCTATCAAACATTGTACATACAGCTCCAAGAACTTGCACGTCTCTTCCTAGATTTTCATTCACAAGGTCGATTGTTCCAAGTAATTGGCTTAGGCCTTCAAGCGCGTAATATTCACTCTGCACAGGTATAATAACATAATCTGCAGCAACTATACTATTTAGGGTTAAAAGCCCTAAGCTTGGCGGACAGTCAACTAAAACATAATCGTAATTATCCTTAACTGTATTTATTACATCATAAAGGCGGAACTCTCTATTTTTAAGACTTACAAGCTCTATTGTAGCGCCTGCCAAATCTGGTGTTGCTGGAAGAACGTCTAAAGAAAACAATCCAGTTGGTCTTATTACATCCTCAGGTAAAATACCACCAACAAGAGTGTGATAAACATGCGTAGAGAGAGAATTAGGAGAAAGAAGAGTCGAAGTAGCGTTTGCCTGAGGGTCAAAGTCAACAACTAAAACCTTTTTTCCATATGCTGCTAGATACACTGCTAAATTAGCCACGGTCGTGGTTTTTCCTGTTCCTCCTTTTTGATTTGCTGCTGTAATTACGGTCCCCATATACTTAAATAATACACTATAATTCTTTTACTAACAAATAAAGAAGCTCGTTGACAAACTCTTTAAATGCGCTTATTCTTGTGATAGAATTAGCTTATCTGAGGAGGAAGAAATAATGTGTAAGAAGTGCAAGAGCGAGCCAAAGCCAGAGGATCTAGGCATAGACCTAGAAAACGGTACAGTCGATGGTGAATATGTCGGCAAATACATGGCAAGAATTGCCTTTAGGCTTCGTAAAAGAAATGCAAAGCACTATCTCCACAGAAAAAAACCTTCCCCTTCAAAATAAGAGTTCTTTATTTACCACAAAAGCTCTCATGAGCTTTTTACATGCCGCGGTGGCGGAACTGGCAGACGCGCTGGACTCAAAATCCAGTGGTAGCAATACCGTGTGGGTTCGACTCCCACCCGCGGCACACTAAATATAAACTATGGAAATACTTACTCAAACAATGGGATGGATAGGCACATTTTTAATAGTGCTTGCCTATTACCTTGTCTCAACAAAAAAAGTTTCGGGAGATAGTAAAAAATACCAACTAATAAACCTTTTAGGTGCCATTGGTGTTGGGGCAAATGTTTTTTACCAAGAAGCATGGCCTGCACTAGCCCTACAGCTAGTTTGGGGTGTTATTGCTATAGTATCTCTATCGAAGAAAGCTAAAAAGAATACAGCATAAAACAATCTCCCTAACTTCTTAGGGTGGATACTTATTTTAAAATTTTAGGCTATTCAATATGCTCTTTGAGTACTTATGTTAAAATAAAAAAGTAAAGCTCAAAATTAAAATTTTAAATACATTTAAATATGAACAATTTTTTCGAAGAAACACTGCTCCCTTGGTTAATAAATCCAGGACTAAAAATAGCTATAATAGGAGTAGGGGTTTACATAGCGCACAAATTTGTAGATAGGCTTATACAAAGAGTTATAAGAAAACTAATACCATCAGATCGCTTTGTATCCGAACTAGAAGAAGCACAAAGAGAAGATACGCTTATTCAGGTAGCAACTGTAACTCTCCACGTTGTCTTATGGATAGTTGGTGGAATGATAATACTTTCAGAGCTTGGTGTAGATATTGGGCCCCTAATTGCTGCTGCAGGTATTGGAGGATTAGCAATAGGTTTTGGAGGGCAATACCTTATACGCGATGTTATAAACGGATTATTTATTCTTTTAGAAAACCAATTCAATGTTGGTGATATTGCTTGCTTTGGAGACACTTGTGGAGTAGTAGAAAGCGTCAATCTTCGACGCACAATACTCCGAGATCTAGATGGTGTTGTGCATACTGTTCCAAATGGAGAAATAACCGTTGCATCCAATATGTCTCATGAATTCGCGCGAGTTAACCTTGATGTTGGTGTAGGATACAACTCTAACCTTGAAGATGTTATGCGAACAATCAACAGAGTTGGATTAGATATATCAGAAGATCCAGAATGGAAAGAAAAAATAAAAGAAGCTCCTCAATTTTTGCGAGTTCAAGAATTTGGTGATTCTTCCATAGTTGTAAAAATATTAGGAGAAACAATACCAGGAGAACAATGGGCTGTAACTGGCGAACTAAGAAAACGCCTTAAGCTAGCTTTTGATAGAGAGGGAATAGAGATTCCATTTCCTCAAAGAGTTGTACATAAGGCAGAATAAAAATACCTTAAAAAAAGACCCCCGATGCATCGGGGGTCTTTTTTTAATCAGGTTGCCGTATCGCCTTAAATGGGTGCTTAGTCATAAATAAAAGTCCAAGTGTAGATATCGCAGAGAACATAAACCAAATACGTAAGTCGCTACTATAAAAATAAACAACCGCAGCAATACTAAATAGTGCTAAGCCTCTACTTAAGTTAATGATTGTTTCTCTAAATACAATCAGCCTATCTCTTGTTGTTTTGTGTTCGCCTGCCCAATCATAGAATAAAGAAATGAAGGGCACATATGCTACTGTTCGACCAAATCTATGAACAGTGTTTGCCAAAAAGGCATCAAGCGGAGCTTGTACAAACATTTTTATAGGCCAAACTGCAGCATTTATAAACGCTCCATAGGTTAAAAGCTTTTCAGATCCAGCTGAATCTGACTTTCTTCCTGCATAATACGTAAATATTACACCAAATATAAATGTGGCCGAGGTTATTATACCTAATTCTTCGTAATTTATAGCAATAATAAACAGAAAAAGTGGCCAAACGAAAGAGTGTACAGCTGTTTCAAATCCATTAGCCATAAATGCCACTGTCTTCCTGTAATATCTGGGGCTAAATATCTCTTTTATCCACTCTGTATAATGGTCGTGATAATCCTCTTTAATTTCATGAGACAAAAATAGAGGAACGGTAGCAGCTAAAAGAAGTGTAAGAACAACAACAAACAACACAGTGAATCCTCCAAAAAAGGTTATTATTATACCTCCTACAAATGGTGCTATTCCTGCCGATACTGAAAGAATCATGGTCCTATAACTTAATTCTTTTCCGCGCTTGCCCTTATCAGAAAATCGGGTAAAGAACATATGGTGTGCGGGCCAATAAATAGCGCTTCTTAATCCCGCAAAAGGTGCAAGTAAAAAGAAAAATAATCCAAGCACCTCTCCTTGCCACAATCCCAAGAAATAAATGAATAATAGCGGCTGACTAAGAAGTATCGTGTGTTTTACTCCTATTTTAGAAGGCAATCTAGCGCCAAGTGGGGCAAATAATCCAAAAGATGTATACCTAATCCCCAAAAACAAAAATACCATCCACAGCTTTTCACCAAACAGAAGATATATATAAATTGGCTCAAATATTGTTATTAAAGCTATTGCAAAGCCATGTATTCCTGAAAAAGCGTAGAATTCTTTTAGCTCTTTGTTGAGCTTAAGATGTGGATGGGGAAAACGAGAATGTAAATCTTCGTGATTATCAAACATATCCTATATAAGGGAGTAAATTATATTTTACCGAAAATATCATTTAATTTTTTTAAGGTTGTCATATTCATTCTTAAAATCTTTGGCTCTTGGCTCGTAATATCTATCACGGTGGATGGGTCGCCAGATTTTATCTTGCCAGCATCTACAATGTATTCAGGAACTATAGAGTTCTCTTTAAATTGCTCGATTATACCATCCAAATCACCACCTGGATCCATACCCGAAATATTAGCCGAAGAGCCCGTAATAGGGCGCCCCAATTTATACAAAAGCGCTTGAATGAAAATATGGTTTGGTATTCGTAGTCCTATTTTTTCAGTTCCTGCAGATAGAGTACTATTTACAGAATCTTTTTTACGCAATACAAAAGTAAAAGGTCCTGGCCACAATTCTGTTAATATCTCTTCTTGACGCTTATCGATAAACGCAAGCCTTTTTGCCATCTCTATGTCTTTTACAAACAAAGGCACGGGCTTATTCTTTGGTCTTTTTTTAATAGAAAAAAAATGAGCGATAGAGTCAACGCTAAGCGCATCAACAGCAAGGCCGTACAGAGTATCTGTTGGGATAATAGCCGAATAACCTCTCCGTAAAACATTTGCCGTTTCTTCCGCTAATTCTGATACATTTTCCTTTGTAAGCTTTTGCCTTGTCATTTATTTATTATTCTAAACAATACATCAGCTATCTTTTGCGGATCGTGCCTAATATATGTTCTTTTTAGAGGATCGTTTGGATCCTGTTTTGATATACGCATGTCCACCAAATCTGCCCCATAAAAACGCAGTTCATGCTTTTTGGGAGATACCTTTATCTGATCATCTTCTATGCCTAGATCTGTAAGAATTTTTTTATCAATTTTTTTAGTATTATAGATAATTGTATCAAAAACATCTTCTCCAAGAGTTTCTTTAAAGTGATCTATATAATCTTTAGCGGTATATCCAGCATAAAGATGATTTTGATTCATTAAGTTCAATATGAAAATCTTTTTTGCTTTGCTTTTTTTCACTGCTTCTCCTATGCCATCTACTAAAAGAGGTGGAGTTAAGCTTGCAAACAGGTTACCTGGGCCTATTACGATATAATCAGCTTTTTTGATAGCTTTTATAGCTTTCGGATTTGCTTCTTCCTCTGGAACAAGCTCTAATTTTTTCAGTTTCTTACTTAAGTTTTTTACCTTTATTATGTCTGCTTCCCCTTGTATTTTTCTCCTTGTATTTAAGTGCGCCACAAGATTTGTGGGTTGGGTTGTTGCGGGGATAATTGAATGCTTAGAATCAAATATGCTCTCCGCATGCTCTATTGCTTGCTGGAAGTCTCCATCATGATTTTCCCACAAAAGCGCAAGAAAAACATTGCCAAATGTATGACCTTTTAATCCACCACCAGCGAAGCGCGTATTGAAGTGGTCTATCAGTGGATGCTCTCCCCCATTTAGAGCAACAAAGCATTGGCGCGCATCTCCAGGAGGAGACATGCCTATTTCTCTCCTAAGCACACCGGAAGAACCTCCAGTATCAGCTGTTGTAATTATAGCGCTTAAATTAACTGGGTAATCTTTTAATCCACGTAAAACAATGGAGGTTCCTGTGCCTCCACCTATAACTACAACGTTTTTTTCTTTTCTAGTTAAAGCCATTACTTTAAATAGTAAAATATCCTTTATTTAAGCATAACATCATATGCTTTTATAAATAAACCCTCTGTGGTATAAAACACTTAGTTCTTTTATCAAAAGGAGGTGATTGATGTCAAGCGAAATGCCTGAATTTGGAAGTCGCTTAAAGAGAATTAGGGCAATATGGAGCCTGCATAGAAGAGGTGTAAGGTTCGTAGATCCGGATAATACATATATAGATACCTCGGTAACTATAGGTGAAGGAACAATTATATATCCAAACGTGTATATTTATGAAAATAGCAAAATCGGAAAAAACTGTACGATAAAGCAAGGCTCAGAGATAAAAGATAGCAAAATAGGAGATAATTCCGAAATAGGCCCATACACAACCATTGAACATTCAAGAATAGCGCACTCTGTATCCGTAAACCATGGCGCACACCTATACCGGGTTGTTGTAAATCCTTTCGCTAAAATTGCTCACGCCCAGATTGTTCGCTCCTTCATAGGAAAGCGATGCACCGTACTACATAACTGCTATATAGGCGATGCAAGAATACTCCGAGACTGCAATATAAGCGCAGGAGTTGTATTCTGCAATTACGATGGGGTTGAAAAACAAGAAATCTCGCTCGAGCCTGAGGTTTTCGTAGGTTCAGGAACAATGATAATCGCACCATGTTCAATAGGGCGCTCTAGTTATATAGCTGCGGGCTCTATTATATCCAAGGATGTTCCGCCGAAATCTCTTGTAGTAGCCAGAGGACAAAAACACAAACACGAAACGCCACTTGGCATGCTTATCCGCCGCCATGAGGGCATAGAGATCAAAGAAAATTCCGTAACCAAAGATGATGAAGGATGGCATTTAAATAAATAAAATTGCACATTATTAAAACCCGCTTTAAGGCGGGTTTTTTATTTTTCTGTATAAATATTTTCTATTATTCTACCGTAACGGATTTTGCAAGATTTCTTGGTTTATCCACATTGTGGCCACGCATAATACCAACATGATATGCAAAAATCTGAAGAGGTATTACAGAAACTATAGGAGAAATAAATTCAGGTACATCTGGAATATAAATTACATCTTTAGTTAATCTCTTAATATCTTTATTGCCTTCTGTAGTTACAGCAATTATAGGACCGCTTCTAGCTTTAATCTCTTCTATGTTGGATAACATTTTTTCATATATACTATCGCGTGGCATTACAGCAAATGTTGGGAAATCTTTATCTATTAAAGCTATTGGACCATGCTTCATTTCTCCTCCAGCATAACCTTCTGCGTGTATGTATGATATTTCCTTTAATTTAAGGGCACCTTCAAGAGCTATTGGGTTATTATATTTTCGCCCAAGATAAAGCATGTTATCGGCTTTATGATATTTTTTAGCAACTTTTTCTATCTTCTTTGTGTTCTTTAATATTTTATTTATATATCTTGGAAGTTTTTCCATTTCCTCTACTATCTTTCTTCCCTCTTCCTGCGACATATCTCTTTGGCGGGCTAGAAAAATTGCCGTTAATCCAAGTGCTGTAAGTTGTGATGTAAATGCCTTTGTCGATGCAACACCTATTTCGGGACCAGCATGATTGTATATTCCTGCATCAACTTCACGTGCTATGGTGGAACCAACCACATTAACTATACCCAGTGTTAAAAGGCCCTTTCGCTTAGCCTCTTTAAGGGGGGCTAAAGTATCAGCTGTTTCTCCAGACTGAGATATGCACAAAAAAGCATCAGTTTTTCTATCTAAAACAGGGTCTCTATATCTAAACTCTGAACCAACATCAACCTCTACTGGTATCTTTGCAATATCTTCTATCATATATTTACCAACAAGCCCCGCATAATAAGCTGTACCGCAAGCAACTATATGTATCTTTTTTATATCTCTTAAACGGTCTGCTACAGATTCCAATCCTCCCAATTTTGCATTACCTTCTTCTAAGACAAGTCGCCCAGCAAGAGTATCGGATACAGATTTTGGCTGTTCCATAATCTCTTTAATCATAAAATGAGGATAGCCTCCTTTTTGGGCTTCTTCTACATCCCACTGTATCTCTTCAATAACAGGCTTTTTTGCTTTTTTGTCTTGTGATATTAGCTCCATTGAATCAGGTTTTAAGCGCGCTATCTCTCCATCTTCCATGTATACAACTTTTTTAGTGTGCTCCAAAACTCCAGCTGGGTCGCTAGAAATAAAATACTCTCCATCCCCTACTCCTATCAACAAGGGACTTCCTAGGCGAGCGGTGATAAGTTCGTTTGGAGATTTTTTTGAAATTACCACTATTCCATAAGTGCCAACTACCATACTTAATGTTTTTTGGACTGCCTGAAGAAGATCTCCATCGTATAAATATTCTATAAGGTGTGCCAAAACTTCTGTATCAGTATCGGATGTAAATTTGTGCCCATATTTTTTCAATTTATCTTTTAAGTCTTGGTAGTTTTCTATAATCCCATTATGCGCAATATAAAATTCCTTATTGCAGTCAAAATGAGGATGTGCATTATTTTCACTAGGAGCACCATGAGTTGCCCAACGAGTATGGAATATAAAAGGACTTCCTGATAATTTTGCTTTGTTTAGTTTTTTATCTAATTCAGAAACTTTTCCAACCGCGCGCTCAGAAAGTATATCTTTTTCCTTCGGATCATAAACTGCACATCCAGCAGAATCATAGCCTCTATATTCTAGGCGCTTCAAAGCATCTAAGCCTATTTTTGGATCTGTTCTATCTCCTATATAGCCAATAATTCCACACATGTGAAGTGATTTGCTCGCGAACGCAGTGAGCGCCGCAAAGCCTTCATCCGCCGTAGCTTTAGCGTAGGCGGGTACATTAATTATTACTTAATACTAATCTATTTTCTATTATAGCTTTAAATCACAAACAGTGAAAATTAAGCTAAGTTAGTTTTGGGTGATTCATCGTCAAGCAAGAAGCAATCATCTTTCGCACTTATATATTCTAAATGTATTTCATTTGTTGGGTCGAACTTACCCTGTAGTAAATATTTTAGTATATTTTCAGGATCATGCCCTGCATTCATTTTTTTCTTTATAAAACCTTCAATCTTTCGCACACCAAGATAGTACACTATATCCTTAATAAACACCGCCTGGGTTGTACCAGTCGGCGTTTCATACACTTTTCCATCCCCTCCTCTAAATAATCTGTTAACGTGTCGTGTTGCCTTGCCTTGTGCAGATAAAACCTCATCTTCGTTAAGAGTAACACCCTTTGCTCTTTCTCTTTCTATTCTACGCTTAGTTGCAAATTCTATTAACTCTTCTCTCGACATCTGTAGTTCTGGTATAATTCCGTAAGCAATTGCTGCATCAAAGTATTTATCCCTAACGCTATCTGATATAACTCCTGAGGAAAGGTAGCCAAAAAATATCCCGAGCCCTTCTTCTGCTTCAAGATAATCTGCAAGCCCTCTAGCTAGGTCGCTGTCTCCTTTTTCATAACCAGAAACAGCACGAAAAGCATGGGCTCCAACCTCGTGAGCTATCACTCTCCTTAAATCAGAGAAAGATTCATAAGGTTTTCTTTTTTCGGGTATGCATATCTCTTTTCTCTCTGGATCAACCCAAAGTGATGTTCTGCTGTTTCTTATAACATTCCAATTGTTCCACTCTGGAGATATGTCTGTAAGCACTGTAATAATTTCATTTACTATTTCTTCCACCTTAGATACTTCATACTCATTATAGTGTTCATATTTATCTAGATTTTCAAATATAGGAGCTTGATGATTAAAAAGTGCTTTTCTAACTTTTTCTAAATCACTATCATTCAATTTTTGTGGTATCTCTGATACTGCTTCTTGGTCGGGATCATAAGCGCTTATCACTTCCTCATAAAGAACTCTCAACTCACTATCTTCTGGAAGTTTATCAAGCTCTTGCTCAGCCAAAACCACTAACTCGCTAACTTCTGGTTTACCATACAATTCAGCTACAAGTTGGTTAAATCTCTCAGACCACAATGCACCATCGGAAGAAGTTTGCTGCTTATGGGCAGCCTCAAGAAAATACAACTTAGCCAGTTCTCTGGCTTTTAATTGCTCAGCATAACTCCCAGGCTCAACCTCAAGAAATTCTTCCCAAATCTTAGCCTCATAGCGCCTGTATTCTTCAAGATATTCCTCTAAATTCGGGGAATGTATGCCATCTTCTAGCTCTTCTGGGTCTATTGGTTTTAATACCTTAAATTCAGGTGGTTTTTTATCAGACATTATTATATTCATTATATCAATAATTAAGATATAAGTTTTCCATATTAAAAAGCTCCGCATATTTTGCGAAGCCTTTTTGATAATTGATTAACAGAGAATTTACCCAAAAGTTAGGGCAAAGACCGAAACACCCGGATCCAATAATTTTATTCTTAGAATATGTTCCCCATAATTACCACCAAGATCTACAAGATTATATAATTCATGGGCACCAAAATTAACAATAGAATCAGACACACTATAGCCAGAATTATCCTTACTTATCTTTTTACCATCTAAATATATCTCTGCTTTAACGGGACTTTCTAATGCACCAGCAACTAGGTTAACCTTATTTGCTGAAAACTTTATTAGTAGTTCACCTTCTGTACTTTTTAACTCTGAGCTTTCGGGGCTCATTAGCCATTCTCCATCGAGAGCAAACTCATTTAAACTTAAACTATCTGGAGCCTCAAAGTTACAACTTTTTCCAAAGCAATCCCTGGAAGGAAATTTGTGAATATATTCAAGACGTTTATATCCAAGATATATTTCTGGTGTGCGAACCTTGTTGAAATCAACGCTATCTACGTTTTCAGGCACATCATCTTTTAGATTAACCTCATTACCTCCCAATACCTTACTTCTCTCATTCAAAAGCTCTACTATTTTATCTTCAGTTTTATTATAAGCACCTTCACCTATGTGATCATATACTATGTAACCATCTATATCTATAAGATATTTTCGTGGCCAATAACGATTACCATAAGCTCTCCATGTTGAATAATTATTGTCCAACACAACCGGGTATTTAATTTCAAATTTATCAACGGCCCTCTTTACATTTTCTATGTTCTTTTCAAAATCAAACTCCGGTGTGTGCACTCCAATTATTTCTAGCCCCTCTTCACTATATTTTTCATACCAACTATTAAGATATGGAGTTGTGCGCTGACAATTTATGCAACTATAAGTCCAGAAATCAATTAAAATAACCTTTTTCCCTATTAACTCCTCCACCGACACACCATCCGTATTTATAAATCCCGACGGATTTACTATTTCTTTTGCTTTAGGGTATATAGATGATTTTTCAGCATCTGTTTTTACTGTTTCAATTTCTGCATTTTCTGTGGTGCTGATATTAGGAGGGCCCTGTCTCTCAAGATAAACTATGCCGAAAACAATAAATGCCGACACAACAATAAGTATGATATTTCTTTGAGTTTTTTTCATACTATTTAAGTAGCAAATTGTTTACTATATCTAAGTTCGCAACAATGCTAAGCTTTTGTGTGAATACTAATACTCCTAGTGCTATCAATATGTAACCAAAGGCAATATTCACATAACTTAATGTTTTTGCATGCTTATTAATAAAGCTTTCTGCTTGTGAGGTAAATAGCCCCACAGCTAAAAATGGTAACCCTAGCCCTACAGAGTAGGCTAGTAATAGATAAAATGCTGATCCTGGAGATGATGCAGCTAAGCCGAGTATACCACCCAGTACAGCTCCAACACATGGTGTCCACCCAGCTGCAAATGCCGCACCAAAAACGAATGATGTTAAATATTGGGAGTTAAATTTCTTCTTAACGCTAAACTTATATTCTCTCTCTAAAAATGGAATCTTTATTAGCCTTGCCAAGTAAAGCCCAAATACAATTATAAGAATTCCGCCAATGCGTGAAAGCCAAAGCTGTACATCATATGCTATATTTTCAAGTAGTGTGTTCAAGAGAACCCCTATAGAAGCAAACACCACCGAAAATCCAAGCACGAAAAATACACTTGTTAAAAATACGGTTTTTCTGCTAGCCTTTTTACCTGTTGTGGTTCCTGCAAGATATGCTAAAAATCCAGGTATTAATGGTAAAACGCATGGTGATAAAAACGAAACTACTCCAGCTATAAAAGATATTGAAATTGATATATCGCCTGTCATATTAATTTACAACCTTATTAATTTCATCAAAATATCTTTGTTTATTCCATGAATCTGGAGCTTTCAGTATGCGCTCGCCGTTTCTAACAAAAACTTTTGTGTGCTGATAAGCAACACCAAACTCTCTTGCCAAAGCGGTCTCTTCTGAACTTGTTTCGTTGTCGTTAAAGTTTACACGGAAACCTACAACATTTTCTTTGTTAAGTTCATTAAACGCAGGATAAAGTGCATTATTTACCTCCTCCTTACACACAGGACACCAGTTTGCATAAAAATACAGCACTACAAGATCGCCAGAAGAAAGAGCTTTTTCATAATCGCTTTGATTAAAGTTTATTAGAGGTGCAGAAGATCCTGCTAAAACCTCACCTTTATAACTAATCTCCATCATGTGATCGCCACCATCTTCCATCATCGCACCTTCGTCATCCTCCATCATTTTCTCTCCTTCCTCCATCATTTTATCTCCTTCCTCCATCAATTTCTCTCCTTCCTCCATCATATCTTCTCCTTCTTTCATTATCTCCTCCCCCTCTTCCATCATCTTCTCACCCTCTGGGCGCATATTGTAATAAATCACACCACCGAGGACTAAGGTCACAACCACAATACCTATTATAGCAGGTGTGGTCATGCCTTCATTTTGTTTAAAAATTTGCATAATATATGATTTACGGACTGTTTAAGCTAAACAAAACGCAAATGTCATAACTTAATAACCAGTTTACTAAACTGGTTATTAATGTCAAGTTAACTTTACATTAGATTGTGGAAAACTACTTTCTTTTTCTCGCGTAATAAAGTCCAAACAACTTACCTATAACCATAGCACCTATAGCCAGTATAAGCCATTTATCCAAGTTAGAGCCCATGCTTTGTATAATAACCCCTATGATTAGGGTGGTTAATCCTGCAAGATAACCAATACGTCCTGCAAGCATTTTATGTAACTGCTCTCTTTCATCTCCAACACTCTCTTTCCATACAAGTCCTCCAAATATCCCAACCAGAATAAACACACCCCCAACTGTTATATACAGAAGCTCGTTTGGCATCCAAAATCCAAAAGGGTTTAATAACAATAACAAAAGAACTATTAGTAGTATTGATACAACAATCTCGTCTTGTGTGCTTGGGTTCATATTTATTTCTTAAATTTAAAAATTTTTTCTACGGGCCGCTTAAAGAATTTAGCTATCTTCAAAGCTAAAAGAACAGAGGGAGTATAATTGCCCTTTTCTATAGCTATTATCGTTTGGCGCGAAACACCCACAGCATCTGCAAGCTGCTCTTGGGTTGCACCAAGGTTTCTTCTAAGCTTTCCTACATTGTTTTGCACTGTTTCACTCATTGTCATTCTTTAATAACACTATAATGGCATAATATCAAAAAGTTATCCACACAAAAAGCTTGACCAAAAATATAGGCTTGCTATTATAAGAATAAGCCGACGTTAAGTCGCACCGCACCTTTACCCAACATCTCACGACACTCCCACATTCTCACCCCCAACCAACATATACCGCTCTTTTTACGCTCCAGCCACGGCTGGAGTTTTCCTTTACAAAAAACCCACACATAGTGCGGGTTTTTATTTAGTAGCCTGATTAAGATTAAAGACCTAGAGATGCTCCAAGATTCATAAACTGCTCAAGCGTCTTTGCGTTTTCTGGAACAGATATATCTTTTGATAAACTTCCTGGATAACTAAATATAATCTCTAAGCGAGTATCCACAGAAGATCCATCGGCAACCTGCTTATCTAGACCCGGGACCAGGGCATTGCCTGGCATCGCAGCGCGTAACTTAGAAAACATGTTTTCTTCATTAGATTCTAAAGAAACAGGACCTGTGGATGTGTTTGTTTCTACTAACAGCTTTGTTATTTTCATGCTTCGCTTCCCTACCCATATATCAACCGGCAAAGAGGTCTCAGTATCGTCTCCAATCTCTATTTCTCCTAGATCTTCTTTGTTTACAAGCACTCTGTAGTGATAAGAATTAACACCCGCTACTTTTTCATCGTCTAATCGCTCTATCTTGCCATCCTGATAGTTTACTGAAGATAGATATTCTTCTAGTGGATCTTCGCGCTCAATATCTCCTGACAATAAGAACCACTGGCCTTCCAGATTTCCGGTACCTTCTGGTAAGAATCCTTGAAACAATGCCAATAACGGAAATTCATTAAATTTCACATACAAATCGTAAAGACTAGCCTCTTTTTGATTTAATAAAAGATCTAAATCAAGATCCATTTTTATACCGGAGTAATCAAGTTGACCACTAAGCTTTCCTTCCATTTTTTGATTATTTGGCTGACTGTTATCAAAAACCCCATCGAGATTAAAATTTGCACTTGATAGCTCCTGTCCATTTTTTTGTTTTGTCGAATATTCAATATTTCCATCTATTGCGACATAATCTGAATCGGAAATGGTTTGTTCAAAAACCACCTCTAAAGCTTCGGCTGGCTCTGGGGAAAAGGGATTCCACTGGGGATCCCATGTTCTTGTATATAGTGCACCGAATGCAGAACCTGCAATAAGTAAAAGAACTAAGCTTACTACAATAACGCTTAATTTTTTACCGCGCATAGGAGACTTTGAATTCGCCTGAGGCGCTACTTCTTCTTGTATATTATTTTTTTCTTCTTCCATAAAAATACATTTAATAAATTATTTTTTTAATACCTATTAATTATACCAATAAAATAGCTTCCGAGCAGTAAAAAACCGCCCTGGGGCGGTTTTGAAATCAATAAAGCGCAAATACCAGCATAAGAAAGCCGAAACCAATAGAAATCATTAATGAGCCACCTCGGACTCCCATCTTATATTTATTATATGCAGTATAGAAATTCCATGCTGCAAATGCAAGCAAAATAATTTGGTACACTTTGCGCCTCCTTTAAAGGGCTAGGTAAAGATTATCATATAAGCCAAATGTCAGTCAACAAAAACATTGTCTATGGCATAGCTATTATTTAAACCAAATTCGTCATGTGTAACAGCACGGCTTACTGAAGAAAAAAATACAAGCGCAGCTATTATTAATAGAATTGAAAAAATAGTTGTTTTACTCATGTATTTATAATACCAAATGAAAAATACAAAACCTCCGACAAGTTTTCCACTTTTTGATCCTAAATGAAAAACCTCCGCCGAAGCGGTGGTTTTTCATATGAGGTCGGGAACTGGTCCGAAGACCCTTTCCCATCCTCATAAGTATTATAGCGCTACTTATAGAATTTAGTCAATAGAGTTTTCCACACCCGGAAGTGAAAGTTCAGCTACATCGCTAAAAGCGATGGCGAACAAGCATGCTGAACTTCTACTTCCAGACACAGATTTTAATCCACAAAAAAACCGCCAAAAGGCGGTTTTAAAATGTGCTATGCCCAGCCTACAGATTGCCAGACAGAATGCCAATAAAGCATGCCTAAAATAAAAACTAATAAAGCTACTGTTCCTATTATTAGTATTTTTCTCATTGTCTGCGGCCGCTTCTAAAGGCTCTTTTAGTTGTATCGCTCATTATCTTGATATCCTCCATTGTAAACCCTGGGAAATGTTCACTAAGAAAACTTTCCATTGCTCCATACATATCACTTAGCTCAACAAGGCTCATTATTCCCACACCCTGTTCTATTGCATCCTGTAGCTCTTGTAGCTCTTCGTATATTTTAGAATACTCACCAAGTTCACCTTTAGGAATCTCTCTCATAGAGTAACCCTTTGGCGTTTTCGAAAGCACCTGTGAGAACCTGGGTTCTGCAACTCCCGTGCCATAAACCCAAGGACCAGTTGATTCATGCTTCCTTGTACCGTAAGAGCCAAGCTCGATACCGTTATACATTATATCCACGCCCTCATCTGTAATAAGGCGCTCTATTCTTTCAGGTAAATACCTTTGGAAGTATCCAGAAGCATCACTGAAAACTCCCTCTACATCATCCGGATTATCAGAGCCCACAATTATAAGCTCAAGCTTAATAAAGTAAAGTCTAGTATATTCGTTGTACTCTTCTTCATCACGAAAGCAAGGGGTTACACAAAGATATTTTTTACCGTGCTCCAGTTTGCCCTGTTGCATAAGATATATAAAGCTCTGTTCACCAGAAGCCAAAAGATATTTATCTTTAAGTGGAAATAACTCTGCTTCGCTGGGTGCTGTGATATCCACCACATGCTTTGGAACTGCCCACGGAACAGAAATATATTCGTAGCCAAGTTCTTTATAGTATTCTATTGCTTCCCCGATTAACCTATAACCTATTCTAGCCATGAGGACCTCCTTTAATCAATGAACCAGATATATAGTATCGCAAAAAGATAAAAAATTCCAGCAAAAAATTAGCCAATAAAGTTTTGGGATTGTTCACCTACCAACTATCCCTATATGATGTTAGTAAGCATGCAGGTAAGAAAACAGATACTCGTACGTCGTAAACTATGTAGCCTGTAAAATTAATTACATACAATTTTATGCGCAAACTATGTTTGCTTTTTATTATCCCCCTTTTAGCATCTTTGCTACCAGCTAATGCGTTGGCGCAAACCTCAGATGTAAGGGATATAACTTTTCCGGTACTAGATGTACCCGGTGTTTACTATAATAATGATTTTGGAGATTCAAGAGGTGGAGGAACTAGAAGCCACGAGGGTATAGATATAGTAGGAGAACAAATGACTCCTCTTGTAGCCGCTGTAGACGGCACAATAAGAAGAGTTAACTATCCAGAAGCCTCTTGGGGTTACGCTGTAATATTAAGAGGAAATGACGGTTACAGATATTGGTACTTACACATGAATAACGACACCCCCGGAACAGACGATGGGCAAGGTGGCGCATTAAATGCATATGCACCATATATGGATAGGGGTTTTGAAGTAAAAGAAGGGCAACTCATAGGATGGATGGGAGATAGCGGAAATGCAGAAACAACAGTCAATCATCTGCACTTTGAAATACACTCTCCAGAGGGAGGTGTGATAAACCCGTATGAAACCCTACAAAATGCAAGAAAAATCAAAACACCAGTCTCCCCACCAGAACAAGATAATGAACTTCTTCCATTTAAAGACTTCGACGGTGGAGCATCTATTGCTGTTGGAGATTTTGGAATATCCAATTCTAAAGAATTTGTAGCAGGAGCAGGTCCAGGAGGAGCACCCCACGTTAGATTAATGGATTTAAACAAAAAACCAATAGGTACTTTTTACGCATACGATCAAAACTTCAACGGTGGAGTTAATGTTGCAACAGGAGATTTAAACGGAGATGGCAAAGATGAAATAATCACAGCACCTGGCCCAGGAGGGGGTCCACATGTAAAAATGTTTAACCCAAACGGCACACCATATACCACTGAAGGATTCTTTGCATATACTCCTGCTTTTACGGGTGGAATAAATATTGCTACCGCAGATGTAGATGGCGACGGAAAAGACGAAATAATAACAGGAGCAGGTCCAGGAGGAGGCCCACACGTAAAGATATTTCGCGGAGACGGAACTGTGTACTCAGAAGGATTTTTTGCATTTGATGCAGGATTCTCCGGAGGAATAGATGTCGCCGGGGTAAATAAAGAAGGAAGCTCTGAAGCAAGAATTATTGTTGCAGCAGGCCCCGGAGGAGGCCCACACGTAAAGATATTCAATGCAGAAGGTAATGAAGAGGGAGATTTCTATGCATACGACGAAGGCTTTCAGGGTGGAGTAAAAATCTCTACAAGTACAGATGTGTCTAGCAGTAGCAGTAGCAGTAACAATAATGATAATTGGTGGTACGATAGCTACGGGAGAAGAACAACATCCGACTCAAGTTCTAGTTCGTCCTCCTCTAGTGCGCGAATATTAACCGCACCAGCTCTAGACGGAGGACCCGACTTTAGAGTCTATGACCTAAATGGAGAAAACCTAGATAAGGACGAAGCCTTCGAAGAGTGGTGGCAAGGAGGTTACGACATAGCCGCAGGAGAAGGAATCGTGCTTGTAAGCTCTACTGATGCAAGACTCTCTTATGCAGAAAAAAGACGAACCTCTATCTGGGAAATATTTTAAAAAAAATAAAAAGCCGCCGAAAGGCGGTTTTTAAATGTGTTCTGCTTATTTGGAGTATTTATTTCATGTCCTTAAAAATGAAAAACCTCCGCCGAAGCGGTGGTTTTTCATATGAGGTCGGGAACTGGTCCGAAGACCCTTTCCCATCCTCATTATTATTATAGCGCTAGTCATAAAAATTAGTCAACAGAGTTTTCCACAGAATTGTCCTGAATTATTTTCTAAGAATAGATAACAATTTGAAAAGTAACAATGCCTAAAACTACCGTTGATATAGCACTTGTTATTATAAGTGGCTTATTTTTTATATATATTCCATAAGCAAGCCACGACATAACAGCAACCAGCGCTATTATTTGTGTTATTAAAGAAATTCCTGCAACAGTACCTGTTTGCTCTATTTTTATAATTTGAGGGACGCTAGAAAGTGAAGCTATAACACCAACTACTGTCATTGCTGAATCTGCAAAAGTTTTTAAAGAAGATTTTTCTTCTTTTGGTTTTTTTGCTTTTTCTATTTCACACTGATGTAGGTTTTGAGGATTATACATAAATCTACTATTTAGAGTTTAAAAATTCCCATATTGCGCGGGTCAATTCAGGAACATCAGAGCTAAAATTCCAAAGACGTGTTCCGGGCCATCTGTGAGGTTGATTATAATAAAGTCTATGCATAATAATAGGTTTATCATTTTTTGAATAAACCCTTTCTTTATATGCATCCTCGTCGTTCGTATATGCAAGCTTAGCATTATAGTAATTTTTCCAAGCAGACAACGTTTCCTCTGAAGATTTAAAGCTAAAACCCTCAGGTCCAGATGCATCTTTTTCGATGGGAGTGTATTTATCGTCTTCTCCCTGAATAAGCACTATTGGATCTTCTGCTTTATCTATATATAATGCACCAGCTCTTGTGCCAATCCCACTCATCGCCGAAGCTCCACCAGCAAATAACCCTGGTTTTTCTATTAACAGTTTTTGCGCCAACATGCCTCCATTAGAAAATCCAGCAACATATATTTTGGATTCATCGATATTATACTCTTCCTTAACGTCTTCTACTATTTTTGTGATGAATCCTACATCATCTATATTTCTCTGAAAAGCAAATCCGCAACAAAATTGCGCATTCCAAGACATTCTAAAGCCTTGTGGTAATAAGAGTGCAAAATCTTCTTCTTCAGCAAGTATATTAAATCCTGTGTATGTCCCTATCCAGCTACCCCTGCTTCTAAAACCGTGCAAAAGGACTAAAAGAGGCTTTTCTTTTTCATTGTCTCTGCTTGCATTTATTATTTTGTATTCTCTTTGCTCTTCTTCTATTGTAATCTCCACCGTATCAGAAGAAAGTACTTTTCTATCTGCAGAATTCAAAACAAAAAGCCAAGCGACTAATAACACAAGTAGCAGGGCTCCAAATATTCCTAAAATTATCATATAAAGTATTCTTGACATACAAAGTAATTATAGCATAACAACCATATTGCCCCTCTAAAGAAAAAGAAAGCAAAAATGCAAAATATTGCTCTCTTGCTTTCTTTCATCTTGTGCAAAAATTTATTTTATCTCCAAAAGATCTTGTAGGACATCTTTGTTGAATCCTACAACTAAATCTCCTGCCACATCTATAACAGGCACTCCCATTTGTCCTGATTTTTCAATCATTTCCTGCCTGGCCTCTGTATCTTCTGCTACATTTTTTTCTGTATATTCTACATCATTCTCTTTGAAGAACTCTTTTGCCGCATGGCAATAATGGCAAGTTGGCGTTGTGTATATAGTTACACTTTTCATATTTTTATCCTTTCTCTTATTTTTTAAAGAAAGAAAAATTAGTTTTTAATATTTATATCGCAAATTAATTTTTTTAGCTCCTTTGTAAAATCGCTATCCACAAGCTTGTAACATACGTTATTTCCCCTTCGCTCAGTTTTAAGTAATCCCTCTTTGTGCATTATCTGTAGGTGGTGTGACGTATTTGCAACACTTGCATCTATAAATTCTGATATCTCCGACACACAAGGGTCTCCATCTTGAAACAGGCAACACAATATCTTTATTCTGGTTTCATCTCCAGCAATAGCAAAAAGGCGTGCTTTGCGCTTTAGTTCTTCTTCACTTGTATTGATTTTTTTTCTTGTAGCCATGTATGCATTATATGGCTAATTGAAAAACTATTCAAGTACATATTTGAATAGTTTCTGTGGATATTATTACGGTACAGAGGTGTAGAAATAATTAAACTCCCCTATTCCTCAACAGCGTGCTTTATTATTTCTATATTGCAAGTATGGTGTTTGCGACACCACTTGGTGCATTTTTTTGCGAGCTCTTTTTCTTTGTACTTAAGCCCACATTCTTTGCACTCATATAGTTTTTGATTTTCTTTTTTCATTTTATAAATTTTTAAGTGCTGAATTTATATCTGGATATTTATAATTAAAATCGGTCTCTTGTATTTTCTTGGGGATCACTCTCTGGCTCATAGTAATTTCATTTGCCAGCTCTCCAAGTACAATCTTCAAGGCAAACTTAGGAACAGGAATAATTGCAGGTCTATTTACTGCGCTTCCAAGTGCTTTAGCAAACTCTTTATTTCTTACAGGGTTTGGAGCTACTGCATTTACTGGGCCGCTTAAATTACTGTCTAAAACTGCTTTCTTGTAAACGTTTAACAAGTCTTCGATGTGGATCCAAGAAAACCACTGATTACCAGAGGCTAGAGGACCTCCTAGAAACATCTTAAATATAGGCACAAGTTTACCAAGCATTCCACCACCAGGACCGAGCACTATACCCGTGCGTACAGAAACCCAGCGCATACCGGCATCCTCTGATGTCTGCGCAACGGCTTCCCACCTCTTGCAAACATTAGCAAGAAAATCATTCCCAGAAGGCGCAGATTCATCAAGCTTTTCTTCTCCGCCATCACCATAATAGCCGATTGCTGATGCAGAAACAAAAACTTCGGGGGTATGCTCTGAAGCCTTTATCGCATCAATCAAAGTTTTAGCTGTTTTTGTCCTGCTTTCTAATATTAATTTTTTGTAATCCTCTGTCCATCTGCCAAATATATTAACTCCAGCAAGGTGCACAATGGCATCGCACTCTATTGCCTCCGGCGGGACGGGTTCCTTTAAAAGGTTGGCTTCAACAAACTTAACTCCTTTAATTTCTTTTCGTGGTGGCCTGATATCTAAAATTAAAACTTCGTGACCAAGGTCTGTAAAAAGCTTAGATAGTTTTAAGCCTATAAATCCAGAGCCTCCTGTGATTGTTATTTTCATCTATCTTTATATTTTTTAAAGATTTTTTATACTTTCAACTAATTCAGGAAAGCTCTCCTGCAAAAAGTGGTTTCTATCTTCAAATACTCTCACTTCTGCTTTGTGTAACTTGTCTGCATATTTTTTAGACTCACTAAATGGCACAACAAAATCATCTTTACTGTGGTATATGAATATTTTTTCTGATTGCTCTTCTATGGAGCTTAAATCTTCCTGTAGTTTAAAATCGCCCAAAGATTCGTCTGTATTTGCACCATCGTAAGGTGCTGCTATTAAATAAATGGCTTTTATTTTTTTAGGAAAATTATTCTCTGATAAATATTTAGCTAGAAATAAAGCACCCAATGAATGGCCAACGAGGACTACATTATCTTTTGCAAATTCTGCCACCTTTTCAAACCAAAGCTTCCATTCCTCATATTTTGCATTATACTTACTTGGCATTCTGGGCTGCAAAACTTCAAAATCATCTCCAAGCTCTTCAGCTAGAGCCTCTTTCCATTTTTTGTATTTTTCCTTATACGGGTCGTATTCTTTATTTTTTAGATGTTCTAGGTATTCTTCGTACGTATTGAACGTCTCTCCCCCATGTATAAATATAATCTGATTTTTCATATTGTTTATTTTTAGTACCTTACTCTCGGATATTCTAACATAGTTTAAGGATAAGTACTTATCCTTAAAAAGTTTTCCCCAGAATTAGTTGTTGACATAAAATACAGAATTGCTATCATATAAATAAGCCATTAAGGCTAATACACATCGCACCTTCTTTACACACAATTCAACCCTCCGTTCTTTTTTCACACACTCTCCAGCCTAGGCTGGAGTTATTCTTTTTTATATACAAAAAAACCGCCTTAAAGGGCGGTTTTAAAAATTAAAAAGAACTAACAATCTAGGTCTTGCTTAGCTACTGGATTCCTTAAGGCGCTTAAAGAAGAACCGCATGTTATCAACAGCGCACAGCTCCCAGCCACCCTGAGAGTGTGTTTCTAATTCTTGGGCTAGCCACTCGTGGTATTCCTGTCCGCCAGATGGTGATGTTTCATAAAGACTGATAACCTTATACTCGTATTCTCCTGGCGCCATTTTTGCCCCTTCCGTATACTGGCAAAATGCATTAAAATAATACCGCAGAAAAAGCTTAAAATCAAGCACCCAAATAGTTATCCACAAAACAAGATG
>JAWWAH010000013.1:0-24358 GCA_033721415.1 Candidatus Spechtbacterales bacterium | reverse complement strand
TGGGGTTCTTGAGATGCTTCTTGGTCCTCGGATGGGTCTTCTAATTTTTTGAATGGGTTTTGCATGGGATGAATGAATTTTTTTAATCTATTTGGTTACTGGTTTTAATATAGTGAATATACGCGTTCACTTGATTTTCTCCAACCTCCTTCTTTTAAAACCTTAGGGTTTCAATTTCCTTCGGCTTCTACCACGGAGAAAATCGATTTCCATTTTACCCCTTGCGATGCTTTGGTGTAACCCAGAAACCCATATACCTCTTAAGCATTAATCTAGTTTGAGCATCAATTGCAGGAAAAGCTCCCAAAATGATAAGTGTTACAAATATTAAAAACCACTGTAAAATCATAACTGCATACTTGTACTTTCCATACTCTGGTGGGCGTGGAGGTAGGAGCACTACGCTAAGATAAGCAGAAGATACAACTCCAAACATAGCTATTGTTAAGAGAAAACGCACCATATTAATAAGGTTGTAAGAAAATAAATTTGTGCTAAATTCATCCCCCCCAAGCATTACGGGAAGCCAACCGAGCACAAAAAGTAACAACGCATAAGTTGCCCACGAATAAAACCCTTCAATTTTATTAAAGGCATGTCTAAAGAATTTTCCAAAAGGTATGCTTCTGTCTTTATAGTATCCATATAGAAGATAAGGAATATTCTCAGATCCATATCCCCACCTCTTCTGCTGCTTGTAAATGTTTAAAAAGGTTTTCCAAAAAGAACTAGCAACATTTGCGTCCATGGCAATAGGATAATATAAACTGACTACTCTATAATCCCCGCCGTATCGTAGAAAACACTGAAAAAATATACGTGAATCCTCAGATACAACATTGGTTTGCCAAAAACCAACATCAACAAGAGCACGAAAAGTCATCGAATGCGAAGAGAAAGTAGTCTGCTTCTCGGGCATTTCTTGACTCATTGTGTGCCAAAAACTTGAAGAAAATGAACTAACTCTAGATATGGCAGGTGCTTGCCATATATTATTAATAAACATAGGTATGGGCTGATAACTAGCTCTATAAGGCTTCTCCGCTGTAAGAAAGTGGTATGTAAGGCAAGAAAAATACCGAGGGTACACCACGGTATCAGAATCAAGAGATGACACCAGTATATGATCATATGGAATGTTTTTAGGATCTATTATTTCTTCTTTTGCTCTTTTTGTGCCCCATGTCTCGTTAGAACCCTTACCTGCAACTTCACCAGGAATATTTTTTGGATGTACTGTTATTAAGAAATTGCCAAACTCTTTACCGAACTCATTCCTTATCCTATTTGCTCTTTCTCTAGCTTCTTTTCCAGCTTTTTCTTCTGTTGCAAGAACAATAATCATTTTTTCTTTCGGCCAATCTGTATCAACTAATGCATCAAATGAGCCTTTTAGTATTTCATATGACTCATCATACATTGGAATAACAACTAAGTGCCAAACATCTCTCCAGTCACTAACATTTGCTGTATATTCGGAAGAAGACAAGCCCTTAACTTTATCAAGCCAATTCATTTTTTCATGTTTCTGCATAATTCTGTAGGCACTCTTTAAATGAAGTGACAAATACACACTCTTCAAAAGCCAAAAAAAGGCGAATGCTAATATAAATATCCCCATCCAAAAGGGCTTAAAATAAGACATCGCTATAACCACAGCAAAAGTAAGCCAGATTAATGCTCCGGGAATTATTTCAAAAAAACGATACAGTCTGCGCTCTTTTGGATTTTCTATATCCTCTGCCCTGCCCACAAATAGGTGCTTGGGTAAGTTTTTATCATTGTTTGGCATCAGATACCATTGTACCGCAATCTCTAATTTTTTCTACCCCTAACTATAAAAAACCCGCCTACATTAACGCAAACGGGTTTAAAGTACTAAATAATTTTATGAAAACTTCTTCACTAATTCCTTTTCAAGAATATAGATACAAATCTCTTTAGCACCCTCACGAGAGTAGCCAAATTTCTTCTGGAGATTAGTGATAAGGCGCGTAATCTGTGCCTTAAGACGTTTATCAAAGGCACTAAATTCTGCTGTGCCAAATGTTCTAACAGCTTCCGAGAAATTCTTGTTTTGAATCAATGGATCCATAACCTTTTTCTTAAGGCTACGCATATAATTCTTATAAAGCTCTTCGAAAAGTGGAGTATCTGTAATATTCTGTTCGCTGCTTGCACGTAACGGAACATACTTGGCTCGCACTCCGTCACTATATTCAGTTGCCGCTTTTATGCCTAAGTGGTCCTTGCCTGTAAAGTGTCGCGCCATCTGTAAAAGGAATTCCGGCTCAAGCTCGAACTCCTCACCTGTGTATTCGCAATAAACCCTATTACCGACGTCATAATTAACAGCAGAAAGGTAGTGTAGAATATCTTTTTCAATTTGTTCTTGCCTGTAGTTATAAAGAGCCTCTTTAGCTTGGTTCAATACAGCATAGTCATACGAGTTAAGCAATGAATCCAAGAATCCTCGCGGAGGAAGATGCTTGTTTCTTCTGTCTCTGCTTATTTTATGCTTAAAGAACTCCAGAACATGCCCCATATTAATTAGGACTCCTCTTTCGCTATAAGTGCTCAAGAACTCTCTAAACAGCTCTATAGACTCTCTTCCTGAAAATCCTTCAAGCCCTTCATCTTGACCCTGTGCAATAACTGCCCTTCTTACCGGAGCAGTAAAGCTTTTCTTGTCTTTCTCTGAAAGCCAAGTGGGGATTATATTGCTATACAGAGACATTCTCAACAAAAGGCCGTCTTTGTCGCAATACAATTCATACTGCTTCATATCATCTATCCACTCTTCCTGAGGCTCACACTTTCTTTTCATCCTGGAAGAAATAATAACTCGAGCGAAATTCTCCAAAACCATAGGCAAGAATCTTTCATCTATGTTCGCACCAAAAATATTTCTCAGAATACTAGATTCAGTTTCAGGCTCAAGTACATAAGATATGTTGTTGTGATGAATTCTCCCCTTAAATGATTCCATTTTTTGTTCCTTCAGAAGATCTCTGTCTTCGGGGTTCATGAGAGCAAAAAATAGCGAGTTAATCTGCTCTTCAATTCCTCCTATACGATGGACTCCCTCACTAACAACATTGTGCAATTCAAGCAAGCGTTCCTTATTGTTTCCTTTAACATCCATAAGCACATAAATTCCGTTATTAGTACTAGCCAAGTGAGAGTATGCAAACTGGACAGCACCTGGTCCGAAGAATCTATCAAGTCCTACCTGGATACGATCATCAGTGTGGTAATTTACAGGCAACCCACCTTTAAGTTCGAAGTTAAAAAGCTTATCGCCGGGATTAAAAACACTAATACCATCACCTGTTCTGCGATTAAACTGAATTGCTCTCACTTTAACCATTTCTAAAACATGTTCAACGCTTCCAAGCTTATCAAGTAATTCCCAGAAAATAGACCTACAGATAGTACACGGCTCTGATTGCAAAACCCAAGAATATTCTTTCTTAGAAAATATACTTTTCTTAAGTGCGGATTCTTCCAGTAGATTTTTCAAAAAATCTTTTCGATGATTTTTTGGAATTAACAGAATAGGATAATCATGACTAGGACAAGGTATCCTAAGATTATCTTCTTGATCAAAGGCTCTTCCATCTATATCCCAAACAATTTCATAAGTACGCCCTGAAGGCGTTCTGGTATATGCCTGAAAAGAGCGAAGTATATTATTCATGAAAGTGCTTTTACCGCATCCTGACGGACCATCGTAAACATAAACTCTGTTCTGTTGAGTGCCTTGTGTAAGGGCTCCTGCTTGCCGTACAAAACGGTTAGCAAAGGGGGTGTCAGCAAAAAATGGATTATCTGCGCCTTCTATAAACAACTGTGAACAGTCATAGTTTGTAAAACCTATGGATTCGGGATCTTTATCAACTCCATCATCCTCTTCTGCAACATATTCATTAACCATATCAAGAAATAACTGGAATATACTTCTTAGGGTTTGTCTGGGATTTTTATTTACTAGTTCTAAATAATCTGAATAACTAATTTCGGGTCGCTGTTCTCTACTTATGAGCTCTCGCTCTAGAAGTTCGAGAGGATCTATGCTTCTAGACATACAAATCCCTCCTTTCTTTTCTTGAATTTGTTTTGGGCTGTAAAGTGAAATGCCCGGCAGCACTCCATGGTTGGTAGTAATGCCGGGCTGGTTTTATGTTCGTCATTTTTATCATTCTAGAATATCCATTTCTACGCGCCTACTGCTATCGCAGGTATAGATAACTCTATACATAATGTGCTCCGGCTGATATCCCGGTTGATGCATTGCCCACAAGTCTTTAGGTTGGACCTCTTCGTACACGGTTGTCTCCAATGCCACAGGGCCATCCCACAGAAACTGTAGACCAATCAATACGTTTTCGATACCTTTGCGATTTAGTTCTCTTCCTTCGTATACGTGATCTAAGTAAAGCTGGTCTTCTTCTGCTTTGTCCTCATTAATAACAATGTTTGGAGGATGGTACAGCTGTTTCCGCAACTGCTCACGGTAATATTCTCCGTTCTTGCTCTTAATGTAAATCTCTGCTTTTCCAAACTCTTCTCTGTGTGGTCTAACTCCCAACACATAGAGTCTGTTTTGATCAACAAAATCCTGAAAATCCTTTTCGCTTAAGAAGTTAATAAGAAGCTCATCATTAAGATATTTTCTTGCCCAAAACAAGGCTTCTTTGCCTGTTATTAAGCCGTCTCCTCTATCATATCCTCTTCTTTTTTCTATATCTTCCAGCATTTGGTATTCTCTGCTTAATCTACCCTTGCTTGCCAAATGTTCTATAAATTCAAAAAGTAATTTACCTGTAGCATAAGGGTTTACACCAACCCCAGGAGAAGTAGTAACTCCTGAATCCACTCTTGCATAGGCAGCTTCATGGGTTGAGATTCTGTCATCCTGGACAAATAGCCTTTGGTGCCATAAGCTGGCCCACCCCTCGTTAGATATCTTTGTGCGTATTTGAGGCTGAAAATAAAGTGATGTTCTACGTATAACCTGCATTACATCCTTCATCCAAGCATTTTCTTTTTCATTAAGAAAAGCTGAATTCTCCCAAAGATACTCAAATATATCCATGAAGGCAGGGTTATCACCCTCTTCTTCTTCCCATTTTCTAAATTTAGCTCTAAACTCGGGGAACCTGCTTATCATCTCGGGATCAGCAAAAAATGCACGCTCGCCCTCTTCTATGCCAAATTCATCAATACATCTATTGTATCTAGCCAACTCTTCATGATAAACCTTAAGCTTAAGTTTGCCTTTATCATGCAAATCCCGCAAAAATTTTCCAAAATAAAAGTCTGCTTTGTTAGAATCAGCACCAAACAGCTGTGGATTGTCTCGCCTATCGGCAACTTGAAGCTCCTCAAAGAATCCAACAAGATTATCAATTCCTTTAGCAAATTCAATAACATAATCTACCCATCTTTTTTCAGAACCAAGCTCACTACGAATACGATTTATTAATCTTTTATCTGCAAGTGCCTGACCTGCAAAATCATCATCCCATGTATTTCTAAAGAATACGTTATTCTGGAAATAATCGAAGTGCCCAAGCACATGATAAAAAATCATAACGTTAAGCCAGTCAGCATTATCTTGATTGTAAAAAGATATGGGCGGCCTTGTGTTAATAGCAGTCTCATATGGGTTGTGAGGAAGCATCTTGTACTGCTCTTCCCCTTGTATTACACCAATATCGTGTACCCAGTAATCAAACAGAGTCGGAATCATAATCTTAGGTGACAACCAAATCATATCTTTATTACTAACAACATACTCGATAGTGTCTTCATCAAACTTTAATCCCACGCTTCTTGCTATTTTTTTACATCGCTCCATTTCGGCTTTAGCATCTTGGTCAAATAGCTTCAATTAGCTCTCCTTTCATTTGGCTCGAGATTAATCTGTGGCAATCAAGGCTTTAATCGCCTCAATGTTGTCTTCCTCTGTAATATCAGAACTACCCATTACATGCATTCTGAATGCATCTCTTCTACTTTCAAGGAACCCGGATTCATGTATGTACTGCTCAAATGTGGTATCCATCTCCTGTTCACGAAAAAAGCGACGCTTAAAAAGAGTGACGCCCATACGGCTTACATACCCTAAAATGTTTTCAAGCTCTGCAAGAGTTTCACGACTTCTAGAAGCCCAGTCATCTCCGTCTGAACCCTGAAATACAAATATGTCATATTCACTCTCAAGGCTTTCTTCTTCCACTACTCTGTTAATCTTTTGATATCCTGAAAGAATAAGAGTCCCGCCTCCAGCGTTTAAGCCAAAGTATTCCCTAGCGGTAACTTCTTGGCAATGAGTATCGTGAACAAAAAATCTTGGAATAACCCTTTTATCATACTCCACAAGGAGCCATGAATAAATCATAAGATGCTGAGCAACAAGAGCTTCTGTTGGGTCGCCCCACATAGATCCTGAATAGTCTCTTAAGAAACATACAACGGCTTGAGATTTCCAGATTCTTTCTCTGGACAAAACTCTAAACATTTTATCTTTTGGATCAACAATCATCTTTGAAGGATCGAGATCATCTTCAGTAACTGTACCTAGTACAAGATTTGTTTCTACAATTTCTCTGAGTGTTCTTTTTGTATCCAAGAATTGCCCGCTACCACGATTTATATCGGTCAAATCATAAGTAAACTCATCTGTTGGAAATCTTTTTCGTTTATCAGTTAGGTTGGGGAGTTCAAATTCTTCTGCAAGTTTCTTGCCCAATTCGTAAGCTTCTTCTTCTAGTTGGTGGTCGGCTGGATCTTCACCAGGGTCACCGGGTTCACTAGGATCACCAGGTTCACCGTCTTCACCTTCACCGCTACCTATACCGCCAAGAGGAAGTGGGGTTTCACCTACAACGTCACCGACATCGCCATCTCCGCTACCGGGGATAACTGTGATATCGTCATCATCATCGGCACCATCAAAAGCAGATACCCTTATTTTCTTTGCCATTTCAACAATATACTTGGGCTCATGATTTCCATGAGTAAGTTGATCTTCATTTACTACCGGAATAACAACAACTTGGCCTGGACCAACTAGCTTTCTCTTAAACTTCACACGACGAGGAAAACCGTCTTCCTCTCGCTGCTCTTCTCTATCGGCAATATCCTGTAAAGATTCTAAAGCCGCAAATGCTTTTGGTTTTGGTTGAGAGTTTTGCGAATCAAAACGAGCCTTAAGCTGTTCTTCAAAAGATTTTCTTGTGCCAATTCTATCGGCCTCAGTAAAATAGGTATCTTCCTTGTTATGACTCATAGCAGGCCTCCTTTCGCCCACCGCAAAACCCATATAAGTATAAGGATTCTGTGGTCGACGAAAGAAGGCTTTATGCATAGCCTTTATTTAATTTTTAAGCTACTTTCTATTAGGGGTCTCGAACACAAGTCAGGTCAATTTAGAAGTTAAAAATGGGTCGGATGCCGGGGCGCATCAACGAAGGAGTAGCCGTAGCTTACTTCTAGGCAGATGTAACACGGCAGACAGCTTATTTTTTCTTCCCTTAGGGCGGGCATATTTTGAGCTTCTTTCGGTTTGCTCGGACGCTAACGATGCTTTGGCATCGTGTCACGCCTCGCGCGCCGAAAATTTATCTCAAAAATATACTCCGCTAAATTGACTTGAATCGTATTCGAGACCCCTGAACTCATCTCCAAAGAAACATTACGTTATTAATATTTCTTTGGAAATAAGTCCCTCCACATGGAGGGACTTTTATAAAAAATCTTTTAACTCTCGTCTTCTTTTTCGCAGAAGTATTCGATAGTTTTTTCTGCACAAGTCTTGCAGTATCCAAGGTCGTTAAACATTGTTTCGATCATTCTGTTGTGGATCTCTTCATTCTCCTCATTGGTGCGATTCACAAGAGCCCCCACCAAAGAACCTGCGCCTGCAACATCCGACTCCAGCCTGACCTCGGTCACGGCCTTAACCAGATCATCATTGTCCATAAAGTCATAAGACGGATCGGTAGATACCTTCTGACCATAAATCTTTCTAATATTGGTACGGAAAGTACTTCTCCGTTCCTTGGTATCAAGACCAATACGATTTTCAACACTTTCTAAGAAACGTGTATCAATTTTAATAGACTTCATCTTCCCAGTCTGCGGATCTCTGTAGTGCCAGAGGTTATCCGGACCAAGCTGGTCAGAGTCAACACCGATAATCATGTTTACATATGCCATTACGTCTGTCTTAACGGCATCAGGATCGTCTCTAAAGGCGTTGTAGATAGAGGTCTTAATTCGCTCTCTGTAAAGCTGTTCGGCTTCCTCAATATCCTGCATGTATTTATCTCTGTCCACTGCTTCGGCGACATAATCGATAATCTCGCGCTCAATTGCCTTAAACGCGTCCCTAGCAAAAAGACAGCTACCCTCATGTGTTTCGGTTGCAGCAAGCATTCTCTGAATGATTCTTCCGAGTGATCTGTGACTAAGACCCTTCTGGCCCCAGCGCTTAGTAACATCTTGGCTAGCATCAAATCCTTCTCTGACTTCAGCCAATGTTTTAACACTCTTCTCACCGGCTGTTTCTCCGGCTTCAAGCTTCATTGTCTCTATAGGAGAGAGTTTCTTACTGTGTGGGAGTCTAGTTAGAGCCAAGGCCACAGATATTGCATAAACCAGATTCGGATCCTCGTGAAGATCGTCACCCTTAATGGTTTTTTTGGCTCTTGAGCCAAATGCATACTCTGTCAGCTTCTGCTGAAGTATGTAGTCCGTGTTGTGTGAAACATAGCACGTAGTACAACGGTCCTTAACGGGAGACTGCTCTTTTTCTTCAATGAATCTATTGTATTCGGCATTATTGCTTGTAGCAATAATGAGAGCATCAATTGGCCACTTATAGCCGTCAAGCTCAATGGTTCTATCCTGGATAACACCCAGGTAAATCTGAACCAAGTCAATCTTATTCTTAAAAAGCTCATCAGAGAAGTGAATACCCCCACCGGCTACCCTGGCAAGCGCACCCCTGCGCACATTGTACTTATACGGATGATCTGCCGCATCTTGAAGGTTCAACAGGCGTGTGATGTCTTCCTCGCCCAAAAGGTCTGCAGCGGAAGATGTAATCTTGTCCCCTGCTGAATACTTACCGGTAATAATACCGAGGCTTTCTCCTGAAGGAACAGGAACAACTCTAACGAAAGATAGCATTTTGTCCAGATCACCATCACAGTGAGCACGGATGTCTTGCCAAATGTATTCTGTACAAGCGCCCAACGGACGATAGTTGCGATACATTTCTTCCAGCTGCTCTTCGTCAAACCCATTTTCAAGCAAGAATTCTTTACTCTTCTCACCTGTTCCAAGAATATTCATTGCGAAAATCATCGGGTCTTCAAATGTTTGGGACTGTATTACATTAATTTTCCCATATTTGCCGAGTTCACTAAGATTAACGAACTCAATTGTGTATCGATGGTTATCGGGTCTAGCTAAAAATTCACGATATTTCGTACATAAGTACTCAACAAAGAATGTTTTACCATTACCTGGTTCACCAACAAGCACAAGTGCCTGTTCAGCAGAAGAAGCGCCTCTGGCAGCTTCTTGTATGAAGTTAACAACTGTGCTGATTTCGTCGTACCAGCCAACAATGTGCTTTTTGCCTTTACGGAAAAAAGGATAATCATAAACTCTACGACCACCGCGCACAACTGTCTCTACACCATCTTCGAGAATCATTCTCGAAATGCCCTGGGCAGCAGTTTCAAAGTTTCTTGTTCCGCTTAAAACTTGTCTTAGATGAAAGCTAAGCTCCTGATCTTCTCTTACTAAAATACTCTCACTCATCACCGACCTCCTTTGGTGGTATGGTAAAGAACTGTAAGTATATAATAAAGAAGCCTATACCTGCAGTCAATCTGTACCTAATACTAGATTTATTGTCTAATAAATAATTTGAGTCCTCAATGCTTACAATAAAAAACCCCGCATAACACGGGGTTTAAGGTACTGTTTATTTATTGTAAAGAATCTACTTGTAAATATTACTCCTCTTCTTCGGACTTAATGATTTCTTCCTCTACATATCTATCTATGTTTGGCAAAATACGATCAAGCTGACTAACAATATCTTCTTCCAGAATATCTTTACTAGACCCACCCAGAGGGTAAGAATCCAAATCGCTAGGACGCGATGCCCTCTTAAACACAATACTCGATTTTCCAGTTGGATTTTCTTCAACTATTAGCTTTATGATGTCTCCATTATAGACCTCTCCACTTGCTATATATTTAGCAAGTGATTGACGCACATATTTATCAATCAAACGCGTTATCTGTCGAGCACCCTCGCTAGCAGCATCTGCCTTACCTAATATGAAGTCATAAAATTCTGGAGTTGTTGTTAGTTGAAAGACTCCACCAATAGAACTGTTACCAATAATTGTGTTATGTAAATCAAGCAATTCCTTGTCTATAATATTATGATAGTTTTCAGATGAAAGCGCATGAAACACCACTACACCTTCGTGCCCAATTCTACTATATAGTGCTGGATCAAGATAATTCTTAACCTCGTCTCTAATAATTTCGTATATTTCTTGATCTGTATCAGAATGTTTTTCAATTCTTACAGGTTGAAATCCTACTTGATTACCGTCGAGTATTCTAGCAACCTTATCGGTGCCTATATTGGAAGTAAACATGATAAGAGTACGCCTAAAATCTATCTCTTCGCCTGTATTTAAGCGCAGAAAGCCATCGTTTAATATGCCTAATAGCTGTCTTTGTACCTCGGGGTGCATCTTTTCCATTTCATCTATCAATAATGCTGATCTAAAGGGCCTCATGTCTTCAAGCTTTTTCTCTGCAATAATCTTTATTCTATCTTTTAAAACTTTCCCTATAACACTTTTTTGATCTTTTGCTGAAATTTTTTCTCGCATCCACCTTTTAGCTATATACCAAATATTTTTGCGTGTTGCACGCTCATCAAATTTTCCTATGTCTTTAAGTGGGGATTCTGTCGCTCCATGCCCAACGTATCCAGGTGGAGCTCCTATCAACGATGCTCCAGAGTGAGACTTGTTATAGTTTTCTCCAGCTATGTGAATTAATGGTTCATTCTCTCCAGTGCTAGGAATCCCCAACCACATTCTTGCAACAACTTTGGCAAGAAGTGTCTTGCCTACACCAGAAGGACCAGCAAAAAATAAGGGTGGGGGCGGACCATTATCAATGTTGTGCAATCCTGAATCTATATACATAATAGAGCGAATTACTTTCTGTATTGCTCTTTCTTGTCCGAAAACTTCTTTTCTTATACCAGCTTCGAAGTCCTTCCATCCACCGCTAAGCTCATCTTCTAAAGTTATAGTGAAACTACTAGGGTCGTCAAAGGAAATTAATTCGTAATCCAAGGGGGTCACCTCCTCTGGTTGTTAAAGTTCTAGCTTAAGTCTACCAACAACTTTTAAGATAAACAACTTGACCCATAATTTTTTTTAATGTAGAATAATTTTTGTGAACAAGAGATAGGTACAACATGGCCCCATCGTCTAGTCTGGCCTAGGACGCCAGGTTTTCATCCTGGTAACACGGGTTCAAATCCCGTTGGGGTCACAGATTACCAAAATAAAGAAGGTGTTTCGACACCTTCTTTATTTTGGGTTAATTGGATGAGTTCCCTGACGGGATTTGAAAGACGGACTGAGCGTAGCGAAGGAGCCCGGGGTGGAGCCACTTAGCGAAAACAAGCACGTAGTGCGCAGTTTGAGCTTAGTGAGCTGACGCCCAAATCCCGTTGGGGTCACCAGTTCAACACAACAAAGAGGCAGTCACCTGCCTCTTTGTTGTGTTTGGTATTCACCTTCATTAACTAATTAGTCCATCATGTCCCATAGCGACTCTAGCATGTTCTTAGCTGAAGACAACATCTCGGTTGTGGCAAATGCTTTAATATCCTCCAGGACATCTTCCTTACCATCAAATGCCTTGACTACCTCTTCATCCTCAAGGGTAGCAATAACAGATCTCACCACCATTCCTTCTAATTCATTTATTATTATACTTCTTATCTCCTTCATAAGAGCCTTGTATTCATCATCATCCTCCATGGCCTCAGGATCCATATTTTCTATCCTGGTAATAAGTGGTTTGATGATATTGCGTAGATCCTCTGATACCTTATCCTGTATCCTATTTTCTGCCTGCTTATATACCCTCCAAGCTTCTTTTCCTGCCCTATTCCTCAATTCATAAATACTGAGGGCATTCTCCACAGCATATTTTGCTAATTCTGGTGCATCAGATTTGAGATCTTCTAAAATCTGATGTGCCTGTTCATAATAGCGATAACCAGGGTTATCCAAATAATCTAAATTAGCCATTTCTTCTGCCATCATTTGCACAGCCCTGCCCTCCTTCAATGCTTCTTCCTTGTTTAATCTTGGCTTTTCTATGCTCATAAATTTTTATTTTTTAAAAAAATTAATTCTACTCTCCTATAATACCGCCCGCCCCATAGAAAAACAAGTTTACCTAAAAACAAATTATTTATCTTTCAAGAAAATCAAATACTCTATTGCCTTTTTTGTCTATATAAAAAGCTTCATTGTCTTTATATACAAGAGCAGTTCCTTGCTGGAAAGAATGTGCCATACTGTATACTTCATCAAATACACGCTCGCCGTTTTTATCTATATAAAACCAACCCTCGTCTTCTTTTTTTACAGCGGCAAGACCCTCTTGGAAATGATTAGCATTTTCATATTCCATATCAGATATTCTACTACCGTCTTTGTTTATAAAAAATTGCTTACCTCCTTTCTGTACGCGAGCAATACCCTCAAAAAAACTAAAGGTGTCGTAATAAACCTCATCAAATAATCGTTCTCCCTTTTTATTTATGAAAAAACATTTATCACCTTTTGTAACAGCAGCAACACCTTCTTTAAAATCACTTACATAACTATATGTTTCATCAGATATACGCTCTCCCTTTTTATTTATGAAAAACCAACCCTCGTCGTCTTTTTTTACAGCGGCAAGACCCTCTTGGAAAGAACTAATCATGTCGTATTCTTCATTGAATGCTCTTTTTCCTGTTCTGTTTATAAAAAATTGTTTATCTCCTTTCTGTACATGAGCAAAGCCCTCTTTAAAGCTCCGTGCCCAATCGTATTCTTCGCCCGATATTCTCAGTCCTGTTCTATCTATAAAAAACCAGTTATCACCCTCCCGGACAAGAGCTCTACCTTCTGAGAAATTAAATACCTCATCGTATCTCTTCTTAAATACCTCTCTACCATTTGCATCTATAAAAAACCACTTGTTATTTTTTTTAACTCGTACAAGCCCATCGGAGAAAGCATCATCAGCATCATCATATGTTACATCAGATATTTTTTCTCCGTTTTTGTCTATGAAAAAGTACTTACCGCCTTGAGCAACTTTAGCAAAACCTTCAGAGAATGGATATGCCTGACTATAGATCTCGTCAAATACCTGTTCTCCGCTTCTATTTATAAATAGATATCTCTTGTCTATGCTTGCAATCGCAAGCCCGTCATAAAATATTCCAACGTGAGTATATCCGTGTTCTTCCATAAGGTTTTTTCTTAGTTCTATGTCATAAGGGTCTTTTATTTTTTCTACTCTAAGCTTAAGCTCATCTGTAAGCTCTTCTATTTGAGTTCTTAGAGCATCTACTCTTTCTTTGTCTTTATCTTCTCCTGATTCTTTGAATGTATCTATGGCTTGGTCTAGTTCTTCTTTGAGGTCTTTGAGCTTTTGGAGCATTTCTTGAGCTTCTTGTTTTTCGGGAGATGGTTCTTGTTCTTCTTCAAGCTCTTGGGGTGTTTCTTGGTCCTCAGATGGGTCTTCTGTTTTTTTGAATGGGTTTGGCATTTTAACAAATAAAATTTACAATTTATCCTGACTGTATAATACCTTGCCTTATAGAAAATATAAAGAACACAGAAAAATAAAAACAATGTATGCCGGATATGTGTAATGTATGATAAGTATTTTTTACATACATTCTTTATTCCATAATTCCATAAATTTTCCTTGATTTTAAATTATAAATATGGTATAAAATACCCTATCCTTTTGCCCCGAGCGCAGAAGCTTTCGGGGCAGGAGGATAGCTGCAAGTAGCAGCTGATGGGAATAGTCCCCCATTCACTTAACCTCCCTCGTCTGCGAACTATCATGTTCAAAGCGATAGGCATAATAATGCTGCTTGTGGCTCTTAGGATCCTTTTTGGTGGCGTGGTAACGTCAGCAGAAACCTTCCTGCAAGAGTTCTTTAATTTCGGTACAGCTGTAATGCACGACTCAGCAGCACAGCTAAATCTGAGCGAATACCCCGCAAAAGAATAGGTATTCACTCTCTCGGTACGAGATAGTACCGAATTCCCAACGCCCCGTATCTTTGATACGGGGCTTTCCGCTTTTAAATAGCCTTGAAAACCCCTTAAATGCCTGATACTATGAAAGTCGGCTCATCTTAAAATGAGCCTCTAGTTACTATGGAAGATAAAAAAATAAAAATACTAGGAATAGAAACTTCTTGTGACGATACCGCAGTAGCCCTAATTGAAGCAGAAGGAGACCTAAACTCTCCCAAGTTTTATTTACTAAAAAACGAGCTATCTTCGCAAATAAAAATGCATGCTGAATACGGTGGCGTGGTTCCTGGTCTTGCAAAAAGAGCACACTCAAAAAACCTAGTGCCTGTCTTGAAAAAAGTTCTCGAAGATGAAAACTTAAAAAAAGACAAAGAATCTCCGTCAAAAGAGAAACTAAGAACAATAGAAACACTACTTGAGCGAGAGCCAGAACTATTCGAAGATTTTAAAAAAAATATTGCACCTCTTGAAAAACCAGACCTAGGTCTTATAGCGGTAACTCAAGGACCAGGACTTGGACCTGCTTTGTGGGTAGGTGTTAACTTTGCTCGCACTCTTTCTGCGTGGTGGGATATTCCCATATTAGGCATAGACCACATGGAAGGACACGTAGCGGTAAATTTACTTCAGATAGAAAAGGGTAGTAATATTGAATTTCCAGCACTTGCACTTGCTGTATCCGGAGGGCATACTCAATTAATATTCATAAAGGATTGGTTTGATTATGAGCTCGTTGGAGAAACGCTAGACGATGCAGTAGGAGAAGCCTTTGATAAAATTGGTCGCCTATTGGGTCTTCCCTTCCCTGGAGGCCCCCACATAGAAAAGCTTGCAAAAAGCGGTGATGAAAAAGCTTTTAAATTCCCGAGACCAATGCTGAGCTCCGGAAATTATAATTTTAGTTTTTCGGGGCTAAAAACAGCTGTTTTATACAAGACAAAAGAAATGTCAGAGGAAGAGATAGAAGAAAACAAAGCAGACATAGCTGCGTCATTTCAAGCAGCTGCTCTTGAAACACTTATTACAAAAACAATAAGTGCAGCAAAAGAGTATAATGTAGACTCTGTTCTTCTTGCGGGTGGAGTTGCGGCAAACAAAGAACTCCAAAAAGGGCTAGGGCAAAATATTAAAAAAGAGTTATCTGGTACAAGGTTCTATCTACCATCAATAAAGTTAGCTACAGATAATGCTGCCATGATAGCAACGGCAGGATACTTGCGCTACTTACATGGAGAAAAAAGCGATTGGAAAACAATGGAAGCAGAAAGCGGCAAAGTTATAAATGAAGAGTTTTAAAATTTGGAAAGGATTATAATTTATGAGAAAATAAAGACATGGCAAAAGAATTACCAAAAAGATTTAACTACCAAGAAACGGAAGACGAAATATATAAACGCTGGGAAGAAAGCGGTTATTTTAATCCTGAAAAATGCGTAGAAGACGGCATAGTTGAAAAAGATGCTGAAACATTCACTGTTGTATTGCCTCCACCAAATGTAACCGGGGTATTGCACTTAGGCCATGCGTATGAAGATTCTCTACAGGATGCAATAATTCGCTACCAACGCATGCTCGGCAAACGAGCACTTTGGATTCCCGGAACTGATTCAGCTGCTATTGCTACCCAGGCACGCGTTGAAAAAAAGATTAGAAAAGAAGAAGGTAAAAACAGGCACGATTTAGGACGAGAAGAATTGGTAAAGAGAGTTTCTGAGTATGCGAAGAACAGCGAAAACACTATTTTAAAACAAATACGCAAAATGGGGGCTTCCTTAGATTGGAGCCGCTATGCTTACACGCTTGATGATAAACGTAATCTTGCAGTTGCAACCGCATTTAAGCGCATGTATGACGCTGGGCTCATCTATCGAGGCAACCGCATTGTTAATTGGGATCCAAAAGGGCAGACTACTATATCAGACGACGAAGTAGTACACGAAGAACGTAAAGCTAAGTTATACACCTTTAAATATTCCAAGGACTTCCCTATTGCAATATCTACCACTCGCCCAGAGACAAAAGTTGGAGACACAGCTGTTGCGGTACACCCGGACGATAAACGATATAAAAAGTATATCGGAAAAGAGTTTGATGTTGTATTTTGTGATGTTCCTCTGCATATAAAAGTGATAGCAGATGAATCTGTAGAAAAAGATTTCGGCACTGGAGCACTTGGTGTTACTCCAGCGCACAGTTATATTGACTGGGAAATTGCAGATCGCCATGACCTACCGCGCCCACAAGTTATAAATGAATATGCAAAAATGATGGTGGAGGGGCGCTTAAGTGGTAAAAAAGTACTTGCAGCTCGTGAGGAAATAGTAGGGTGGCTAAAAGAAGAGAACCTCCTAGAAAGCGAAGAGGAGGTAGAGCAAAATGTTTCAACTTCAGAAAGAACAGGAGCTATTGTTGAGCCATTGCCAAAGCTACAATGGTGGGTTGATGTAGATAAAAAATTCAAGATTCCTCATTCCGAAATCCCAGGAATAGAAAGTGGTTCAGAAACATCCCTAAAAGAAATCATGAGACGCAGTGTTGAAAGTGGTGCTGTAAAAATGCCTCAAGAGAGGTTTAGGAAAATATATTCACACTGGATAGATAATCTAAGAGACTGGTGTATTTCTCGCCAAATATGGTTTGGGCATCGCATTCCTATCTGGTATCGGGATGATGAAATTTACTGTGATGTTACTCCTCCCGAAGGCGATGGATGGCATCAAGAAGAAGATGTGTTAGACACATGGTTCTCTTCTGCATTGTGGACATTCTCAACATTGGGCTGGCCGGAAGAAACCGAGGATTTAAAAGTTTTTCATCCTACATCTTTTATGTCTCCTGCTTATGAAATTCTTCAATTGTGGATATCTCGCATGATTCTTATGAGTGGATTTCATCTTGGGCAGGTGCCCTTTAAAACTGTAATGATACACGGATTAGTACGAGACGAAAAAGGCCGTAAGTTTAGTAAATCGCTTGGGAATGGTGTAGACCCCTTAGAAGTTATAGAGCAATACGGCGCAGATGCTCTTCGTATGGGTCTTCTTGTGGGAAGTAATGTTGGAAATGACGTTAAGTTTTCCATGTCCCAGGTTAAAGGATACAGAAACTTTACTACAAAGATATGGAATGTAACCCGTTTTCTTCTTATGAATCTAAAAAACTACGAGCCAAGCGATAAACCTCTCCACAAGGAAGACCAAAAAATAGTTGATGAATTCAAGAATGTTGTTAAGGACGTAACTAAAAATATGAATAAGTACCGTATATCCAATGCAGCTGAAGATCTCTACCACTATGCATGGCATACATTTGCAGATGAAATTCTTGAAAACTCTAAAGACATAATGCAAGGAGATGATAAAGAAAGAAAAGAAAGCCGCCAACACATGCTAGTTGAAATTTGGGCTGATACACTTAAAATGCTTCATCCATTTATGCCTTTTGTTACAGAAGAACTTTACGGATACCTACCTCTAAAAAGTAGTAATAAACTATTAATGGTAGAATCTTGGCCATCACAATAATCACATGACATTGATGTGCACTGCACAATGTGCCCCCTATATCCCCCTAGCAGCAGTTCCGGCTCTTTTGTGGCTGTTGTTTTTCACATCTCAAAAAGTACACAGAGAAAAAATTAGAAATATACTCTATATATTTTTCTGGGGAATATTTATAGCTGCTCCTGTAGTAGTTGTACAAGCACTAATTGAGGATATTTTATACACCCCTTTTGCTTCATATGCGCTAGCGAGCACCCTATATGCGTTTTTAGGAATTGCTTTTGTTGAAGAAGCTGGAAAATATCTTGTAGTTAAGTTGAAGGCTGTGCCACGTGCTTTTTTTGATGAACCCCAGGATGCAATAATATATATGATAACCGCTGGATTGGGTTTTGCCGCAATAGAAAACATGGTATATGCAGCAGGTATTGCCTCCTCTCTTCGTGAAGTTATAGAGCTAGCTGCCTTTCGAGGTATAACAGCTACATTCCTTCATGCTTCAGCCTCTGCGGTACTTGGATATTTCCTTGCAATTTCTATATTCGACAGAACATCCGAGCACAAAAAATTTATATTTATAGGATTAACCGGCGCAACCGTATTGCATGGAATCTACAATAATTTTATAATGAATATAACAGATATAGTGCAGCAATTTGAATGCACCCCCTTTGGAGAACAAGGTTGTCCTGAATCACTATTTGGGGTAACTCTCATTGCACTATTACTTATATCTTCTGGTATAATAATAACAGTAGGTTTACATAAATTAACTAAAATACAATTTAACAACTAAAATACTTGGTGTGCGCAAACAGAAAGCGTTCATGCCAAAAAATATATACTATGGATTTTTTCGAAAAACTTGGTAAAAAACTAAACTTAGAAGATGAAGAAAATCAAGTAGAAACTGCTTCTGTTGAAGAGGGAGATTTTTATGTGCCGGATGTGCCAGAAGAAGAAGATGGATCTGGTGCTGAGGAAGTATTAGAAGACTCACAAGATGGATTTGAAAGAACTCCCGACATTTATAACGAGGAAGAAGAAGAGGAAGAGGAAACATCAGGAGTAAGCGCAACACTAGCCATGGCAAAGGCATCTTCTAAAACCAGCTCAAAGCCAACCATAAAAAACTCCTCTAATGAAGATGATATTGAAGTGGGACGCTTAACCATAGATGTTTACGAGAGCGATGACGAAATAATTGTAAAGTCCATAATAGCAGGTGTTAATGCAGATGATTTAGATATACACATAACCAGTGATTCAGTATCAATACGAGGAGAGCGCTCCAGAGATAACAGTGTAGAAAACGAAAGCTACTTCTACCAAGAGTGTTTCTGGGGAGCATTCTCACGATCCGTTATACTCCCTACAGAAATAGATCCAGACAAAGCAGATGCAACACTAGACAACGGAATTTTAACAATAAAGCTTCCAAAACTAACAAAAACACAGCAAAAGAAACTTAAGGTTAAAAAAGTAAGCTAAGCGTAATTACTACTAACCGAGAAATATTGCGCAAATTACAGACATGCACTTAGAGTTCGATCTAAAACTATCGAAAAAAGTTAAAACGTTACTTATAGCCGCTCTCGCACTTGCCGTCATGGGAGCGGTTTTTTTCACTACTGTATACTATTTAAATCGTGGAGAAGAATCTATCCAAGGCCTAATGATAGGCTCTCATGATGTTGGACGAATGTCAGAAGAGGAGATAAATATGTTTTTAGCTGAAAAAGTAGAGAAACAAGCCAACTCCCCTATTGTAATTAAGACAGAAGAAGGCGGAGAATTAAAAACACTTCCCTCAGAAATAGGTGCAAAACACAATACCCAAGCAACAATTAATGATGTGCTTTCTTACGGTAAAGATAAGGGAATGATTAGGAATGCAATTATCCAGTCAAAAGCTCTTTTTGCGGGGGCTAATATACCACTTCACATAACAATAGATGAAAAGCAATATACAGAATTTATAGAAAATAACCTGTCAGATATAAACAAGCCTGCTCAGGATGCATCATATGTATACGATGACGAACTAGAAAGCTTTAAATTTATTCCAGCTCATTCTGGGATTATTGTAGATGCTACAGACCTAAATAATCAAATAAGAATCAATCTTGAAAATCTCATTGACGATCCAGTAATAGTAAATAGAAAACCTGATCATCCTGTTGTATCTGGAGAAGAAAATACATTAGAAGCTCTTGCAACAGCACAAAAACTTTTAGGTGGCCTCCCTTATACAATAGAATCTCGCACTACAACATGGAACGTAGAAAAAGATGACCTCATATCGTGGATAGAATTCTCTCCTAGCTACGATTCAAAATCAGACAACTATATTCTAAAAGCGAATTTATCTAAAAAAGAAATAGAAAATTATCTTATTAGATTTTCTCCTGGATTAAATGTACCTCCTAAAAATGCGCGCTTTGCGATAGAAAACGGAAAAGTAAATGCTTTTAATCTGGCACAAAATGGCTATGAACTTGATGTTGAAAATAGCGCTGACCTAATCGCAACCAACATTATGAATACGCAAAAATCCACCAAACTTTCGTTTGTAGAAGTTAAGCCAGAAATAACTAATGAAAGCATAGATAATCTTGGTATTAGCGCATTAATAGGAAGAGGAGAAAGCGATTTTGCTGGATCTCCTAGATCAAGAAAACACAATATTCAAGTGGGTTCTGATAAATTCCAAGGACTACTTGTTGCTCCTGGAGAGATATTTTCTTTTAATGAAAACCTTGGCCCGGTAACGGGAGCCGAGGGATATTTACCGGAATTAGTTATTAAACAGGGCAGGACTGTTCCTGAATACGGAGGAGGATTATGCCAAGTATCCACAACCCTTTTTAGGGCAGCAATTTACGGGGGTCTTGAAATAACAGAAAGATTTAACCACTCTTATCCTGTTGTTTACTATGGCACACCTGGATTTGATGCAACAATATACCCCCCTCATCCGGATTTAGCATTTCGCAATAATACCGAAGGACACTTATTAATACAATACGAGATAATAGGAACAAAATTAATATTTGAAATATACGGACAAGATGATGGTAGGAAAACAGAGGTTGATGGCCCTCATCTATACGACAAACGAGCAAGTGGTGCTGTAAAAGCATGGCTAAAGCAAACAGTTTACAACGAATCAGGGAACATTATGCATGAAAAAACATTTTATTCCAATTATAAGTCTCCTTCTCTTTATCCAGTAACGAGGAATCCCCTAGAATAGTGATTCTTTATTCCCGATTAATCTGGCTTGCGCACTCCGCTTCGCTCGGTCCGGCGTTCGACTCCTCTCTCTAAAGTATGTTAAAAGCCCCGTTTGGGGGCTTTTTTCTTTTGTGCCCAGGAGAGGAGATCGGCGTCAGCTCACTAAGCTCAGGCTGCGCACTACGTGCTTGCCTTCACTAAGTGGCTCCTGCCCGGCCTCCCTCGCTTCGCTCGGTCCGGCGTTCGACTCCTCTCTCTAAAGTATGTTAAAAGCCCCGTTTGGGGGCTTTTTTCTTTTGTGCCCAGGAGAGGAGTCGAACCTCCACGCCTATACAGGCACTAGCTCCTAAGGCTAGCGTGTCTGCCAGTTCCACCACCTGGGCATATATATCTCGCCATGCTCGGTCAAAAAATTGTGCCAGGTGTTGGTCCGGGGCCTTTTGGCCCGTTCAAGAGTAAAACCCTTTACTCTCTCACCCACCTGGGCATGTACATCTCGCCGTGCTCGGTCAAAAAATATGCTGAATACCTATATTTTTATACCTTAAAATGAAATAAAAAACAAGTTTTAATTCTTGACTTATGATTAATATTGTAGTATAAAATATACAGTTCATAAACAACTGATTGGAAGGTAATTAGTGGCAAACTCCCCTGTTAGATTCGCATACACATCAATGCTCGGAACCAAACTCCGAGTTACTGTATTGGATGCAGAAAATAACGGAGTTCAGGATATAGATGTTGTAATGAGGGACCAAAAAGCAGTGACAAATGTCCAGCAAGTAAGGACGGATAAAGAAGGTATTTCCGAATTTACTCTCGACCCAGGGTGGGAAAGGCACAATATCATATTGAATTGCCCAGGATACACACTAACCGAAAAGGTTCGACCAATAAAAGCGAAAGGATAAGAGATGATGGATGTCTCAAGCAATATTGTGAATTTTATAAAAGAACTTGTAAAAGAATTCGCGGCAGAAGGACTTGTAGATATTGCTCGTGGAGGAAACGGTAAAGTTGCGTCTACTGTAGCCAAAGTTGCTACTGATCGCATTAAAAAGAGTGGTGAATACAGGCACGAACTTGTATCATTTTGGAGATACGAGCTAAAACAAGCTGATTCGGATGCTGCAGAAAGCTTTATTCGCAGGCATCGCATGCGAGAAAAGCGCGAGAAACGCACCTATTACGTGGGGCGCAGCAAGCCACCGTATGAAGCCGGCTCAGAACAGTTCATGATCAATGTTCTTGGCGAAGTATATAAAAATCTCGATCCCAACAAGGAAAAGGAAGAAAACAGGGAGCGCGAAAGAGAAGCGCGCCTTGAGCTCTTCACCTACATGGGCAATCTTTCCGATAAGGAGTTTGACTCCTTCCTGGTTATGCTGCACAACGACACAGTTCGTCAGTGGATTACTAAAGCATGGGAAACAGCTTCTCACTTCGGTAAGGAAGCGTATAAGGCAGCTGAAAGAGCTGTTAGCGCTACTCTTCAAAAGATTGAAAGCATAATTCCTGAACCAGAACAAGTTAAAAAAGCTGTTGAGGCAACTGATAAAACGGTGGCGGGCGCAGTTCGCTGGCTAAATTCGAAGGCCGATTCCTGGCTTACTGAAAGAGGAGCTTAAAAATGAGTGTACCGAAGAAAACACTGGATGCATTTCTTGCAGCTGGAGAAGCTGTTATTGATGATAATAAAACGGTAGATGAACTTCAGGACAGTGCGCAAATCCTGAAGAGAGTCTGGCATTATGCAGACAGAGAGACCAAGAAAAAGGTTCGTCCTGTTCTTGTTGCTATATATGCCTGGGCATTGGCAATGATAGTTGTTGCATTTATGCAAGCATATTCATTCCTCATTGTTATGGCAGTTGTTCCGATGGCGATGATTTTGTACGTACTTGCGGCAGAGCCCTTCAAGATAGCAGTTGCTGGGGTAGCTGACCAAAGGTATCTTCAGGGCAAGCTACGAAGCCTTGTAATAACTATTGCTCTTTGGCAGGTTGCAGCAGCATTGCTGTTGCGATTTATTCCCCTGAGTAATAATCCTGAACTTGGCATATGGCTAACTATCATAGTTGTTGCGCTAATCATGAGTAAAATGGCGCCAATAACTGATACGATAGGTAACCTTCAAGTATTCTTGCTTCTTGCAGGAATTGTAATAACTGTGGCGCTATTTTTCATGGGGGGTAACGACAGCGCAGATAGAAATGTGAAGCAAGGTCAAGATATCCCTGAAATAGCTACAGCTGATACTCCGAACCAAGAGGTAGTTGTAACTAAAAATAAACCTAGAGCAACTGTGTTTTATGACACTGGCACAGAAGATCCCTTCTATGCCGTAAATGAGTGCCCTGGAGAGCCAGAGGTCAGGCGTTTTCGATCAGATGATCCACCGCTTCAAATTACCCTGCCTAAGGGGTGCTGGAGTGCGCCTATAGAGATGCCCATCGATGCAGACTACTCCATTCAAGCTAGAACAAATATTAATTTCATGAATACCCTTGGAGAAGTTTTTACGAACAGAGGATGGAACAATCCTGGAGGATGGCCTGAATTTCAAACCTTCAGGCTTAGATCAAACAGCACAGAACAACAGATTAAAATAGAAATAGACAAGTAAAAAACATATAAAATAGCTCTTTCAACACAAAACCGGCCCGAGTAAATCGGACCGGTTTTTTCTTTTCTATAAAAGTTGTGACTAGAGGCCTACAATTCCTCGTACAATAGCTGGTATTACACGAGCTACTGCAGCTACCAATAAGGCAACGATTGCAAGTACCAAGTATTTGCGAGCTTTGCCAACTTTTTCCTCGTTTCCTCCTGCTGAAACAAAGAGGAATGCAGCATAAGCAATAACTAGTGTTGCTACTGCTAGCAATACGAAGAATAGCAAGTTAGTAACCCACTTAACCATTCCGTAGGTACAAACTAATCCGTGATCTCCGGCAACTTCAGTTTCCTGAAGATCGATGTAGTTTCCTCCTAGGTGGTCTCCCACTACTCCAGCATCTTTACCTGTTAGCTCGCTGGCCTCGTTAGCTAGAACATCTGCTCTTAGCAGACATCCGTTTGCTAGAGGTGCTGCACTGTGTGTGCCGTGAGCTGAAACTGATCCTGCGCCTAACACTGCTGCTAGTGCAAAAATAGCAAGAAATGCTGAAACTTTTTGTAGCTTTTTCATATTTTAATTATATTTTAATT
>JAWWAH010000012.1:0-24860 GCA_033721415.1 Candidatus Spechtbacterales bacterium | reverse complement strand
CTGAATGAGCGCCTTAGGGCGCTCATTTTTACTGGATAAAACACTGTCTGCAAAAATCTTTTTTGTATGATAAAATAATAGTATATGTTAGATGCAGAACTAAAAAGATACGTTGACCAAAAAATAAAGCATGGTTTTTCTGAGAACCAGATTACTGAGGCTCTTTTGGGAGCTGGGTACAAAAAAGAAGAGATTACAGCTGCTATATACCAAGCAAAAAAACCAAACGAACCCACAGATAAAATAAAAAAGCAAAAGATATCTAAATGGTGGTTTGTATTGTTGTTTCTGTTAGTTTTTCTAGGTTTGGTGGCAATACTATATCTAAGAGTTTGGGACCCTGTTTGGAATCCTTTCAATGAGTATAATTTTTCCTCTTTTCAATCTGTGTTATAATTAGTATTACCCTTAGAATTAATAATTTTAAAAATGAAATCTGTAACCATATATACAACACCAACTTGCCACTATTGCCATGCGGCAAAAGAGTTCTTTAAAGAGAACAATGTAGAATACACAGAAAAAAATGTGGCTGAAGATACAGAGGCTAGACAAGAAATGGTGGAGAAATCTGGCCAACTGGGAGTACCCGTAATCAATGTCGATGGTGAATTGGTAGTGGGCTTCAATAAGGACGTGCTTTCTAAAATGTTAGAAATTGAATAAAATATACGATATAATCATCGTCACAAAGATAAAAGCCCTATTTATAGGGCTTTTATAAGGGCTGTATCTTTGACTAGTATCAATAATTGTAGTATATTAGCGGTAAGTACATTGAAATAAGGAGGTGAAATAATGACCCAACCAGAGGTCAAATATGCCGAAGTTGCAGGTAAGAGAGTCTGCTATACAAAGACGGGACGCGGTGATCCAATGATCCTGCTTCACGGACTTGGTAATTCTCTTCTCCAGTGGGAAGACATCTTATGCGATCTTAGTAATAATTTTACTGTTTACGCTCTTGATTTTCCAGGTTTTGGGAAGTCAGACCCAGCAGAAAAATATGAAATAAATACTTCTTATATTCCTCTTTTTATGAGAGATTTTATAGAAGTTTTGAATATAGAAAATCCAATAATAGTTGGTGGATCGTTTGGGGGATTAATCGCTCTGCATTACACACTACGTTATCCTTCTAAGGTTAGAAAGTTAGTGTTAATGGATTCAGCAGGATTAGGTAGAGAGATTATCTGGCGCTGGCGTTTTGCAGCAATTCCACCAATAGGGGAGTTATTTGCAATATTTGACTCTCTTGACCTTAGAAGTCAAGATAGTTGGTTGTGGAGAACTGTTAAGTTGCCATACGTTGGCAATAAATTAGAAGAGATGTTTTATAAGTTATCTAAGGATAACGCTGATCAACTAAGAAATGATTACAAAAGCTCAATAAAGCTTTTGCGTCATGGTGTAAGTATATTTGGACAACGACGTCGCATCGTTAGAACACATATGTTACATACACTTGAGCTTCCAGTTATGATAATGTGGGGGTCTGAAGACCGCGTATTCCCAGTTAAGCATGCTTATAATGCAACTGCTCTAATTCCAAATTCTACCCTACATGTATTTAAGGGAGCTCATCATTGGCCCCCGCTAGAATTTCCAAACGAATTTAGCCAAGTACTTCTTGATTTTGCCTCTAAGTGATTAAACACTAGGAGAATATCCTCCTAGTGTTTTTATGTATAGTTGCAATATATTTTAATTTATAGGATAATGTTATAGATAATTAAAAAATAATTTATAAAAATATATTATGTCAAAAAATGATCCCAAAAAAGAGAGTAAGAAAAAGCTTTCTTCTAAAGAGGCTCCTGAGGCATCTGTCGTTCCCGAAGAGACTCTGCCACCAGTAGTTCCAAATAAAAATAATACAAATCCTTATCTTGTTCCTATGTCAATAATTATAGCAGGTGGATTGATAGCGATGGCTGTATATTTTTCAGGTGGAGCAGGAACAAATAATACTGCAGATTTAGCTGCAGATTTAGGAAAAGTTAACAATAATCAACAAGCAGGCACTCAACAGCAAAATCCAGAAGAGGTATCCTATAGAGAAATTTCACAAAGAGACCACATAAAGGGTGACAGAAATGCACCTGTGAAGATTATAGAATATTCTGATACAGAGTGCCCATTCTGCAAGAGAATACACGATACACTACAACAAGTTGTAGATAATTATGATGGCAAGGTAGCCTGGGTTTATAGACATGCCCCACTAGAGCAATTACATCAAAAAGCTGAAAGAGAAGCACAGGCTACGGAATGTGCCTATGAGCTTGGCGGTCACGATGGTTTTTGGGCATACTTAGATCGTTTAATGGAAATAACCCCCTCAAATGACGGTTTAGCTGATTCCCAGCTTCCTCAGATAGCTACATATGTTGGTCTAGACAGAGCAGAATTTCAAAGTTGTTTAGATAGTGGAAAATATGCCGATTACGTTCAAGCGGACTTGGAAGATGCCATGACAGCAGGTCTTAGGGGGACACCTTATAGTGTTGTTGTTGCGCCAAACGGTAAGACCTATCCAATTAGTGGAGCTCAGCCATATAGCGCGATTAAAGCAACAATAGATCTTGCCTTGGAGCAAAAATAATCTCTAAAAATAAAAACGAGTAGCTTGATAACAAAAACCGCGTACAAACGCGGTTTTTGTTATTAAGAGAGTTGTTTAGTGGTGTTCTTTTATCAACTCCATGAGATCTTCTACGTGTTGCTTTTTGTCTTCTTCCATTTCTTCCCAGAACTTCGTACATTTTTTACAACTAGAAGCATCTTCCTTGTAGTGTTTATCAATGCGCCAGAGAGATTTGTTTTCTTGAACCATCTGCAGCATTAGATTGTATAGATGATTATCTACCATGTTTTTTTATGTTTAATTATAAATATTTTCGTTTATTATTAAGTTGATATAAATATTATTTCAGTACTGATTCAATAATATTGGGATTGCCGTTTAAAAAATCTGTAGCTGGTTGCTCTTTTTTTCCCTCAAGCTGAACTTTTTCGGGTATTATTTTTCCTCGTCCTGTTTGTATTGCAAAAACGTTATTATAGGGAAGGACTTCTCCTTCTTGGTGATTATGATTTTCATCCTCGTTTAACACCGACAAAGAGGTTATTTTAAAGCGCTTTTTATCCCAGAAAGTAAAAATACCCGGCCAAGGCGTAAATGCACGAAGTTGTCTCTCTATGAATTGTGCAGAGTTTTGCCAATCCACACGTCCATCTTCGCGATTTATCATGCGTGTGTAGGATGCCGCTGAATGATTTTGAGCCTCGGGCTTAAGAGATCCTTTTATATAAGGATCAATAGTCTCTTCTAGTAGTCTTGCACCGTGGTAAGCAAGCTTATTGGATAATGTTTCGGTTGTGTCATTTTCTGCTATTTTTATTTTAGCTTGAGAAATTATTGGTCCATGATCCATCTTTTCATCCATTAGTATAATAGTTGTACCAGTAATCATATCGCCTTCTAGTATGGCGTAATGAATAGGTGAGGGGCCCCGATATTTAGGTAATAATGATGGGTGTATATTTATTGCGCCATATTTTGGAATTTCTAAAATATTTTTTGGTAATATTTTTCCATAAGCCGCTACAATTAAAAGATCAGGAGTTAACTCTTGCAGTTTTTTTGTGGTGTCTTCATCTATCTTCTTAGGCTGAACTATTGGAATTTCATTTTTCTCTGCTAGTACTTTAACGGGCGGGGGAGTGAGTTCTTGTTTTCTGCCAATAGGTCTATCTGGCGCAGTAACAACCATTTGAGGTTTTAAGTTAGCCTCTATCAGCTGGCTGAGAATAGTTTCTGCGAACTTAGGTGTGCCAAAATATACAATTGTAACTTCATTATTTTCCATATAGTTATAATACCCTATTAATAGTCCTATTAAAAATAAAATCTGGCACTATTATATTGACATATGTTATATTATGTTTTATCATATAAACTAGTCCTTACCAAGAAAGGAAAATAATATGGGGATACGAGTATTTCAGTTTCTGCCCGACGGCACAAAAGAAGAAATTACAGGAGGATTAACCTCGGAAGAAAAGAAAAAGATGCTTGAAGATCTTTTTTCCAAAGAAGATGTTGATGACAATACACCCCTAATCTTTGTAGGGGATAAGGCAAAGCCCCACCTTTCTTCTATCGAGTAAAAGCACATTTTAAAAACCCGCCGTTTGGCGGGTTTTGTATTTTATTTTTCGTGTAGTCGATCTATGAAGAGCATGCCGTTTAAGTGATCGGTTTCATGTTGAAAGATCCTTGCAAGAAGTCCCTCGCCCTTAACACGAAATTTTCTGCCATTTTCATCTTGAGCTTCGATGGTTGCTTTGTATGAACGTGTTGTGGGGTGGTAAACACCTTTGATACTTAAGCAACCCTCTTCTATTTTTTGTTTTTCCTCACCATACTTTAGAATACGAGGATTGATAAAAACTTCTTGTTTGACTGGCCTTAGTAGCGAGTGAGGCTTTTTGGGAATACGCACTTTGGGTGCGTATTCTTTAGGAATAACAAAAACAGCCTTCGAAACCCCAATCTGCGGGGCGGCAAGACCAGCTCCATCTTGTTCCACAACGGTATCCTTCATATCTTCAATTAAACTATCTAAATTCTCGTCTTTGAAATCTTTTATGGGTTCTGCTTTTTTGTGCAGAACAGGATCTGGGTTTTGAACAACATCTTTTATAGCCATAGTTATTTTAAATTATCAATACTTATTTATATATATTTATAACACATCTACAGGGTTTACCACTATCTCCCATCCTTGAGGAATAATTCGAAGTAGTTTGTTTCTTATCTTTATATTTTCCATAACACCTTTATCATCAACAGGCCATTTTATCTGTATGTACCATGTGTATTCTCCTTTTAATTTTTCTCGAAATGCAGGTGCGGGCCCAAGGATTTCAAACTTAGGGAGAGTTTCTTTTTGACTTTTTTTAATGCTAATAATTTGAGTTTCTAGTTTCTTTTTTAGGGTATATGCTTCTTTTTCTGCCACCTTCTTTTTTTTATTTGAGTAGCTTATGCGTATAATTTGACTATATGGGGGAAGATGTAATAATTTTCTTTTTTCAAGTTCTTCAGAAAAGAAATCTTCAAAATCATCATTTTTAACACTATCAAAAACAGTTATATCAGGATTGTATGTTTGTACAGTTACAGTGCCTTTTGTTTTTTGCTTAATCCGCCAAATCGTACCAAAAACTTTTTCGTTGGCATCATAAAGGGGTAGGTTCATAATGGTGTCTGCCATTAATATAGCTGCGTGATCTAGCTTGGGTAATAAATGTTCCTTCAAAGCTAGCTGTGTGCCGATTAAAATATTATATTTGTTATTTGAAAAATCCTTTAAAATGCTTTTTACTTCTTCGGGGCCATCGACAGAGTCGCTATCTAGGATAGCAATTTTTTGGCTTGGAGCAATCCTGCTTACCTGATTCATGGCAAGTTGAGTACCTCCTCCCATAAATTTTATTCTTTCGCTTTTGCAAGCAGGACATTTTTTTGGGGGTATTTTTTTTGTTCCACAATGGTGGCATATTAAAGCACGATCTCCAACGGCAGATTTGTGGTTATGTAGCACAAGAGCAGAATCACAATCGGGGCACTTGGGCAAGAAACCACAATCACGACAAACTATAGCAGAAGCTAGCCCTCGCCTAGGTATTAAAAGAAGCATTTTTTGGTCCTTGTTTAACGATTTTATTCGGTCTCGGAGTGGCTCACTTATCATAGAAAGATTTCCACCCTTGAGCTCTTTTCGCATATCGTTTATCTCTATTTCAGCAGATTTTTTTTGTTTTTCTTTGATTATTTCCCATTTTCTATTTCTTGCTTTGTAATAAGTGTTAATACTAGGTATTGTATCTCCGTACACCAAGTTTAGATTAAATTTATCTGCAATAACTTCGGCTGCATAACGGGCATCAAATTTTGGATGTTGATCCCACGAAACATAGGAATCATTGTTTTGATTTTCTACTATAATTTGGTCTATATCTTTTAGTGGAGCAAAAAGGGCAGAACGAGTTCCAGATACATGCTTTACCTCTCCCTTGTATGCTTTTTTCCATATGTTACGCCATTGCGCGTATGTCGTTTGCTTTTTTAAGAAAGCAGATGATTCTTCTGGGAGAATGTTTTTAATACTAGGTAGTTGGTCGTATTCAGGCACTAATAGTATGGTATTTCTATCCCTGGTTATTTTTTTATAGTAACCACTCCTATCGGTTGATATAAAAAGCGTGGTAGTCACTTTTTGTTTATTGGTGATTTGGTGGGGGCCCGGAAGACTTTCAAGCATATCAAGAAGAGGCTTGCCTGGTTTTGAAAAAAACGGAGGCAGCATTCTCTGTAGCATTAGGCCTAGTGGTGCGTAATAATAATCTGCTAGATCAGCGGCTGTATCTAGAAATTCTTGAGGCAATATAGGGCCACTCGTTAGGTCTTTTTCTATTTTTTTAAGCTGGAATGAGTATTTTTTAATCTCTAATTTTTTGTCTCCTGCATCTTTTCTTGAAACTATAACTGCTGGCACTTTTCTTTTTCCTAGTGGAACCTCAACAAGCTGTCCTGATTGAAATTCATCTCCACTAAAATATATTGGAGTTTGTAGGTGTGGCCTTGGAATTTTTGCAATTAGAATTACTTGGTATAAATACATGATAGTCTTATTTTAACATTGTTTTCCACAGCTTTCATTGTTTAGTATCTACATAATTTGCTATAATATCCGTAGAGGATTTCTGCTTATGCAGAATGTAACTGATATAATTAAAATAAAAATATTATGGAATTGCTTTTGATATTACTTGTTGTTCTTATTGCAGCAGCAGTTGGATACTGGTGGATGTTTATGAGAAAGGATGATTCTGGAATGAAAAAATCAGGTAACATGCCTGATCAGCCCGTTGTGGATGCTGGAGGTGAAAAAACAAATACACCTACAAGCATGCCAACTGAGGAAAATACTTCTAGTACCGATAATACTGGAGGTGACAATCAGAAAACAGCATAAGATTTCACTGTAAAAGAAAAATAAAACCCCAGAATTCTGGGGTTTTATTTTGGATTATTGTGCAGATCTATCCCTACTCGAAAATAGCGGCCTATGGTATTCTATATAATGATGACCAAAAAAGACCCTTCAATATTTGTTATTGTGTTGAATTGGAATAATTCCACGGATACAGTCGAATGCCTAAAGTCTTTTCAGAAAGTTCAATATGATAACTATAAAATAATTGTTGTTGACAATAACTCTGAAGATAATTCTGTAGCTGAGATTAGAAATTTCATAGAAAGCCATGAAGCAGAAATATTACTTATTGAAAATAATGAAAACTCAGGTTTTGCAGGAGGTAACAATGTTGGAATTAAGCACGCCTTAGAGAGTGGTGCCGATTATGTAATGGTTCTTAATAACGATACCACGGTGGATAATTCTATATTAAGGGATCTTGTGAATATTGCGGTAGAGAATAGTAATGCTGGAATTATAACTCCAGCAATTTATTTTTCTGACAATAAAGATAAATTATGGTTTGGCGGGGAATCAGGCCTTAACTGGATTCGTATGGAGCATGCGATTTATTCTAGCTTAGAAAACAAAGCATTGCCTGTAGGGATTACAGATAAAAGAGTTAATTTTTTAACTGGGGCTTGTATGTTCATTAAAGAAGAGGTGTTGCGCAAAATTAAGGGTTTTGATGAGAGATTCTTTTTATATTTTGAAGATGCAGATTTTTCTTTACGCACTGTAAACGAGGGGTATGATTTACTATGGACACCAAAAGCTAAAATATGGCATAAAATATCTTCTACCACGCTACCTCAAGCTGGGAGTGCTATTATGAACTATTATAATGTTAGAAATATAATGCTTCTAGCAAAAAAACATGGTCCATGGTGGGTAAGATATTTTTATATGCACATATGGGCGTATTATAAATTTACAAAACAATTAATAAAATTTGCTTTCCCCAATAAATATAATATAGATCTTGCTAGAGCCATAATGCAAGGCATACAAGATTATTACAGGGGGAAGTTTGGGAAATATGTTACACATAGGAATTGATGGTCACAATTTAGAAGCAGAAAGAACTGGGGTTGGAAGATATCTCGAAAACCTTCTTAAGGAATTTACAAAAATGCCTGAATTACGTAACCAAGTTAGGTTTACAATCTATTTTAAAGGTGATGCTCCCAGTGATGATTTTTTGAAAGATTCCATGTTTAATGTGCGATCTCTAAAAAAATCCACACGCGGTAGTTTTGCCCTGTATTTTTCTGTTATACTCCCATTCAATGCTTGGAGAGATAAGGTGGACATACTGTGGTTTCCGGGGTATATGGTTCCATATTCTTGGATATGGCCTTCTGCTGTTGTTTTGCATGATATTATATTCGAAAGATACCCTTCTTCCGTACCGCCACTACATAGATTTATGTATCGTATTTTTGGTAAATATGGAGCACAGCATTCAGAAAAAGTATTTACAGTTTCAGAATATTCGAAGCAAGAAATCAATGCACTCTATGGTGTAAATGAGGACAAAATAATAGTTACACCACTCGGAATAGATAAAAAATTTAAGGTTTTAGAAAACAAAGAAATTCAAGAAAAAATAAAAAACAAGTATGATATAGAAAAGAAGTACATGTTATATTTGGGTCAGATATTTAATCGTCGACACGTCCCTGAAACAATGAAGGCCTTTGCTAGAATAGCAAATGAATTTCCTGATTACCAATTATTGGTAGTAGGCAAAAATAGGACACAACCATTTATAGACATAGATAAAATGGCTAAGGATTTGAATGATGTAGCTGGAAGAAATATCATATTGCGTACAGAATATGTGCCAGAAGAAGATATGGTACCTTTATATAATGGGGCTAGGATTGGTTTTTACATATCTGATTATGAAGGATTTGGCCTACCTCCTCTTGAAATGCTTGCATGCGGGACCCCTGTACTTGCACCTGCAACTACTTCTCTAAAAACAACTTTACAAGGAGAGCAGGTAATAATCGAAGATCCAGAAGATGTTCAAGAAATAGCATACAAGCTGAAAAGAACACTGTTAGACGAAAGATATCTTGAAAAGATGAAAGAAAGGGGTCCTGAATATGCAGCACAATTCACATGGGACAAAACCGCAAAAAAAACTATCGAAGCATTTCTGGATACAAGTAGAGAGAAATGAAAAAATATTTAACGCCTATTAATTTAATATTTTCTTTAGCATTACTAATAACCATATTGGTTGTTTTTGCTATTATTCCACGAGCGGTAGCATTTCTAGTATTTGCACTATATGGCGGTTATATGATTTTGACACCAACAAGAAAAGGTATTCAACTTTTTCTTCGGTCAATTCCGTTTTTTATAGCACTGCCTTTTACAGAGAGTTTTGATAATTTTAATATGTGGCGCTTATTGTTAGTTATCTTATTTATCAAATGGTTGCTAGAGGATGAAAAATGGAAAGAATGGTTGTATGCTGCTCGACTTAATTTTAAGGAAAAATCTTGGAAAAAATCTTTAGTAGGGTGGTTTAAGCAAAATAAGGTAGAGGGAATAGGTGTGATTTTTTTGTTTATTGCGGGTCTTTCTATGTTAGTAGGGCAAGGAGTGCAACTTAGCCTAGATATGGGCTTTGCATCCGTGAAAAGGTTTATCTTTCTGCTCAATGCTATATTTTTATTTTTAATGGTGCGTTCACATATCAAGGAAGATAAAGAAGCTTTTTATGATTTTTCCAAAAACTTTACTTATTCGGGTCTGCTTGCTGTGTTTTTTGGCTATATTCAATTTATATCTGCTTATTTTCAGCCAGCATGGGTATTCCATCATTGGTGGGGCTTTGTAGTAAGTGAAGGTTTTTACGGAAAAGAGTGGGCAAATACAGTCACTAATTTTGGCAACACTTGGTTTAGTTATTCGGGTAATACCTTGAGACTAAGAATGTTTTCGAGTTTTCCCGACTCTCATTCATTTCCCATGTATGTAATTATGACTCTTCCAGGGCTTATAATTATGCTCAGGGATAAATTTTTAAAGAAAAATATTTCAAAAATTTTTAATCTGCAAAATCTTTTTATTTTTGGATTCATTTTTGTTATCAATCTAGCACTTGTGCTTTCTGGCACTCGGGGTATTTGGCTAGCTTCTCTTAGTGGCTTGGTTGTTGTCGGACTTTTTAAGTTTATGAAGGTTCCTAAAAAGTTTGTGAGCATGATCTTGATTCTTGTACTTTTATTTTTGGCTGTATTCCCAGCATATTTTGCGATAGTTTCCTTTCCGCAATTCCAGTATACCGATTTCACATCCGCCGCTTCTGCTGACAGAATCCGCTCTGTTGTTGATTTTGGTGAAACATCTAATAAACTTAGAATATATATCTGGAAAGAAACACTAGAATCTATCGTGGGCCATCCATTTCTAGGTGTTGGAATAGGTAATTATCCACAAGTTTTAAATGAACCAATATCTGCTGCGCGAGCGGGTGCAAGCGCACATAACTTATATTTACACATAGCCAGTACTATTGGGATTCCGGGACTTATTGTGTTTCTCTGGTTTATCTGGGAACTTGTATTTCGTTCTATAGATTACATAAAGGAAAAAGGATACACTGTTTTAGCCCTATATTTAGCTTTGATGCTTTTTTCGCTTGCTTGGATAGGGGCTTATAGTATGACAGATGCTGCTCTTTATGACGGTAGAGCGTTACTAGGATTTATGTGCATGTTGGGTTTGAGTATGGGGTTGTTACGTAACAACAACCAGAGACTTATTCAGAGCTAAGTGTAATATCTATAAATACAATAAAGGGACTTATTTTGGCTTCCAACAATATTCTCAATGACAGCATTTGTCATATGTGGTATTCTTTGATAAGGAGTGCCCGTTTTTTATTTTAGTGTAAAAATGAGCCAATAATATTAGAAATAACATTAGTAAGGTTTATAGGAATCTAGTCTTAAAGTCTTTATGGAACCTCAGGTAGATATACATTTAATAGTTCATAATGGGGAAAAATATATACGAAGATGCTTGGAGGCTATAACAAAGCAAACTTATCCTAATGTAAAGCTTAGGATATTTGATAATGCTTCAACCGATAATACTGCAGAGATAGCAAAGTCTCTTTTACCAGAAGTAGAGGTGGTTAAATTTAAAAAGAACTATGTTCTCGGAGGAGGATTTAACCGTAGTCTTTATTACAGTGAATCACCCTATGTAGTGGGTCTTTCAGTTGATGTTGCAATTGCTCCAGATTTTACAGAAAAAGCAGTTAGAGCAATGGAAGAAAATAAAGAGGTTGGTGTTCTTCAGGCAAAAATTTTGCGCTATGATTTTGAGAACAATGAAAATACAGATGTTATAGATACAACTGGTATGACAGTTTTTAAATCTCGACGCGTCATCAATAGGGGACACGGAGAAATCGATCAAGGACAATATGATACTCCTGAAGAAATATTTTGCTACGAAGGTGCGGTGCCATTTTTCAGAAGAGAGGCTCTTGAAGATGCTAGAATGAAAAAATTTCCTCCTTACGAAGCTTTTTATGTTGATAAGTATGATATTCAAAAATATCCTTATGAATATTTAGATGAAGATTTTGTATGGTATGCCGATGAAGTTGATCTTGGGTGGAGGATGCGTTTATTGGGGTGGAGATCTTGGTATGAGCCAACAGTTCTTGCTTGGCATGATAGACAAACGACCCATAAGTTATCTGGGGGGTATAGAGCGTTCATAAGAGAGAGAAAAAATGTTCCTGCATTCAAGCGTAAGCTAGATTTACAAAACCAGAGGCTAACGTTTATAAAGAATGGATTTTGGAGTAATATGATTTTGCATATACCCTGGTTCTTTAAGAGGGAACTATTCTTGTTTATATATGTTTTAATTTGGGAGCGTTCATCTATACCTGCGTACTGGAATATAATTAGAATGACTCCAAAGATATTAAAAAAGAGAAAAGAGATTATGAAAAAAAGGAAAACCAATGCAAAAGAAATGAGAAAGTGGTTTGAATAGATACTTTATATTTTATAAGAAAATCTACAATGGCTTTATTTTCTAAAATAGAAACAAGCAAAGAAGCTTTTGACGCAGAGCGCAAAAGTTGGCACAAGAAAAGACGCTTTGTGTTAGCGGGCTTGCTTTTGTTTGGAATTATTTTTATAGCATTCTTTATGTACCAGACATCGAATGTGTTAACGATTGCTGGTAACGGGGATCCAGATGTGGGCATCTATCAAGATTTTAAAGTTGAAAAAGAACCTAATCGTATCGATGTTTTAGTCTTGGGTATACGAGGCTCTGGCGATTCTCATGGTGGGTTATTATCGGATACAATGCTGTTGTTTAGTTTTAATAAAGATACTAAAAAAGCTTCCTTGCTTTCTATACCCAGAGATTTATATGTGGAGATGCCAAACCACCCTCAACCAGAAAAAATTAATTTTGCGTACGCTTTAGGAGAACAGAGAAAGCCCAATGGTGGGGGATTAGCTCTCTCTAAAGAGGTAGTTAAGTATGTTACGGGTGTTTATGTTGATCACGCAGCTGTTGTAAATTTTAATGGGTTTACTAGACTTGTGGATATTATGGGGGGTGTAGAGATATACAGAGATACAGATTTTTATGAATCGAGACAGTGGCAAGGAGAGGGCGATCCTAATAGCTCATATTGGTATAAAGCAACAGAGGAAATAGCCGTAGGAGATGAATCTGAAAACAGAGCGGATGATTCAAATGAAACTATCGAAGATAATGAAGATGATGAAGATAATGAGGCAAACACTGATACTGGGGAGAATACTAGTGTGGAAGATGACACAGCACCAACTACAGAAACTAGAGAGTACTGGGTTTTTCACGTTCCAAAAGGTAGGTCTGTTTTAGATGGCGAAGAGGCTCTTTATTATGTACGATCTAGGTACTCAAGCTCTGACTTCGACCGCGCTAGAAGGCAACAGCAAGTTATAGAATCACTTAAAGATAAAGCTTTATCTTTGGGAATCTTAGGGAACCCAATTAAGGTATTTGATATCATGGATGCAATAGGTAGTAATGTTAGAACTGATATGGGCCTTGGAGATATCCGAGAACTTTTAAGTATTATTTCAAAGAACAGTGATACCGAAATAAAATCAATAGTATTGGATACATCACAGTCTGGCATGCTTACGTCTTCTGTTAATTCTAGAGGACAATATGTGCTACTCCCTAAAGCAGGTAATTTTGAAGAAATAAGAAATCTTGTGCGCAATGCATTAAACGAATAAATATATGACAGAAATCAAAAAAAATAATTCTGATAATTCAACAAAAATATTTAGCGCAATAATCCTTGCGACAATTGTGTTTACTGCAGGATTTATAGTAGGCCAGAATTACTCAGAAACAGAAAAGCAAGCAAGAAGCTTTAATTTCTCTTCTTTTTTTGATAAACGGGATGAGGCTGTAGATTTTTCACTAATAGAAGATGTTTGGAACTTGATTAATAAAGAATATGTTGATTCGAGGGATATTAATAAAGAAGAAATAATCTTTGGAGCTGTTCGAGGTATGGTAGATGCTTTAGGTGATCCATACACTACATTTTTTGATAGTGGTGAGACAGAAATGTTTCTAAGTAGTGTCCAAGGAAAGTTTGAGGGCGTTGGAATAGAAATTAGTACCAAAGAAGGAGATCTTATAGTAGTCACTCCGCTGAAAAATACCCCTGCACATGAAGCAGGAATTCGTGCTGGGGATGTGATAACAAAAATAGATGGTAAGTCAGCTAAAAATATTACACTAGAAGAAGCTGTATCAAGGATCAGGGGGCCAAAGGGGACAACTGTTGTATTAACTGTTGTTCGTGAGGATACTACAGGGGAAAAAGATATATCTGTAGTACGAGATACAATTGAGGTGCCTAGTGTTGAGTGGGAATTAATAGAAGGCAACATAGCCTATATAGAGTTAACGCATTTTTCAGAAGCAACTGCTGATGATTTTGCTAAAATAGCGCAAGAAATATTAGAATCTGATGCAGATCGCATATTGCTTGATTTACGCAACAATCCGGGAGGATACTTAGATCAATCTATAAAAATAGCGGGGTGGTTTATTGAGGAGGGTAAAGTGGTAGTTATAGAGGAAGTAGGTAGTGGCCAAAGAAAACTAGATAGAAGCCCTGGTCCTGCATCTCTTGCAGATCTCCCAGTTGTTGTTTTGCAGAACGAGGGCTCAGCTTCTGCTTCAGAAATATTAGCAGGAGCACTACAGGATCATCGAGATGTTCCTATAGTTGGCGAAACCAGTTTTGGAAAGGGCTCCGTCCAAACTTTCGAAAAACTGCCTGGCAGTACTAGTATTAAAATAACAGTTGCTCTTTGGCTTACACCAAATGAACACCAGATTAGCGAAAAAGGAATAGAACCATCTGTAAAAGTTGAAACAAATTTAGAGGAACTAGAGAATGATATAGATAGCCAAAAAGATAAGGCTATTGAAATCTTAAAAAATATTTAATATATATTAATTTGCGATTCTATATTTTGTGGGGTAAAATGAATGAAATAAGTGATTTAAAATTACAATAATGAAGTTAGAAGAAATGTACAACCTTTCTCTGGAGATGGGCATGGATGCAGACCCCAGAGGCAAAGAATCGATTAAGAGAGTTCTGAAAGACCACAAGGATAATTATGACCAAATGGGTGAAAAAGAGAAAGAATTTTTTGATGAAGAGCGATTAACTAACCCATATTCAGATACACGTATTTTGTATGATGATTCTTCTAATAAGAATATAAAAAAGATTATATCAGGCATAGATATAGATGATGGTGAGCTTATTGCTGCAAAGCAGATGGGAGATGTGGATGCTGTTGTTGCACACCACCCCGAAGGTATTGCATTGGCAGGGTTAGATGATGTAATGCAGATGCAAGCAGACGTGCTTAATCAATATGGAGTACCCATTAATGTTGCTGAAGCACTTTTGTATAAAAGAATTTCTGAAGTTTCAAGAAGCCTTTCTCCAGGGAATCATTATCGCGTAGTAGAGATTGCGAGGTTGATGGATATGCCCTTCATGTGTACTCATACTGTTGCTGATAATCTTGCTTATAAGTTTTTAAGAGAACTCGTAGACAATAATAAGCCGTATAAAGTAGGAGATATTCTCGATCTTTTGCTCGAAGTTCCTGAGTACAAAGAGGCTGAAAGAATGGGAATAGGTCCAAGGTTGTTCGCAGGAAAACCAGAGCATCGCGCAGGTAAAATAGCAATAACTGAAGTAACTGGGGGGACCGAGGGTTCAACGGCTATATACGAAAAATTAGCACAGGCTGGAGTTGGCACGGTCATAGCAATGCACCAATCCAAAAAACACACCGCAGAGGCAGAAAAAGCGCATATCAACGTTGTTATTGCGGGCCATATGAGTTCTGATTCTGTGGGTATGAACCAACTTCTAGATGCGTATGAAAAAAAAGGAATAGAAGTAATACCATGCGGAGGATTAATTCGAGTTTCTAGAACGGGTAAGAAGGCTGAGGTTAAAAGATCATTAGTAAATTAAATAATTAATTAAATTATTTATGAAGGTTATATTATTACAAGATGTAAAAAAGCTAGGAAAAAAATGGGAGGTTAAAGATGTATCAGATGGATATGCTAGAAATTATTTATTTCCAAGAAATTTAGCAAAAAAAGCAACTGAGGATGCAATAAACGACTTAAAAGAAACAATGCGTCAACAAGAAGAAATTGCTAACGAAGAACTTCAAGAATTAGAAGATTCTGTTGCCTCAGTGGATGGTTATGAGATTGTGTTAGAAGAAAAAGCTGATGATAAAGGAAAGCTTTATGCTTCGGTTAAAGAAGATAAAATAGTAAAAGCTTTAAAAGCTAAGGGATTCAAAGTTAAAAAGAGCTTTATCAAGCTCGATAATCCGCTAAAAGAAACTGGGGAGTATACTGTATCCCTAGAGTTTGATCATGGCTTAGAGGCGGAAATAAAGGTTATTATAGAATCCAAGTAATAAAAATTTAGATCCTCAAAATTTCTTATATTATATAGCGTATGGCTAAATATATTTTTGTTGTTGGTGGTGTGATGAGCGGCGTTGGGAAAGGAGTTGCTACGTCTTCGATAGGCGCGCTTTTACAAGCGCGCGGTTTTAATGTAACCGCAGTTAAGATTGATCCCTACATTAATGTAGATGCAGGGACCATGAATCCTGTAGAGCATGGTGAAACCTTTGTTACAGATGATGGTCTTGAATGTGATCAGGATATAGGAAATTATGAAAGATTTTTAAATCGTGACTTATCATCAGTTAACTACATGACAACTGGCCGTGTTTACAGGAGTGTTATAAGCAAAGAAAGAAATCTTGAGTATGGTGGTAAAACAGTAGAGGTTATACCGCATGTCACGGATGAAGTAATAAGGCGCTTACAAAAGTCAGCCAGAGAGGCTGAGGCTGATTTTGTACTTGTAGAAGTTGGTGGTACTGTAGGGGAGTATCAGAACCTTGTTTATCTGGAGGCGGCTAGAATACTACATTTACGTCATCCCGAAGATGTTCTCTATGTCTTAGTTACTTATCTTCCAATGCCAAATATGATTGGTGAAATGAAAACCAAGCCAACCCAGCATGCTGTTCGCACTCTAAATTCAGCAGGTATCCAACCTGATATCATTATTGCTAGGGCAGAAAAACCACTAGATGGACCGCGCAAAAAGAAAATAGCAATATTCTGCAACACCGAAGAGGGTAATATTATTTCAGCACCCGATATCAAAACAAGTATCTATGAGATACCAATTAATTTTGAGAAAGAAAATGTTGGTAAAATAGTATTGAATCGCTTTGGTATGAGGGAGCGACAGCCCGATTTTGAAAACTGGGAAAAGCTTGTAGGTAAAATATATAAATCTATCGAGAATAAAAATAATGGAAAGGACAAGATAAAAATTGGTATTGTAGGAAAATATTTTGAATCAGGAAATTTTGTCTTATCGGATGCCTATATTTCTGTTATAGAAGCAATAAAGCACGCTGCTTGGAAGAACAATGTTGGTATAGATATAGATTGGCTTAATTCTACAGATTACGAAGGGAGTAAAAGAAAAAATATTCAAAACCTAAAAAAATATAACGGTATAATAGTTCCCGGAGGATTTGGAGCAAGAGGAACAAAAGGAAAGATAAATGTTATCCAATATTGCAGAGAAAATAAGGTACCCTTCCTTGGTCTGTGTTATGGAATGCAGATGGCCGTAATAGAGTTTTCTCGTAATGTCTGTGGCATGAAGAGCGCCAATTCAACTGAAATAGACCCAAGTACAGATACCCCAGTTATAGATGTAATGCCTGAGCAAAAATTAAATTTACGTAAAAAACACTTTGGGGCAACAATGCGTTTGGGTGCTTATGACTGCGAATTGAAACCCAAGACAATGGCTAGAAAACTATATGCTCAAGATGTTACATCTGAGCGCCATAGACATAGATATGAAGTTAATAATGAATATTTGAGCACCCTCGAAGACAATGGACTTGTTGTTTCTGGTGTAAATCCCAAAAAAGGACTTGTTGAAATAATAGAAATTAAGGATCACCCATTCTTTATCGCAACACAATTCCATCCAGAGTTTAAAAGCAGACCCTTTGATGTACATCCTTTATTCGATGCATTTGCAAAGCATTGTAAAAAATAAAAAATCGCCGACTCGGCGATTTTTTATTTTGTTTGTTTATTAGCCTTATAGTACATCTACTATTTTTGCCTTTCTTTGCCTGCCATCATAGTTAGTTTTTCGAGCAGTTCTAAAACTAACAACTCCTGCGCGTGCAGCATAAAGAGTATCATCTGCTCCTTGTCTAACATTTTTACCTGGTAGTATCTTTGTGCCGCGTTGGCGCACTAGGACCATACCAGCTTTAGCTTTTTGTCCTCCGAATAGTTTTACGCCGAGTCGCTTGGAGATTGAATCGCGACCCAGCTTTGTACTTCCGGCTGCTTTTGTCTTTGCCATAGTAAGTTAAAATCTGGAAATTTTATTTATTTAATGATAGTTTACAATTAATGAAAAAAGAGATTTTTTACGCAATTTTAGTATCCTTAGCTACAATTACAGTTTTCAGTATGGGATACTTTACCGCAAATGTAGTGAAATTGCAAAAACCTTCTATTGTAGTCGAAAAAATATCCGACAATACATATTCTACTGTAAATAATGATATTTTGCAACCCTATAATGGAAGGGTGGTTGCTAGTGTAAATTCTGATAAATATCATTATGAGCATTGCCCTGGGGCTAAGAGGATAAAAGAAGAAAACAAGATCTATTTTACTAATAACCAAGAGGCAGTTGAGGCTGGCTATGAATTAGCTGGGAACTGTCAGTAATTATATACACGCATGCTATCTTTATGCATATTAATATAAAGTAAAGAATATAAATTAATATATGTTAGAAAATGTAAAAAAAGTCCATATGATAGGGATAAAAGGTGCGGGAATGACAGCATTGGCTGGTATATTGAATGGGCGCGGGATAGAGGTTGTGGGCTCTGATACTGATGAAGTTTTTTTCACAGATACTGTATTAAAAGATCAGGATATTTATTTTAACGAGGAGTTTAGCCCTAATAATATAGCAGAAGATGTGGATTTAATTATTTATTCCAACGCTTACAAAGACTCTAGTAATGTAGAAATGCTTGAAGCTAAGAATAGGGGACTAAAGATGATGTCTTACCCTGAAGCTTTGGCCGAATTATTTAATTCTTCAGATTATGGGATTGCTGTGTGCGGAACGCATGGTAAGAGTACAACAACCGCAATGCTTGGATTTATACTTGAATGTGCTGGTCTCGACCCTACTGTTGTGCTTGGAAGTCAAGTTATCGCATGGGGAGGCAATGGTAGAGTAGGCCAAGATAAGTACTTTGTGATTGAGGCAGATGAATATAAAGAAGCTTATTTAAAATATAATCCTAGGATGATATTGGTAACAAACATAGATTTTGATCACCCGGACTATTTTAAAAATAAAGATGAATACATAAAATCTTTTCAAAAATTTTTTTCCTCTGAGAAAATGGAAACAATAATACAAATGGAGGAAATTGAACAACTCAAAAAGTTTAATCTAAAGCTTCCGGGAACGTATAATCAAGAAAACGCAAATCTTGCTTATACTGCTGCAACTAAGATAGGGGTGAGTCCTCAACAAGCTAAAAAAGCTCTCGAGAAGTTTCCAGGGCTTGCTCGACGCTTTGAGGCGTATGGAGAGTATAACGGAGCCTTATTATTTGATGACTATGCTCATCACCCAACAGAAATAGAAGCTGTACTTAAGGGCGCGCGCTCAAAGTACATAGATAAAAAAATTATTGCTCTTTTCCAGCCTCATACATATTCTAGAACCAAAGAGTTTTTTGATGAATTTTCGAACACTCTTTCTGGTGCAGATGAGGTATATATATTAAAAACTTATGGTTCAGCAAGAGAGCACGAAGATAGCGATGTTTCTGGGAAAAAATTAGCAGAATCTCTTGGTGCAAAATATTTTAACAACACAACAGAAGCAGAGAAGTTTTTTAAAGATAACCTAGCCAACGATAAAGTGTTACTAGCAATAGGTGCAGGAGACGGCTGGAGAGTTCTGGAAAATATAAAAAATAAAACTTCATAACTTAGACTTAAAAAAATAGGGTTCGAAGCTTTCCTGGTTTATTTTGTGTGGAGAATACTCTCCTTAGAATTAAGAATTATATTATTAGGTAAACAAGATTACCGTCGGAAAATTTTAACTACTATACTTTGACTAATTAATATCATTATGGTATAATATTACAATAATGAGCTACGGTACTAAAAGCCCTTGTCGAGTATATTTCAAGGCTTAAGAAGTATAAAAATATGCAAAAAAAAGAAAACTTACAACTGATACCCAGAAATCGTTTTCTAGTAACTACTCATAGAGACTCCCTAAAAACAACTAAAAAAAGGGAGAGGAAAAGGGGAGCGAAAAAAGCACTATGGGCATCCATGACTGCCATAGCTTTATTAGTGATGACTTATCCTCTTATGCCGTTACTAATGTATCAAGTAGGGGGGACAGAAACATTTTTAGGCAGGGCAATAAGCGCCCCTTTAGGCATTAGTGCTAGCGAAGAACTTGCAGAAAATCAAAATGAATTAACGCAGAATAGTATAAATAATTCAGGAGTAGAAATCGTGGGCACTAGCTCCTCTGTTACTTCTACTACAGCATCTCAGGATACATCATCTACGGTAAATATGATACCCCAAGGCAACACCTTAGTTATACCTAAAATAGGGGTAAACATTTCCATAATAGAAAGTACCAACGCTGAATGGGCATGGGACAGAGGTGCTTGGCGTGATCCCAAGACTTCAACTCCAGACAATGGAGGGAATACGGCTTTAAGTGCACATCGTTTTAGGTATAGACCTCCGTATCAAGCAACCTTTTATCTGCTGGACAAGCTAGAAAACGGAGATTTAGTTTACATATACTGGGAAGGAAAGAAATACACATATCGCGTAAATAGTGAAAAAATTGTAGATCCTTCAGCAACGGAAGTTTTGAATCCAACAGATAATTCGATTGTTACGCTAATAACGTGTCATCCTTTATTTTCTACGGAAAGCAGATTGGTTATTACAGGTGAATTAATTAGCGTAGAGTAGGGGAGAAGGCAATATTTTCGGGTATTAATTTACTGTGTACAACTTTATTAAAGCATGGTATAGTTAGGATAAATGAAACCTGTTTTCAAAAAAACAACTCAAACACTAAAGCGCTGGTTTCTGCCTAGCGTGGATAATCATGAGCCTCTTGCACTAAGTAAGATGGCTTTTGTTGTTTATGGACTGACCGTGATGCTTCTCGTTGGTATAGCTTACCCATACCAAGAGAGTGTTTTTCAATCTTTTTTTGCAGCAATAACCCAAGATTTGGTTATTGCGGAAGTAAATCCCGCTAGACAAGAGCTCGGCAATATAGGACCCTTGAGTCCACATCCAAAACTTACTCAAGCCGCACAAATGAAAGCTGAAGATATGATAGCAAGAGATTATTTTTCCCATAATAGCCCAGAAGGGGAGAGGCCTTGGATTTGGTTAAAAAAGGTAGATTACAAATATGCTCTTGCTGGAGAAAATTTGGCAATTGATTTCAACGATCCTTATTTAGTTACAAAAGCATGGCTAAACTCTCCATCTCATAGAAAAAATATATTAAATAATTATTATACAGATATTGGTATAGGGGTAGCTGAAGGAGAATACCAAGGAAGAAATACGGTCGTAACAGTTATGTTTTTAGGAAAAGAAATAACACCAACCCTAGAGAGCCTAGCTGTATCTAATACAATAGAAACCCCAAATACCCCTACCGAACCTAGAACTATTGCGAGCTTAAGCAGTGTTCGTAATGGAGATCTTTTACGAACTGAGGGCTCTGAGGATGTCTATATTGTAAAAATTAATGGCGACCAATATTACAAAAGGTTAATATTAAATCCAAATATTTTTGATTCTTATGATCATTTATCTTGGAACAATATTAAAACTGTAGAAGAGACTGTTCTACAAGAGTTAGAATCTAGTCAAATGGTTATGGAGGTTTATCCAGATGGGACCCCTGTAAGTGGCGATATATATGTGCTTGTTGCTTCTGAAGGATCTGATGTTGGAACAAAGCATCATCTTAAATTAACTGCTGAAGAATTTACATCACTGGGATACGACTGGAGTTCTGTATACCTTATTAATGATAAGGAAGCTTCGGATCTATTTTATCCTGAGGGAGTAGCAATAACCAGGGAATCATTGCCTACATTCGCCTTAACTCCTGAGTTCAAGGGACTTCTTACAGAAGAGGCGCGTCTTGCTAATGTAGCTGGAGCTAATATAGATACAGATGAAATGGATAAAATTCAAGTGATTAAGGACAGTTATCTAGCTAAGGAGGCAGAGGTTCTAGCTTCTGTGACTGATTATGTAGCCAATGCAGTAAACAACCCAAGTAAATTCTGGACAAAAGTAAAAGTATTTTTACTAGACTCTTTGCCGCAAATTTCTAAAAATGTATTTGCAATATTCTTATTGGGTCTGCTGGTTTGGGTTTTTATAATATCCATTACCAAGAAAAAGAATATACTATTCTTTGCTCCTAGGGTGTTTACATTAGCACTCCTTACTGCACTACTTCTACTATAAAAACACACTCTTTGAAGAGTGTGTTTAGAGACTGCGCTTATTGTGCGCTTTTTTTATTCCTCAAGTTTATTCCCACCGTGGTATTTTTTGTGTATTTCTTTTAGGCGCTTACTTGTGATGTGTGTATAAATCTGGGTGGTTGCTATATTCGCGTGTCCTAAGAATTCTTGGACAGTACGTAAGTCTACACCTTGCACTAATAAGTCGGTTGCATAAGAGTGTCTTAATACATGTGGCGTAACCGCTATAGGTAGGCCTGCTAATCGTCCATATTTTCGTACAAATTTTTCTATATATCTAGCTGATAGACGTCGAGAATCTGTATCACCCCTTGAGCGATAATTGACAAATAGAGCGGGGTCTATATCTTCCCTGCTATCATCATACATCTTGAGCCATTTCAAAGCTCTGGGGGAGAAATACACGGTTCTGGGGCGGTTTCCTTTACCGGTTATGGTCAACTCCATGCCTTCGTCCATGTTTTTAAAGCTTATTTGATCTCTATTTAGAGAAACTAACTCTGCTATACGTAAACCGGTAGAAAACAGAACCTCCATTATTGCCCTGTTTCTTAATCCCGATTTTTTATTTGTATCCGGTGTTTCTAATAGTTTTCTAACCTGATCTAGTGTTAAAAATTTGACAGTCTCTTGCTTTGCACCTTTTGGAAGCTTTATTTTACTGGAAGGTAGGCATGTTATGTCTCTATCTGTAAAATAGTCTAAAAGAGCTCTTAGTGCTACAAGGTAATAATTTTGGGTAACTTTTTTAAGATTTTTACCTGAACGTGTTTTATATTTACGTGCAAGGAATAATCTATATTGCCAAATATCGTCAGCGGTAAGCTGATGGGGGAGTAGACCCTCTTTATTGTTTTTCTTCAGCCACAACACAAAAATATTTAAGTATCTTTGATAATTTTCCTGTGTTTTATTTGCTAATCCTTTTTCTACTTCACAATAATCAAGAAAGTCAGGTATATGTTTTATTATAGGTTTGTTTGATTTTTTCATGGGGTAAAGAGAGGAGAGGGGTGATATGCCCAGTTTTAAATATATACTATTATTCGCACAATATAGGTAAAGCGTACCTTAATATCTATTTTCATTATAAAATAAGCAAATAAGCCGTCAAACCTCTTTTTCCACATATATACCTTTATAATAGGTATACTCTTAACCTTTCTTATATATTACTAGCGTAGTTCTTTCTATATAATATGGTTAGGTGGTTTCCGATAAATCTGTTTATTTTGCCTTATATACATTTCACGCTAAATTATATCTTATTAGTCAGTTAGTCTATTCCAGGCATCTTCTAGGTCTTTTACTGCCTCATATTTGGTTTCTACAGTATCACGGGTGGTACTATACCCCTCGGTAGATGCATTCCTTAGCCGCATGAACGCTTCTTGTATAGAATTAAAACTAGTTGTAAGGATCGATTTACTTAATTCGTAGCTCTGTGAAAACTTTGTTTTTAGAAAATTCTTAAATTTTAATACGGATGGAACTTCCTCTAGTATATTATCTGGCAAAGTTAAAATAAACACAGATGTGAGTATAAGAATGATTACAATTATATTAGACAAGAAACCTAACATAGATAAAAATAATAAGAAATTATCTAAAACTTGACAAATTTATTATAAAGTTGCTTAATATTATTTTAGGTATCCTCAATAAGAGCCTAAATACCTATGGTAGATAATCAAATGGGTTTACTGTTGCCCCAATAGGTATCATACCACTGTACCTACTTGGCTTTAAGAAGTAATCATTCGCTGTGAACACGGTAAAGTGTAAGTGCGGACCCGTTGATAGACCTGTTGAGCCCATATATCCTATTAAGTCTCCCCTCTTAACGGTTTGGCCAGGTCTTACTTTCTGTAGCGAAAGGTGCCCATACAGAGTTATAAGACCATTGCTATGTTTTATGGTTATCCAGTACCCATATGCCGTTGGGGTATAATCCATGTGAAGTACAACTCCATCAGCAGCTGCATATATAGGAGTACCTCCTGCTGACGCAACATCTATTCCGTTATGAAAACAACTAGGATAGAATTTAGAAGATTTAGCAAAAGATGTACATCCATAACCTTGAGTTAAAATACCTTCAGCTGGCCATTGGAATAATGCTGTTCCTGCAGTTGGTATACTATCGGGATCTATAGCTTGCCTAAGTTGATCTTCAAGTTCAAAAATTTGTTCCTGTGTTTCTTTTTGCTGTGCCTCTATTTCGCTAAGTAATTCTTGGTACCCAGCTTCTTCCTGTCGAGCTTCGCGAAGAAGCTGGTTTCTTCTTAAGCGCTCTCTTTCTATGATTATTTTTTGGTCTCTTAGTACCGATCTATCTTCTGCGAATCTTGCTTCTTTTTCGGTTAAAATTACTTTAGATTCTTCAAGTTCAACCTTAAGCTCTTTTATTTCTAGAAGTCTTTCTTGAATAGCACCTTGCATTGATCTTCTAGCCTGTACCTGGTTGAAGAATTCTGAAAAATTATCATATTTAAACACTAACTCTACAACGCTTTCTTTGTCATTT
>JAWWAH010000011.1:0-26195 GCA_033721415.1 Candidatus Spechtbacterales bacterium | reverse complement strand
TAGGAGGGCAGACAATTGATTTTCGTGTTTCTACTTTTCCTACTAACTCAGGAGAAAAGGTTGTTATGCGTGTTTTGGACTCCTCCTCTGTGATACTTGAATTTCAGGAACTCGGGTTAATAGGCCCAAATAAAAAGAAAATCGAGGATGCTATCGACGAGCCCTTCGGTATGATTATAGTTTCTGGTCCTACTGGATCGGGAAAAACAACAACCCTCTACACTGCAATGAGCAAAATAAATAAAGAGGGAATAAATATAGTTAGCCTTGAAGATCCTGTGGAGTATCATATAGAGGGAGTAAGCCAATCACAAGTAAGACCTGAGATTGATTATACATTTGCTTCGGGGCTTAGAAGTATTCTTCGCCAGGACCCCGATGTTATAATGGTAGGAGAGATTCGTGATGGCGAAACTGCTCAGCTTGGCGTACAATCAGCGTTAACTGGTCACCTAGTTTTCACTACTGTGCACACTAATAATGCTATAGGTGTTATACCGCGATTAGTAGACCTTGGTGTTTCTGATTTTTTGATACCAAGTTCCGTCACAATTGCGATGGCGCAGCGTCTTGTCGGGAGGCTATGTAGCAGTTGCAAGTTTCAAAAAGACCCACGAGGGCGAATTGTGGAAATAATAGAATCTGAATTATCTAAGTTACCACCAGAAGTTTTGCAGAAATTCGAAGTGCAAAAACCGTATCAGATATGGGATGCTAAGGGATGTCCAAAGTGTAATGGTAAAAAAACAAAGGGGAGAATGGGTATTTACGAAATCCTAAAGATGACACCAGAGCTGAAACGTATTATACTTGAGGAGGAGGCAAATGCTATCGCTATTGAGAGCGAAGCAAGACGCCAGGGAATGATAAACATGAAACAGGATGGGATTATAAAATCACTTCTAGGATACATGGCGATAGAAGATGTGCTAAGAGTTGTAGAGGAGTCGGTATAATCAAATTTTAATTATTACAATTTACAATTTGCAAATAAAATAAATCATGGCAAGAAAAATATTACTTGTAGAAGATGACCCATTTTTGTCAGAAATCTACATAACAAAATTTGAACAGGTTGGGTATGAGGTAGAAATTGCAACTGATGGTGAATCCGCGGTTAAAAAGGCTCATGAAATCCACCCAGATGTTATGTTGCTAGATATAGTGCTTCCCAAAATGAATGGATTGGAGGTTTTGGCAGAACTTAAAAAGGATAGCTCTGTAAACGATATCAAGATGATAGTTTTAAGTAATCTTGGATCCGATGAAGATATAAGCAGAGCTAAAGAAATCGGAGCAGATGGATACCTTGTCAAAAGCCAATATACACCAAGCGAGGTAGTTTCACAGATAGAAAATGTAATTAATGAAAAAAACTAATTAACGTTTTGTTTTGGTTTATACTATGAGCGTTAACAAATAAAATACATGGCAGGATACGAACAAAAATTATTTAATTTACTGGAGACGGTGGCCCGTCAAGGCGCCTCTGATCTTCACTTGTCAGCTGGAAGGGCGCCAACATTACGCTTAGACGGAGACCTTGTTCCACTAAAAGATGCAAAAATATTAACAGCGGACGATACCAAAGAGATAGCAAGTGTGATGCTGAACGAAGATCAACAAAAAACATTACAAGAGAGAAAGTCCGTTGATATATCTTATGCATATAAAAATATAGCTAGATTTAGAGTAAATATTTACTATCAGTTTGAAACAATATCAATTGCACTACGTTTTATACCTGCTGAAATTAGAACCATAGAAGATCTTAGCTTGCCCGAGGTTGTTCATCGTTTCGCAAAATATCAGCAAGGTCTTGTTCTTGTTACTGGCCCTGCTGGCCATGGTAAATCTACTACTCTTGCAGCACTTGTAGACGAGGTTAATAGAAGCAGAAACGAGCACATTATCACTATAGAAGATCCAATTGAGTATATATTCGAACAAGAAAGATCCATCATAGATCAGCGTGAGGTAGGTAGAGATACACCAAGTTTTTCTACGGCTTTACGTGATGCTTTTCGCCAAGACCCTGACATTATAATGGTAGGGGAAATGCGTGATGCAGAAACTATATCCACAGCTATTACTGCTGCTGAAACCGGACATCTTATCTTAGCAACTCTACACACAAATAATGCTGCTCAAACAATAGATCGTATTATAGATACATTTCCAGCAGATCAACAATCTCAAACAAGAGCCCAGTTAGCACTTACTCTTGTTGGAGTTGTTTCGCAACGTCTTCTCCCAAAGATAGATGGAGGGCGTATTCCTGCCACCGAAATTATGTTTGCAAATTCAGCTATAAGAAACTTAATAAGAGAGAAAAAGACACATGAGGTAAGTCTTGTTATAGAGACAAGCTCCGATGAGGGTATGGTTTCATTGAACAGAAGTTTGGCAAGTCGTGTAAAGTCTGGAGATATTTCTATGGAAATAGCAGAAAATTATTCTCTTAATCCTAACGAGCTTAAAATGCTTGTTGGTAAGTAACAATGCCATTTTTTGAATATTATGCGCATACCAAAGAAGGCGAAGTGCAATCTGGAAGAGTTGAGGCAGTAGATGAAAATGCTGCAGTACAGATATTACAACGGAATGGCCTTATAGTAACAGAGCTTGAATCTGTAGAAGGTAAATCTCTTGCAAAAAAAGAAATTACTCTATTTGAGCGAGTTACTAAAAAAGAGCTCGCTGTTTTTGCACGTCAGCTTGCTACATTATTTAAAGCATCAGTTCCGCTTACAGTTTCCCTAAATACCCTTGCAAATCAGAGCGAAAACCCAATGCTTAAGCGCACTTTGTTGGATGTTGGTGCAGCCATTGATGGAGGTATGCCTTTCTCAAAAGCTCTTCAGGAATATCCTGATGTATTTTCAAATTTCTTTATTCAAATGGTTAAAGCTGGTGAAGAATCAGGTAATTTAGATGAGGTTTTAAACTATCTTGCTGAGCACCAAGATAGAGAATATTATATTGAATCAAAGGTTAGGGGAGCAATGATATATCCCGCATTTATTCTAGGAGTTTTATTGATAGTGGGGATTTTAGTTCTTGCTTTTATCGTTCCTAAGCTTTTAGCTTTTTTAACAGCATCGGGTACAGAAAATTTACCACTACTTACTCGAGTGATTATATTTTTATCTGATACGGTTAGAACAAAGTGGTATCTTTTGATATTGGGGTTTGGTGGTACAGGAGTGGGTATTTGGCAATTTTTAAAAACAACGGCTGGGAAAGAGATTTGGGGTAGGGTTCAGTTAAAACTACCCATTTTTGGATCTCTTTTTCAAAAAATATATTTATTTAGGTTTTCTGAAAGCTTCAGCATGCTTATTAAAGGAGGTGTGCCTATAAATAAAGCTCTTACTATTACAGCAGAAGTTATAAGCAATACTACATACAGAGAAATTGTGCTGGAGGCTCAAAAAAAGGTTAGCCAGGGAGATAGTATTGCTTCTGCACTCGAGGGTTATCCTGAGGTTTCTGGGATGGTTACGCAGATGATAGCAGTGGGTGAAAAAACAGGTCAACTTGATGCTATACTTCAAGAAATATCGGCGTTTTATGAGGATGAAGTAAAAAACCTTGTAGACAACTTAGTTTCACTTATTGAGCCAATATTAATAGTTGTTATGGGTGTGGGTGTTGGATTGCTTGTAGCAGGTGTATTGGTACCAATATACAACAGCATCTCTTCTCTTTAATTAATCCCTATAATTGGCATTGTGGATTGTTTTTTATGCATGGGCTTTAAAATTTGTTATACTGAATAATAGGTAAAATAAGCTCGTTATACTTATAAACAAGGCTAACGAGATAGAAAGGTCGATTAAAAAGACGTCAAACTTTATCTTTGTATTAATCAAAGCATAGAGTAAGATTGAAAAAGATTAAAATTTAGTACTAAATTTTAAAAATAAATTATGCAAAAATTTATTGACAGGGAAAAAGGTTTTACACTTATTGAGCTTTTGGTTGTTATTGCCATCATTGGTATCTTGGCAGCTATTGTTCTTGTATCTTTAAATGATGCTAGAACAAGCGCTAGGGATACGCAGAGAGTTGGTAATGTTCGCCAGGCACAAATAGCTTTAGAGGTTAAATTCGACGAAATCGGAGGATACCCAGGAGCAGCAGTTGCAAACACATGTGAAAATGCTGAATCTGGAGCATTTGTTCTTGCAGAATTAAATGCTGCAGACCCAAGTAATAACCGAAACTTCTATTATGGAGCTCCACAGGCACGAACAGACCTTACAGTGGATGCCGCTAACAACTATACAGCAAATGACTACATCATAGGAGTTGTACTTGAGGATCCTGCTAACAACCCACCAAATGATATAGACATAGATGACTTTGGTTGTGAGTGTGTTGCTTCAGACGCAGCAATGGTCACCGCTGGTTATGCTGGTTCAGCCATACAAACAGGTGCTGATCCATACTGTATCAAGCCGTAATAACGATTGAAGTTCCTTTTTATTAACCAAAAACTCCGCCGTCTGGCGGAGTTTTTGGTTGGCCACAGCACAATAGTGGCGTGGTATAATAAGTATAAGCCTCATGAGTAGTATAATCCTCATGGGTCACATAAATATTGTATGACATATTTGCTTTACATAGTAATCTTTTTATTTGGCCTTATTGTGGGCAGTTTTTTGAATGCGGTGATATATCGCCTTCATTCAGGAGATTCTATAACAAAAGATCGTTCAAAATGCATAAAATGCAAAAAAGTACTAAGCTGGCAAGAGCTTATACCAGTAGTTAGCTTTATTATTCAAAAAGGGAAATGCAGGGGTTGTGGAGAGTTTATATCTTTACAGTATCCAATAGTAGAAGTTACAACAGGATTTATTTTTCTTTTAATTTTTAATTATCAATTTTCTATTATAAATGAGGTGTCAATTTCTCAATTATCCAATGCGGACTACCAGTTAATTTTACAGTTTGTCTTTTTACTGATTACAGTTAGTAGTTTAGTGATCATTTTTGTTTACGACCTAAAGCATTATCTTATACCAGACAAGATATTATTTCCGTTAATTGGAATTACAGCACTTGCACGCTTCTTTAATTTCTGGACTTTGGGGCATTGGAAGATTATTGAAAGCTGGTCCTTTAATATAATAAATTTGAATAGTTTAGTTTCAGGAATTATAGTCGGACTGATTGCGGCTCTGTTTTTTTTCAGTTTATTCTATTTTTCAAAGGGTAGAGCGATGGGGTTTGGCGACGTTAAACTTGCTTTTTTTATGGGTCTTTTGTTGGGTTTCCCAGGAATACTAACAGCTTTGTTTATAGCGTTTACTACAGGTGCTATAATAGGAATAGTGCTTATATTAATTAAGAAAAAAAACCTGCAAAGCAAAGTGCCTTTTGCTCCATTTTTAATATTTGGAACCTTTATAGCTCTATTTTGGAGTAAAGACATAATAGATTGGTATCTAGGATTGTTTGTGTAGGAATTACACAAAATAATATATTGGAAGATGAATAAAAATTATTTTAAAACTAAAAAACGAAAGCTAAAATATTCCCTAATTATAGAGCGTGAATCTGGATTTACTTTTATAGAAATACTTGTAATAATGGCAATAATGTCAATTCTGATGGGTATTTTAGTTGGCACATCAAGGAGCAGCACAGAAAGATATGCTCTTCAGCGTTCTGCACAAACTGTGACCCAAGCTATAAATATAGCAAAGAGTAATGCTCTTGCATCTAAAAAACATCCCGATGCATCAGGGACTGCGAGCCCAGGTGGATATGGCTTGAATATGCCAGAAGGAGGGGATACTTTAACATTGTTTGCTGATTGCAATCAAAGTAGTACATTAAATACCGCAGGAGGAGGTGCGTCAACATGCGAAGCTGCAGCTTCTGCTGGCGTTTTTTTGCCAGAAATTGTTGGGGAATATCCTCTTGAACCTAATATAATAATAGGGAGAATAGATAGATGCGGAAGCCCATCGCCACAACAAAGAATTCTATTTATTCCTCCAGATCCGGAGGTAATATTTAATCAGCCATTGGGGGTAGGATGCAATGAAGTAGCTGTACGCTTAGATCATTCAAATGGGAGTAGTATAACGGTTTATATCAATAAAATAGGTGTAACATATATTCAATAAAATGAGAAAGGAAAAAGGTTTTACATTACTCGAAGTTCTAATATCAATATTTGTTCTAACAGTAGGGGTTGGCTCTATGCTTGTTTTAATATCTGACAGCTTGCAAACAATTAGTGCAACGCGAAATAGCGTTGTTGCTGCAAACCTAGCTCAAGAGGGGATAGAGGTTGTTCGCGGAATAAGAGATTCAAATTGGATAGATGGTAATGCATATGATACAGGAATAACCGATGGTAGTTACTGTGTTAATTTTGATAGTATTAGCCTTATAAATTGTGCTCCTGACTTCGACATGTACTGGAACGATGGTACGAGCAGATATTCTCATGTGTCTACGTCGGCACTAACAACACCTTTCGAGCGCGAGATTATTATACAGACTGGCCAAATAGATTCTGATGGCAATTCTTTCATTAGGGTTGAGTCGATTGTTAGATGGGATGCAAGAGATATAGTAGCAGAAACCCACTTATATGATTGGCACTAAACCAAAAAAGATGAAAACCAAAACAAGAAAAATTTTACCTACCAGACAAGTCAAAACAGAAAGTGGCTTTACTATAATAGAGTCGCTTGTTGCAATGTTTATTTTTATAATTACTATCGGTGCTACCGTGGGGGCGTTTACATTTTCTCTAACGGCCCAGCGCTTAGTATTTGCAGAAAAACAGGTTTCAGAATCTGTTAATTTTTCTTTAGAATTTATGACTAGGCAATTAAGAGTAGCGCAAAGAGATCTTGCTGGTTCTTGTATAACGGTTGATAAAATATTTGAAATGGTGGATTTAGACGGCGATGGCGACTCAGACCAAATAACATTTATTAACGCTGATGATTTATGTGTTAGATTTACATTGAATTTGAGTGATAATTCTGTAGAGTATATAGAAGATCCACTTGGCACCCCAGATACCATCAAACTAACCAATTCTGAGATAGTTAGTATTACCGACATCGATTTCGAAACACTAGGTGAACCAAGCAATGACTCTATACAATCAAGAGTTACCGTAGCTATACGAGCTGAAGGTGTAGGAGCAAGCGAAGAGGCTCAGTCGGTTAATCTTGAAACTCAAACCACGGTAACATCAAGGAGATTAGATACACTTTAATAACAACAAATTTTTATGAAAAGATTAATTAATAAAAAGCAAGAAGATGGTGTTTCTCTTTATATAACCATTATGATTTTGGGGATTGTCTTTTCTATAGGGTTTACTATAGCGGGATTGTTGATAGGTGAGATAAAAATAGCACGTAATGTTCAGAGTTTTGTACCTGCTATATATGCTGCAGATTCTGGAATAGAAAGAGCTTTATACAAGGCAAGAATTGAAGGAGGAGACTTTTCGCCAGGGAATTGTTTAACTGCATCTCCGTGCCAGAGTAGTGGAGCATTAGATAATGGAGCCTCTTATACAGTATCTGTCTGGGATACAGGAGAGACAATGTCATCGGGCTCAACGTGTGTAGCTAAGTATCAGTGCGTAAAATCCATAGGATCAGTCAGGGACACTAACAGAGCATTTGAGGTAACATATTAAAAGAATGAATCCCGTTAGAGTTAGCCCTAACGGGTCCTAAGAATAGAGTATAGAAATTAACAAATGCTTGCTGCGCTAAATGTAGACCATCTATAAAACTGTACAGCAGCAAGCTCTAACGGGATGAACAAAAAAGAGGCAGAAAAAAGAATAGAAAAATTAAAGAAGATAATAAGTCGCCATCGTTATCTTTACCATGTTAAAGATAGTCCAGAAATTCCGGATGAGGCCTTTGATACGCTCAAGCATGAATTAAAAAAATTAGAAGATGAATTTCCTGAATTTCTCACAAAAGATTCCCCAACTCAAAGGGTTGGGGGGGAACCCCTAGATAAATTTAAAAAAGTAGAACACTCACAACCAATGCTTTCTATTGAAGACATATTTAATAAGGAAGAGCTGGAGAATTGGGAATCTTATATTAAACGTCTCACGGGGGATGATTTTAATTATTTTTGTGAAGTAAAGGTAGATGGATTAGCGCTAGCTTTAATATATGAAGACGGTGTTCTTGTTCGTGCTGCTACTCGTGGCAATGGAAAAGTTGGAGAAGATGTCACAGAAAATGCAAAAACAATTGGAAGCATACCTTTACGCCTTGAGTTATTTGGGAATATAAAAAACAAAAAAGTAAGAGATAAAGTTCAAAATATTACGAAAGACGGTACATTTGAAATTCGAGGAGAGGTCTTTATCAACAAAGATCATTTTAAGAGCTTAAATGAAGCGAGAGAAAAAAGTGGAGAAGAAAAGTATGCTAACCCTCGGAATCTTGCCGCAGGAAGCATTAGGCAACTTGACCCATCTCTAGCAGCTTCAAGGCCCCTTTCGTTTATAGCCTACGATATAATTACTGACATTGGGACAGAATTCCATTCCCAAGAGCATGATGTAATGAAAGCTATAGGGTTTAAGACAGATCCAACTGCTAAAGAATGCAAGGACACAGCTTGCGTTTACGAGTATTGGAGCAATATACAGGACAATAGAGAGAGTATACCGTATCAAATAGATGGTGTTGTAGCTTCTGTAAATAATAATGATTTGTTTAACGAATTAGGGGTTGCGGGTAAAAGCCCTCGTGGGATACGTGCTTTTAAGTTTGCCCCAAAACAATCTACGACTGTTGTAGAAGATGTTCGTGTGCAGGTTGGTAGAACAGGTGCTGTTACACCGATTGCAATATTGAGGCCTGTTCAGATAGCAGGTGTTCAGATAAGCCGTGCATCTCTTCATAATTTTGAAGAGATTGAGAGGCTGGGAGTTCGTATAGGGGATACAGTTATTGTTGAAAGAGCAGGTGATGTCATACCAAAAGTGGTGGAGGTAATTGAAGAAATGCGTCCAAGCGATACTAAAAATATAAAACCCCCAAAAAAATGTCCTCAATGTGACACCAACCTTGTAAAGAAAAAAGATGAGGCAATACTGAGATGTCCAAACACTAATTGTGAGTCTAGGAAGAGGGAGCATCTTTATTACTTTACATCCAGAGAAGCTTTTGATATCGAAGGGCTAGGTCCTAAAATCATAGACAAGCTTATGGATGCAGAGTTAATATCCGATGCAGCAGATATCTTTACCTTAAAGAGGGGCGACCTACTAACGCTGGAAGGATTTCAGGAAAAATCTGCTGACAATCTATTGAGCGCTATAAAAGAAAGCAAAAGTATTCCATTGGCATCATTTATAAATGCCCTAAACATAAGACACGTTGGCGTAGAGACAGCGGTTGATTTGGCTCAGAAGTTTGGTAGTATAAAAGAACTTGCCAAAGCCTCTCTTGAAGACCTTAGGTCATTGGATGGTATTGGAGATGTTGTTGCAAAGCATCTTCATGAGTGGTTTGCTAACAAAGAGAATATAGAGTTTATAGAAAGGTTGCTGGATGCGGGAGTTAAAATAATAGAACCCAAGAAACGGGGGACAAAATTACAGGATAAGACATTTGTTTTTACAGGCTCCATGGAAGAGATGCCTAGAAGTGATGCAGAATCAAGGGTTAGGGAACTGGGTGGCAATCCTTCGAATTCTGTATCAAAGAATACAGATTATGTAGTTATAGGAAAAAATCCTGGTTCAAAATATGAAAAAGCAAAAGAACTTGGGGTAAAAATACTAACAGAGGAAGAATTTTTAAAGTTACTTAATTAGAGTTTTAAACCATATTTTTAGCATGGAATTATCAAAAGAAGAAGTTAAAAAAATAGCTAACCTTGCTCGACTTGAAATAAGCGAGGATGAAGTTGATTATTACGCAGATGAACTATCTGATGTTTTAGATTATGTTGAACAACTTAACAAGGTAGAAACAGGAAAGGTATCTCCAAAGATACAGGCCTCACTATTAAGTAATTCCACAAGAGAGGATGAACAACGCCCAGAGCCAGAGAATTTGCGTGCAAATAGGGTAAGGCGTTTAATAGGGGCAATTCCATTTACAAAGGATAATTTTGCAAAAGTAAAGAACATATTAAACAAGCAGGGCTAGCTTTACCTCTGCGCTAGTAATAGTAGAACCTAGTAATGACTATCAAAGAATCCGTAAAAAAAATACAAAACAAAGAAACATCTTTTACCGAATTGATGGAGTATTATATTGCAAAAATAAAGAATAAGGATACAGACATACACAGCTTTTTATATGTTAACGAAGAGGCTGCTTTGCGCGAAGCAAAAGAAGCAGACGATAATTATTCTTCAGATATTCACGGTTCTCTTTTTGGTGTCCCGTATGCTGTTAAAGATAATATTTTAACAGATGGTATACAGGCAACGGCCGCATCTAAAATACTTGAAAATTATATTTCTTCCTACGATGCTACTGTTGTATTAAAAATAAAAGGAGAGGGTGGGATAATTATAGGAAAAACAAATTTAGATGAATTTGCGATGGGCTCATCAACCGAGAATTCTGCATTTGGGCCAACTAAGAACCCCCTAGACCTCAGCCGTGTTCCAGGTGGCTCTTCTGGAGGCTCAGCGGCCGCTGTGGCTGCCGGATTGGCACCGTATGCCCTTGGTACAGATACAGGGGGGTCTATACGCCAACCAGCTGCTTTTTGCGGGGTAGTTGGCTTTAAGCCAACTTATGGTGCAGTATCCAGGCATGGACTCATTGCTATGGCTTCATCTCTTGATCAGGCCGGAACTTTAACTCAGACAGTTGAAGACGTAAAGATAATTTTTCCCACTATAGCAGGAAAAGATGATATGGATGCCACTTCGGGTAATATAGACGAAGAGGGATTAAAAAAAGATCCATCAGATTTAAAAATAGGTGTGGTTAAAGAATTTTTTGGTGAAGGCCTTGATTCTAGAGTAGAGAAAAAAGTAAGAGATGCGATTGATATCTATAAAAATATGGGCGCTGATATTAAAGAAATTTCACTTCCGAATGCTTCACTTGGGCTTGCTGTTTACTATATAATTATGCCTTCTGAAGTTTCATCTAATTTAGCAAGATATGATGGAGTTAGATATGGCATGCATCAAAAAGAAAATCATCCAGGAGGTCTTTGGGCTAATTATCTTAAAACTAGGGGAGATGGTTTTGGAGAAGAAGCCAAGCGAAGAATAATGCTTGGAACCTACACTTTGTCTGCGGGTTACTACGATGCATATTATCTTAAAGCCCAAAAAGTACGTGCGTTAATAGAGCAAGATATAGATAATGCCTTTAAGGATGTTGATGTTATAATCTCTCCAACAACACCAACATTACCCTTTAAGTTTGGAGAAAAAACAGAAGACCCCCTATCAATGTATTTATCAGATGTATACACAGTTATTGCTAACCTTGTTGGATTACCTGCAATCTCTATTCCTGTTGGCAATGTTAAAGAAGATAGTGTAGAGCTTTCTGTTGGTATGCAAATTATGGCACCTAAGAAAAAAGACTTAATGCTACTCGATGTTGCTGAGTTATTTGAAAAAGAAATTAATTAAAAGATGATAGAAGAAGAGTTAAACAATTTAATAGAGCAATTAAACTCGGTACTTTATTCTAGGTATGGTTGGGTAGCCCAAGGCATTGGACTCATATTAACTGCTACACTGGGCTTAATATGGTTTAGGCTTTATTTTATAACGCAACGTGTCCCTCAATCTAAAATAGCAAAATGGCGTGAAGCTCTCGGCTACGAGAAGCCAGAAAATCTTAGTTTAGTAGATGCTAAGTGGAGTTCTGTGTTGGAGAAAATGGAGAGCGAGGATGAAACATCATGGAAGATGGCTATAATGGAAGCCGATTCTTTAATGGATAGATTGATACAGGAAATGGGCTATACAGGAGAAACAATGGGGGAGAGAATGCAGAAAATAACCCCAAAACAATTCCCAATGCTAGACGATGCTTGGAGGGTTCATAAGGTTAGAAACTTTATTGCTCATGACCCTAGCTATAAATTAACAGAGGAGTCTGCAAAAAAAACCATAAGCATATACGAAGATATTTTTAGAGAGCTAAATGTTCTAGACAATGATTAAAATCTCTGATATACTAAACAAGTTATAAAAAAGGCTGAGTATGCTTATAATAGGTATACTTGTACAGATTTTTGGCTTAGCTTGTCTATAAGTAGACAGGCAAGGCGATAAATATATCGCGGGGGTTGAATTTATCTATTGGATTCAACGGGACAAAAGGTCCCTGGTCTACCTCGCATACAATTTTTTATCGATTCGCCGATAGGCGAAGAGGAATATATCGCGGGGTAGTGTAGCAGTAACACGCCAGGCTCATAACCTGGAGATCGGGGGTGCAATTCCCTCCCCCGCAACAAAGATTTACGCGGAGAGAATAAAACAGCGAAGCAAGAATATTGCTTGGCTGGGAATTGCAAGGCGGAGGCGCATAGCGCCGAGCCCGGGCAGGAGCCACTTAGTGAAAACAAGCCGAAGGCGTAGTTTGAACTTAGTGAGCTGACGCCAATTCCCTTCCCCGCAACAAAGATTTACAAAATATAATAAGTATGAGATATTGACTGGGTAGCTCAGGTGGTTAGAGCGAGGGAATCATAACCCCTAGGCCGGCGGTTCGAGTCCGCCCCCAGTCACCAAATGCGCCCGTGGTGTAGCCCGGTTAACACGCTTCCCTGTCACGGAAGAGATCGCCGGTTCAAATCCGGTCGGGCGCGCAGAAAAAAACCATCCAAGAGGATGGTTTTTGTTATAGCTTATCTTCAAATAAGTTTCTAAAAAATTCGTAGCGAATTGGGTATCCCTCTTTTAATACATGGGGGGCTAATATGTATATGGAAAAAGTTTCAGCAAAATCCTCTATGTAATATCTTCGTGAGTAATTTGTTGGCCCAACGGGCTCTTCCGAGTAAACATTTGCAAAAAACATTGAATATATAGTTGTGCCTCTGTTTGTTTTCATATTTCCTATAATATGTCCGAATTCATGTAGTATTACAGCGGGACTCTGGTAGCCTATAAGTTCTATCCATTCACTATTTACTCCATCAGCGCATCCAGCAACCCTGTTTGTGCCGACGATTGTAGGACATTTTTCAGCCCTTCTAACTGCGTATATTGTAACTTCTCGTATTACTTCCTTCATGTGATCAGGAAGCATGGATACTGACCTATCTATTGAAGAAATAAGTCTATTGTTTGTTAAAGTGCTGGTTTGAGGGTGAAAAAAAACCCTAACACCGTTTACTGTTTTTTCTGTGTAATCTTGATTTGTATCTGGTTGTTCAGTCTCGGTGACTGGAGCCGGTGTTGTTGTGGACTCATTCTGTTGAATTTCGGTATTTATACTACACGATGAAGTAATAAACAATGTAACAAGTATGACAATCGCTTTTCTCACGACTCAGAACCTCCTTTACTTTGAAGAACTAGAATTGACTATACAATATCATTAGTTTGCAATCAAGAGAAGTTGACTATTCGACAACTTTGGTTTCTAGTGAATCTTCTGTTCTGTGTTGAAAAAAATATAGAAATATTGTATAGTTTGGCTAGAACATTCAAAAAGGAGGTTGTTTTGCCAGACTATGAATTTACAGATAAACGAATAACCATAGAGACATTGAGACACTCTTTTGATGTAGCTTATTCTGAATGCATTATTGGAGAGCCCGCAGCGGAGGAAACTATTTTGGCTTGCCATGGTTTTACTTCTTCAAGAATGCCCCTTGTTAAAACAGTTTTGAAGGAAATGGCTGAAAATGCAGTTAACAATCAGGAAAACCTAAGAATTATTGCTTTTGATTGGCCAGGTCATGGTGAGTCAAGTAAGGCCGTTAAATATTCATTTGCATTATTGAGAGGGTATCTTTTTAGATTTATGGAAGCTCTCGAGATTGATAGGGCACATATCTTTGGGATGTCTATGGGTGGAATTGCTGCAATTATGTTTTCTGCTGTATATCCTGAAAAAGTTTTAACACTAACAGTGCAGGGGGCTCCGCTTCATGCAGGGGATATAAAAATTGCGACTAAGGTTGCTGGTGCCGTGATAATATCTCCAGCTCTTATGTTTCGTAGGTTTATACCTCAATCTTTTGAATTCATTTCTCATGAATTAATGAAGAAAAGTGTTATTTCTTTTGCGAGGCTTCCTAGTAGAACTCGTAAATTTAAGGATTTGAAAGAGATCATAGACCACCCGTCGGTTTGCGATATTGGTATTAGTGACCTTAGAAGATTTTCTCCACAAGCATTTTGTGATCTAGTATGGGAATTTTTAACTCTTGATATAACCAACGAATTGAATTTGGTACGCAAGCATTATATACCCGTATTAATCTTGGATGGAGATTCATCTGAGTATGTATTCGTGGATACACTTCCAAGACTTAAGAGGATCCTTCATGGTCCAAATACACATGCATTTCATGTTGCCGGAGTAGGGCATCTGGCGAGCGTGTTGAGGCCAAAAGAGACAGCGGATCGTTTTGATCATTTCCTGTTAAGGACCAGAGATACTTGGTGGAAACCTCATTTATCTTAAATGATATCGAATTTTTAAACGGACCCTTCGAGGTCCGTTTTTTAATGTTGAAAATATAGGATAAATTTCGGTTGTACTACATCTAAAAATGCGTTAAAATAGGGTAAGAAATGGATATTAAAGATATAAAGGTAAAAATAGAAAAAGAGCTAAAAAAGACGTCAAATCTTGAAGAGGTTGACGAGCTTCGACGTGCCTATTTAGGTAGAAAGGGGGACTTAACTCAAGAATTAAGAAAATTAAAAGATCTTGCCGAAGATGAACGTAGGAAGATGGGAAGAATACTAAATGAGCTAAAAGAAGACCTTGAGGTTGTTTTTCAAGAAAAAGTAACAGAATTAAAGGAATCAGAATATATTGAAAAAGTAAAAAAGGAATGGATAGATGTAACGCGTCCTCCTGCAAAAATGCCAAAAGGAAGTATTCACCCTCTGACTAGAACCATACAAGAGATTGAAGATATTTTTGGCTCTATGGGTTTTGAGGTCGCAGAAGGTCCCCAGATAGAAAACGAATGGTATAACTTTGAAGCCTTGAATATACCCGAAAATCATCCTGCACGCGACTTATGGGACACTTTTTGGATAAAAGACGGCACAGAGAAAAAGAATAACAAAGATGAGCGTCTGCTGTTGCGAACACATACTAGTCCTGTACAAGCAAGATACATGGAAGCAAATAATCCACCCATAAGGATAATAGCTCCGGGCCGTGTATTTAGATACGAAGCAACTGACGCTTCTCATGAAGTACAGTTTTATCAGTTAGAGGGATTAATGGTTGATGAAGATATAAGCGTTGCTAATTTTAGAGCTATAATCACAGAATTTTTGGAAAGATTTTTCAGAACAAATATAAAAACTCGCCTTAGGCCAAGTTATTTTCCTTTTGTTGAGCCTGGATTTGAAGTAGATATGAGCTGTATTACGTGCGGTGGAGATGGCTGTTCTGTTTGTTCTCAAACAGGGTGGCTTGAAATAATGGGAGCTGGCATGGTGCACCCTAGGGTTTTTGAATCTGTTGGATATAACCCTAAAGAAATAACAGGATTTGCCTTTGGTGTAGGTATAGACAGGTTAACCATGATGAAATATAAGATTGATGATATTCGTCTATTTTACTCAGGAGATGTAAGATTTTTACAACAATTCAAATAAAATGAGTCCCGTTAGTAATCACCCTAACGGGACCTAAGAATAAGGTACATAAAAATAACTATGCTAATTTATTTAAATAAGACTTCATTATTAACACTGTGCAACAGTAATTACTAACGGGATGAAATTCTCATATAATATAATTCAAGAGTTAGTGGATAAAAAACTTCCAGAACCGCATAAACTGGCGGATGGTTTGACCATGCATGCTTTTGAAGTAGAAGGTATTGAGAAAGTGGGTGATGACTATATTCTAGATATAGATATATTACCTAATCGTGCACATGATGCCGCAAGTCATATTGGTGTTGCGCGTGAAGCTGCAGCTTTCGTGAACGGCAGCTTGAAGAATCCTAAGCTAGCCTCTCTAAATATAAGCGGCAACAAGACTGGTGATATTTCTATAAACGTTGAAAATACGAGCGCGTGTAAGCGTTATATGGCGGCGGTAATCAAAGAAGTAGAAGTGAAGGAATCGCCAAAGTGGCTCAGAGATTCATTGGAAAGCCTTGGGCTGAATTCAATAAATAATGTAGTGGATGCTGCAAATTATGCAATGCTTATTACTGGCCAACCATTACACGTTTTTGATCTTGATAAGATAGCTGGTAATAAGATTATTATCAGGAACGCAGAAGAAGGAGAAGCGATTGATACTCTTGATGAAGACGCTTTTATATTAGATTCCTCAATGCTTGTAATTGCAGATAAAAAAGACCCGCTTGCTATTGCAGGCATAAAAGGTGGGCTCAAAGCAGAGGTAAACAGCAACACGAAGAACTTACTTATAGAATCTGCTTGGTTTGATCCAATGAAAATACGTGTAGCCTCACAGCATCTAGGTCTTAGCACAGATGCTTCCTGGAGATTTGAACATGAAACACCATTTTCATTCCCAATTCTCGGATTGTCCTATGTCGCAAGTATGCTTGAGGAACTTACAGGAGGTAGCCTTATGAATTCTGCTGCAGATACTGCGAAGAAAGATGAGAATAATATCATAAAATTATCTCTTCGCCCTAATTACGCTAGTAGATTGCTTGGGTTAAATCTAACACCTGAAAAAATATCTTCATTGTTGGAATCAGTGGATTTTAACGTAGAAAAAGAAAACAATAAATTAATCGTAACTGTGCCAGAATTTCGTTTAGACATCGAAAGAGAAGAAGATGTAGTAGAAGAAGTTGGTCGCCTTTTTGGTTATGAGAATATAGATCCAGAAATGCCTACATTGGCCCTGTATCCGCCACGGCGGAATGTGGAAAGATATTGGCTCAGACAATTAAGAAGACATCTTGCAGCAAGTGGATTTAATGAAGTATATAACTATTCATTTATATCAGAAGATACTGCAAATACTTGGAAGTTCAATAGTAAAGGCTTATGGCAGGTAACAAATCCTATAAGTGAAGATTTTAAATACATGCGCCCAAGTTTATTACCAAATCTAGCTGAGGCTGCAAAGGAAAACCTTAAATTTTTTGATAAAATTGAGATTTTTGAAAAGGGCCGTGTTTTTTACAAAGATGGCAATAAAAATAGAGAATGGAATAGGCTATCTTTGGCTATTGCGGGCAAAGATGGTGAAAGTTTATTTTATGAGCTAAAAGGCAGTGTTGAGGATATGCTACACTCCCTAGGTGTTTCGGATATTTGGCTAGACGATGAACTTAGCCTAGAGGAACAAAATGGCCTCAGCTACATGCATCCAGCTCGTAGAGCCCAGATAAAATATGGGGATAGCATTTTAGGTCATATAGGTCAACTTGATCCAAGAATAGCTTCTTCTAAGAAAATCAAAGGTTATCTAGTAATGGCAGATTTGAATTTAGAAATAATCATAGAAGAAGCCGAAAAAGAAGAAATATACACCCCTATTTCAACATACCCGCAGTCTGTGAGAGATATTTCAATATTAGTTCCTAAGTTAACTAAAACAAGCGATGTTTTAAATGTGATAAATACAGCAGGAGGAAAACTTCTACGCGATGTAGATATGTTTGATTATTACGAGGAGCCTGATAGTGATAGGAAGAGCATGGCTTTCCATCTGATGTTTCAGGCAAAAGATAGAACGCTCGAATCTGAAGAAGTGGAAAACATGATGGAAAATATAAATAAGGCAATAGAGAAAAACGAAGAATGGAGTATTAAATAAATAAGCAAATAAATTAAAAATAAGAAATTAAAAATTTAGATAAATCAAATATGGCAAAGAAAAAACAAAAATCAAAATCAAAAGCTAAGAAAAAAAAGACTCTGAAGAAAGGAGAGTACTCTGCTAAGGATATCCACGTCTTAGAAGGGCTGGATCCAGTAAGAAAAAGACCTGGTATGTATATTGGTTCAACCGGAGAAGATGGATTACACCACCTTATTTGGGAGGTTGTAGACAACTCTTTAGATGAAGCGATGGCAGGTTATGCCGATAACATAGAGATTACACTAATGAAGGATGGAAGAGTGAATGTGCAAGACGATGGTAGGGGTATTCCTGTAGAAAGGCATTCTCAGACTAAGAAATCAGCTCTAGAAACTGTTATGACAACCTTGCATGCCGGAGGTAAATTTGGAGGAGAGAGCTATAAGATATCTGGAGGATTGCACGGAGTAGGTGTGTCTGTTGTTAATGCTCTTTCTACCCACCTTAAAGCAGAGGTTAAAAGAGATGGTTTTAAATGGGTTCAAGAATATAAGCGTGGAGCACCAACATCGAAGATCAAAAAAGGAGCTAAGTGCCCAAAGAAAGAAACAGGCACAAGTGTGACCTTTGAACCTGATCGCTCTATATTTAAAGAGGGGGAGTTTCAGTGGAAGAAAATATTAAATCATTTACGCCAACAAGCATATCTTACAAAAGGCGTTAACATCAAAATCAATGATAAGCGTGAGAAGCTACCTAAATCTTACAGTTTCTATTTTGAAGGAGGGTTAATTTCTTTTGTAGATTATTTAAATAGAGGAGAGGAGAGAAAGCACGACAATATATTCTATGTTGAAAAAGAGCAAGATGATGTTCTTGTTGAGGTTGCATTCCAGTACACAGAAGATCTTCAGGGTAAAGAGCTTGGATTTGCTAATAACATCCATACGCCCGAGGGTGGTATGCATATAACAGGTTTTCGTTCTGCGCTAACAAGAGGATTGAATGATTATGCAAAGAAGAATAATCTTGTTAAAGATGGAGAATCATTTACTGGTGACGATACAAGAGAAGGACTAACAGTAATTGTTTCTGTAAAGATAAAAGAACCACAATTTGAAGGGCAGACAAAGGCTAAGCTTGGGAACACTGAAGCTAGAAGCGCCGTAGAGTCAGTGGTATCGGATGCATTAGATGACTTCCTAGATAGAAACCCAGGCGATGCTAGGCAAATAATAGGAAAGATTGTTTTAGCTGCAAAAGCGAGAAAAGCAGCTCGTGCTGCTCGTGATACAGTAATTCGCAAGGGTGCGATGGAGGGTCTTACTTTACCTGGAAAACTTGCAGATTGCTCATCTAGAAGTGCTGAAGACTCAGAGCTGTTTATTGTAGAGGGTGACTCCGCTGGCGGATCAGCAAAACAGGGTCGTGATAGGATGTTCCAGGCCATACTGCCTTTACGGGGAAAAATATTAAATGTTGAAAAAGCTCGCTTAGATAGAATACTTTCATCCAAAGAAATAAAAGCTCTAATTATTGCTTTGGGCGCTGCTATTGCTGATGAGTTTAATATAGAAAAACTTAGATATCACAAAATAGTTATTATGACAGACGCCGACGTTGATGGAGCCCACATTAGAACGCTACTTCTAACTTTGTTTTATAGATATTATAAGCCCGTAGTAGAGCAGGGATATCTATATATAGCACAGCCACCTCTATACAAAATACAGAAAGGTAAAAGTATGGAATATGCATACACAGAGGCGCAGAAAGAGGATATCTTGAAGAAGATGCTTAAGAAGCAACAAGCAAAGAAAGGAAGTAAAGCTAAAAAATCAGCAAAAAAAGATAACGAAGAAGAAGATCTAGAAGATAAAGTATCTGGAGTAAATCTGCAGAGATACAAGGGACTTGGCGAGATGAACCCTAGCCAGCTATGGGAAACAACAATGGATCCAGAAAATAGAGTATTGCTACAGGTTTCAGTTGAAGATGCGGAAGAAGCAGATAAAATTTTTGACGTGCTCATGGGTTCCGAAGTTGCACCAAGAAAGCGATTTATTCAGACAAACGCTCCAAAAGTGCAGAATCTTGATATATAGGTACTAGCTGGTGTGGTTATAACACTGTCTTAATGTTGACTTTTCTAAATTGTTTTGCTATCATTAAGGACAGAAATAAATAGCCCGCCCAAGGGCTATTTAAAATACAATTTTTATAGAATTTTATGGATTATATTAAAAAAACCTTTTATTCATTAGTCCGATTTTTACGTGAAGTTAAGATAGAAATGAAGCGCGTAAATTGGCCTTCTAAAAAAGAGATTTTAAACTACACTATAGTTGTTATAGCTATATCAGTTGCCGTTGGGGTATACCTTGGAGGATTGGATATATTTTTCCAATGGATACTAGGTCGTTACGTAATATAATAGACTCAAAGAAGGCATTAATTTGAGTTTTTCTTTCAATTAATATAATTTTTTATGGCCAAACAAAAGATAAAAAGGGGAAAAAATTGGTACGTTATTCATACATACTCAGGGTATGAGGATGCTGTACGTCAGAATCTATTACAACGTATAGATTCTCTTGGTATGCAGGATAAGATTTTTAATGTTATCGTTCCTAAAGAGAAAAAAATAAAGATTCGAGGCGGCAAGAGACAAGTCGTTGAAGAGAGGATATATCCCGGATATGTTCTGGTAGAAATGATTGTTACAGATGATTCATGGTATGTAGTTAGAAACACACCACGAGTAACTGGATTTGTTGGATCAGGTATAACACCTATTCCAATATCAGATAAGGAGATAAAGGAGCTTCAAAAGAGAATGGGAGTAGAGGAGCCAAAGTACAAGATAGATGTTAAGGTAGGAGATGCTGTGAAAATAAACGATGGACCATTTAAGGAATTTGATGGTAAAGTATCTGAAATTGACGAAGAAAAAGGAAAAGTGCAAGTTCTAGTTAATATGTTTGGTCGTGAAACTCCAGTTGAACTTGACTATCTACAAATAACTAAGATATAAAACATTTATATTAAATTCTAATTTTGTAAAACATTATGGCTAAAAAAGTAAAAACAGTTGTAAAAATGCAAATTCCTGCAGGGCAAGCAACCCCTGCTCCTCCAGTTGGTACAGCACTTGGACCACATGGTATTAACATTCAGGATTTTGTTACACAATTTAACGATGCAACGCAGGATAAAAGAGGAAATATTATTCCTGTGGAGCTATTTATCTACGAAGATAGAAGCTTTGACTTTAAACTAAAAACTCCACCAGCATCTGACCTTCTAAGAAAAGCTGCAGGTGTAGACAAGGGTTCCGGTGAAGTTCCTAGAGTTAAGGTTGGTAAGGTAACCAAACAGCAGGTTCGCGAGATTGCTGAGCAGAAAATGGAAGATTTAAGTGCCAATGATGTAGAAGCTGGAGCCAAGATAATAGAAGGCACTGCTCGTTCCATGGGAATAGACGTAGAGAAGAAATAAAATACAAACACCAAAATAAAAAAGAAAGTATAATTATACTTTCTTTTTTATTTTGGATATGATAGAAATATAATAGCCCTTTGAAAAAGCAGTCGAAAAAGGAGGCTTAAATGGGTTTCATGGATAATCGTCCTTCGTGGGATGCTACATTTATGGCTAAGGCTCTAGATATGGCTAAGCGTGCAAATTGTATGAAAAAAGTAGAAGTTGGTGCTGTTATTGTTAAAAACAAGCGAGAAATAGCTAGTGGATATAATGGAGCACCTCCTGGATTTTCAACATGTCAACAGAATCATGAGTGCCTAATTATTGAAGAAATGGGCAGTTCTTGCCAGCGTGTTCTGCATGCTGAACAAAATGCAATATTGCAAAATTCAGCAATGTGCCGCAATGCAACCTTGTATATCACGCATTTTCCATGCATAGTTTGCATGAGACAAATTATTGCAGTGGGCATTAACCGAATTGTTTATCTAGAAGTTTATAAGCCCGATCACTATAAGGCGCGTTACGAGTTGGCTAAAGAAATGGCTGAAGTTGCCAAGATAGAGTTGTCTCAATTGTCCCGTAATGATGCTTTTGCTATAATAAATTCAAGATTTAGAGATGTTGAAAAATTAGAAGGACAAGTTGATGATCTTGAATACTATGAGGAGTTCAGATAAAAAAACTAAAGTATATTTTCAAAAGATAGATCCATCTGCAAAGTTGCCCTCATACGCATATGAAGGTGATGCGGGAATGGATCTTTTTTCTTCTGAAAATAAAGTCATAAATCCAAGCGAAAAGGCTGTACTATCTACAGGTCTTAAGGTAGCATTACCGAGTGGTTTTGGTGGATTTGTCTGGGATAAGAGTGGTTTGGCTGTGAAAAATCACATCACGACACTAGCAGGAGTTGTAGACTCTAATTACAGAGGAGAGCTTAAAGTTGTTCTTGCGAATCTTGGCGCAAATCCGCATGTTATAAACAAGGGAGATAAGATCGCTCAATTTGTAGTAAAACCAGTTGAAGAAGCAAGTATTGAAGAAATTTCTGATATTGAAAAGTTAGATTCAACACCAACCAGCCGAGGCGACAAGCGATTTGGCTCATCCGGCACCCAGTAGAAAGGGAGGCATGTATGCGAGAGCACCCAGAAAAGCAATACCTGGATTTACTTACTAGAATACTTCGCGAAGGCGATGACAGAGAAACAAGAAATGGATGGACGCGAGCTTTATTTGGGGAGCAAATGAGGTTCGATGTTACACTAGATGCTTTTCCCCTACTTACAACAAAAAAGGTTTATTTCAAGGGAGTTCTAGCTGAACTTCTTTGGTTTATTGAGGGCAGTAATGATGAAAACAGGCTCAAGGAACTTCTGGGTACTGATAATACTTTTTGGACTCCTAATGCAGAATCTCCGTATTGGAAGCCCAAAGCCGAATTCCCGGGAGATCTTGGAAGGATATACGGAGTTCAGTGGCGCTCTTGGCGCGGAGCCGACGGTAACACCGTTGATCAACTTGCCGAGTGTATAGAGGGAATTAAAGATGACCCTTATGGTCGGCGCCATATTGTTAGCGCTTGGAACCCCGCAGAACTTGGCCAGATGGCTCTTCCGCCATGCCACATGTTCTACCAGTTTTACGTACGAGGAGAACACCTTGACTTGTTCATGCATCAGCGAAGTTGCGATATGTTTTTGGGTGTACCCTTTAACATAGCTTCTTATGCCTTACTCTTAATGTTGGTGGCTCAGGTTACCGGTTATAAGCCCGGAGTGTTTATGCACAGCTTAGGGGATGTTCACATATATCACGATCACTTTAATGCTGTATTGGAGCAAATCAATAGAAAGCCCATCCGACCACTTCCAACTGTTGCTCTTACAAAGAGTATCAAGGATATAGATGGCTTTAGGATGGAAAATGTACATCTTATTGGCTACAGACACCATCCAGCAATTAAAGCAACTTTAAATGTGTAAGAAAGAGCACAACATAACAGTATCTCTTGTTGCTGCAATGGGAAAAGGTCGCGTTATAGGAAGCGAAGGGGGTATCCCTTGGCTTGGGGATTTGCCAGATGATTTAAAACATTTTAAGAGTTTGACTATAGGTAGTGCAGTTGTAATGGGTAGAAAAACCTGGGACAGCCTTCCTGAAGTTTCGAGACCATTGCCCGAACGACAGAATATAATCCTCACAAGGAATACTGATTTTGCAGCTGAAGGAGCAGATGTTGCTCATTCTGTTGATGATGTTTTCGACCTTGCACCAGACAATGATACCCTTTTTGTTATAGGCGGGGCAGAGATATATAAATTGTTTTTACCACATGCTTCCTTTTTACACCTTACTTTAGTTGAGTATACTTTCGACGGCGATGCATATTTTCCTGAAATTGATTTTTCAAAATGGACTTTAGAGAGCAGTAAACAGATACTACGAAACCAGAAAAATCTTTATTCGGCTAAAATATTAACACTAAAAAGAAAAAGTTCTTAATTTTTAAACCCCTCTTTAGAGGGGTTTTTCGTTGAAAGCATTTGGTTTTATGTTAGTATATGTATATGTCAAAATATATTCCAACAATTGGCTTAGAGATTCATGCACAACTCAAAACCAAAACAAAAATGTTTTGTGATGATTTGAATGATCCCTTCGAAAACCATCCAAATATAAATGTTTGCCCTGTTTGTATGGGACACCCAGGCACACTACCTGTTCCAAATAAGAGTGCCATAGATCACGTTATCCGTGTTGGGCTTGCCTTGGGGGCAGAAATTGCTGAGTTTTCTAAATTTGATAGAAAAAATTATTTTTATCCAGATCTACCCAAGGGTTACCAGATATCACAGTATGATCTTCCGTTTTGCTCTGGTGGGAAAATAGATATAGACCACGAGGGAAAACTTCAACAAATAGACATAGAGCGTGTGCACTTGGAGGAAGATACAGGTCGTTTGGTTCATTCAGATGATGGCAAAGAGTCCTATGCGGACTACAATAGGGCAGGGATACCGTTAATGGAGCTTGTAACAAAGCCAGTAATGCACAGCGCCGAAGAAGCTCGAAAATTTGCAGAGCAATTGCGTTTAATACTACGCTATCTGGATGCATCTGATGCAGACATGGAAAAGGGGCAGATGCGCGTTGAAGTTAATATATCTTTGGCTCCAGAAGGAGCAAAGGAATTAGGCACGAAAGTAGAACTCAAAAATCTAAACTCGCTCCGTGCGGTTGAAGATGCCACAGCATATGAAATAGAGCGCCACACGGAATTATTAGATAAAGGAAAAGAAATACAACAAGCAACAAGGGGATGGGACGAAACCCAAGGAAAAACTTTTGCTCAACGCTCAAAAGAAGAAGCCCATGATTATAGATACTTTCCTGAGCCCGATATTCCTCCTATGCACATTACTCCTGAATATGGTTATAATCTTGAAAAAATAAAAGCTGCTCTACCTGAAATGCCACGTAGCAAGCACGAGCGTTTTATGAGCGAATATGACCATGATTCAGATACAGCAGATATTTTTGTAAACGAATTTGATTTAGCTGGGTTTTATGAAAAAGCTGTTTCCGAAGCCTTAGAATGGAAAGATGGAAAACTGACTGATAAGGATAAGAAGAAAATAGTTCAACTAGCAACTAACTATACAATAAAAAACCTCAGAACTATTTTAAGCGATACAGAAACACCTATAGCAGAGATGCAAATGACAGCCGAAAACTTTGGCGAACTTATAGCATTGATACACAAAGGAGAAATATCTAGCTCTGCAGCGCGCGAAGTTCTTGATGAAATGTTTGCCACAGGCAAAGACCCTTCAAACATAATAGAAGAAAAAGGCTTAAAGCAGGTAAGTGATGAGGGTGCAGTAGATAAAATAGTAGAAGAAGTAATAGCAGAAAACGAAAAAGCAGCCAGTGATTACAAAGGAGGAGAGGAAAATGCATTAAAGTTTTTAGTAGGGCAAGTAATGGCAAAAAGCAAGGGAGCGGCTAATCCGCAGGTTGCAACAGAGCTTTTGAAGAAGAAACTAGAAAAATAGAAAGACATCTAATATGTTAAAAAAAATCGACTCAAGTACTTGAGTCGATTTTTTTAAATTAACTCATAGCCTTGAGTCGATTTTGAGTTGATTAATTTAATTAACTCATTCTTATGAGTCGATTATTTTCGCTATTATTTGCTTAATTCAATTAAATTTCTAAAAAGCATCGCAACTGTCATTGGTCCAATACCGCCGGGAACGGGAGTATAGTACGAGGCAACCTCTTTAACGTTTTCTGCTATATCTCCAGTTAATTTTCCGTCTTTAATGGATATTCCTGCATCTATTGCGACCACACCCTCCTTGAGCATATCTTTTGTGATTAGATTTGCTTTCCCGACACCACTTACAACCATATCAGCGCTTTTTAGAAGTGTCCTTTTTGTTTCTTCAGGGGTGAATTCGTCAACAATAGAGATGGTTGCTCCTTTATTTTTTAACACCTTTGATATCGGCCTTCCGACTAAGCGTCCATGGCCCACAATAACAACATGTTTACCTTTGGTTTTTATCTTATATTCATCAAGAAGCATCATAATTCCAGCTACCGTAGGCGGAAGTGGACTATTGGTGTTTTGCTCGATTTCTCCAAGAGATTTTTTTGAAAGTCTATCGATATCTTTTTCTTTTTTTATAGTATTTAGAACGTAATCAGTGTTTATTTCTTTCGGTAGCGGTAGTTGCACAAGAACGC